>NZ_JBEZKP010000001.1:107065-318954 GCF_040706335.1 Streptomyces sp. NPDC048389 | reverse complement strand
CGCCCCCGACACGGACGGCCAGGCCGACGCAGCGGTCGCCCCCGAGGCCGACGCGGACCCCGCGCCTCAGGCCGACGCACCCGCCGTCGAGGACGAGCACGAGACGGACACCCCCTCCGCAGAGGCCGCCCCCCAGGCCGACGCCCCCGACGCCCCCGACACGGACGGCCAGGCCGACGCAGCGGTCGCCCCCGAGGCCGACGCGGACCCCGCGCCTCAGGCCGACGCACCCGCCGTCGAGGACGCATCCGCCGCAGAGAGCGCACCCGCCGCAGAGGCCGCTGAGAGCGCACCGGTCGCAGACCGGGTGGCGCGGGCGCCGCGCGTCGTGGGCGCGTACGAGGCCGCCGGCGCCGCGCTCGAGAAGGCGCGGCTGACCGGGGCGCGCGCCCATGTGTACCTGGTGCTCGACCGGTCCGGGTCCATGCGCCCGTACTTCAAGGACGGCAGCGCCCAGCGGCTCGGCGAGCAGGCACTGGCGCTCGCCGCGCATCTGGATGCGGACGCCACCGTCGACGTCGTCTTCTTCTCGACCGAGATCGACGGCACCGGGCAGCTCACCCTCGACACCCACGAGGGCCGTATCGACGAGCTGCACGCCGGGCTCGGCCGTATGGGGCGGACGAACTACCACGTCGCGATCGAGCAGGTCCTCGCCCTGCACGCGGACAAGAAGTCCGACGCCCCGGCGTTCGTGATCTTCCAGACCGACGGCGCCCCCGAGTCCAGGACGGCCGCCAACGCCGCCCTCGCGGCGGCGGCCGACAAGCCGGTGTTCTGGCAGTTCGTGGCGTTCGGCGAGCACGACGCCAAGGCGTTCGACTACCTCCGCAAGCTCCAGGCGGACAACGCCGGGTTCTTCCACGCCGGCCCCGCGCCGCTGGAGCTTCCGCACGCCGAGCTGTTCGAGGGCGTCCTCGGGGCCTGGCGCCCGTAGGCCCGGTCAGGGGGCGCAGCCGACGGCGCCCGGGCGTACCTCCGCGCCCGGGCGCCGTCGTGCGTCCGCGCACCCCCGGAAGCCCCCGACGACGCATGTGAGTCGATCTTCGTGGGCCCGATAGGATTTCGACCATGGCGGCCACTGGATCCGAGAAGCAGGGGGCGAACGGCGTGCAGTCGTACTACGTGTCGACCCCCATTTACTACGTCAACGACGCTCCTCACCTGGGCCACGCCTACACGACCGTCGCAGGCGACGTGCTCACACGCTGGCACCGTCAGCGTGGCGAGAAGGTGTGGTACCTCACCGGCACGGACGAGCACGGTCAGAAGATCATGCGCACCGCGGAGGCGAACGGCGTCACTCCCCAGGAGTGGTGCGACAAGCTCGTCGAAGAGGCGTGGAAGCCTCTGTGGGAGCACCTGAACATCGGCAACGACGACTTCATCCGCACCACGGAGAAGCGGCACACGGACCGTGTGCAGGAGTTCGTGCAGGACCTGTACGACAAGGGTGAGATCTACAAGGGCGGATACGAGGGCCCGTACTGCGTGGGCTGCGAGGAGTACAAGCTCCCCGGCGACCTCATCGAGGCCGAGGACGGCACCAAGCTGTGCCCGATCCACAAGAAGCCGGTGGAGATCCTCAAGGAGGAGAACTACTTCTTCAAGCTCTCCGAGTACGGCCCGAAGCTGCTCGACTTCTACGCGGCGAACCCGGGCTTCATCCAGCCGGAGTCCGCCCGCAACGAGGTCGTGAACTTCGTCAAGCAGGGTCTGCAGGACCTCTCCATCTCGCGTTCGACCTTCGACTGGGGCGTCCCGGTCCCCTGGGACGAGAAGCACGTCATCTACGTGTGGGTCGACGCCCTGCTGAACTACGCGACGGCGGTCGGCTACGGCGCCAACCAGGCCAAGTTCGACGAGACCTTCCCGGCGAACGTGCACCTGGTCGGCAAGGACATCCTTCGCTTCCACGCCATCATCTGGCCGGCCATGCTGATGGCGCAGGGCCTGCCGGTGCCCGGCAGGGTCGCGGCCAACGGGTGGCTGATGGTCGGCGGCGAGAAGATGTCGAAGTCGAACCTGACCGGCATCAAGCCGCAGGACCTGACCTCGCACTTCGGTGTGGACGCGTACCGCTGGTACTTCCTGCGCGCGATCGCGTTCGGCCAGGACGGTTCGTTCTCCTGGGAGGACTTCACCGCCCGCTACACCTCCGAGCTCGCCAACGACTACGGGAACCTCGCCTCGCGCGTAGCGGCGATGGTCGGCAAGTACTTCGACGGCGCTCTGCCCGAGGCCACGGCTGCCGGTGAGGCGGAGAAGGCGGTCCAGGACGGCCTGGCGAAGGCGGTCGCGGAGGCGGACCGGAAGATCGGCGAGGAGCTGGACTTCCAGGGCGGCATCCTGAGCATCTTCGAGTTCGTGAAGCAGGTCAACGGCTACATCACGGAGCAGGAGCCGTGGAAGGTCGCCAAGGACGATTCCCCGGAGGGCCGGGCGCGGCTGGCGACCATCCTCTACACGGCGGCGGAGTCCCTGCGCGCGGTCGCGGTCCTGCTCAACCCCGTCATGCCGGAGACGTCCCAGAAGCTGTGGGAGTCCCTGGGCGCGGAGGCCGGGCTGGGCGCCCTCGCGGACCAGAAGGTCCAGGAAGCGGGCGAGTGGGGCCGGCTCCCGGCGGGCGCGACGGTCACGAAGGGCGCGGTGCTGTTCCCGCGGCTGGAGGAGCCGAAGAAGGCGTAGGACGCTCAACACGACCGGTCAGGCGTACGCGAGGGCCCGGAACCGATGGGCCGATGGTTCCGGGCCCTCTGCCGTTTCCCTCAGCCGTCTGCGTCCGCCGCGTCTCCCTCCGCCGTCTCCCTCCCTCATCGGCCCCGCCGTCTCCCCCGCCGTTGGCGGCCCGGAGGGCCGCGGCGGGCCGGCCGGACGAGGCCGCGGAAGCGTACAAGGACGCCCTGGAGCTGTGGCGCGGGCCCGCGCTGACCAGGACCTCATGGAGGACCTGCTGGCCCGCCCCCTGGACTGGTTCGAGGCAGAACGGCACGGTCTCGTCTCCGTCGTCGACCAGGCGGCGCGGCTCGGCCTCGCGCCCCTCGCCTGGGACCTGGCCGCGTCCATGGCGGGCTTCTCCGAGATCCGCAACAACACCGACGACTGGCGGCACGTGTGCGAGCAGGGCCTTGCGGCGGCCCGCGCCGCCGCCGACCGGCGCGGCGAGGGGGCCATGCTCGCCGAGGGAGCCGTGACCCTCTACCGGGGCGAACTCCCCGAAGCCGTAAGGCTGCTGGAGGAGGCGGAGGCCGTCTTCCGGTCCACCGACGACGCCCACGGGCCGGCGCTGACGTCCTGCAAGCTGGCCGTCGCCGACCGCCAGCGGGGCCGGGCCGAGCAGGCCGCCGCGACGGCCGGCACGCCGACCACCAGCGCCGCCCCCGCGACAAACGTCAGCACGGTCCTGATCAGTGCGGTACCCCTTGCGATGTCCCCCTTCGCCGGTGTTCTCCTTCGCCGGTGTTCTCCTTGCACGCCGGACGCTAGAGGGCGAGGGCTTCCTTCCCTTATTGATCGGTTGTCCACCGGTCATCGGCCACCACGGCCGCATGGTCCCGACGACGGCAGGCACCACCCGGGCGGGTCGTACGGACACGACGACGGCCCGCATCACCACGGCCGCACGGACACGACGACGGCCCGCACCACCCGGGCAGCGGGTCGTACGGGCCGTCGTCCTGCGGCGCTTCGCGGGCGCTACTCGCCGGACTTGGCGACCGGCTTGCGCAACTGGATGTTCAGCTCGCGCAGGCGTGCCTCGTCCAGCTCGGTGGGCGCGCCCATCAGCAGGTCCTGCGCGTTTCCGTTGAGCGGGAAGGCGATGGTCTCGCGGATGTTCGGCTCGTCGGCCAGCAGCATCACGATGCGGTCGATACCGGGGGCGATGCCGCCGTGCGGCGGGGCGCCGTACTCGAAGGCGCGGAGCATGCCGGCGAACTCGTGCTCGACGGTCTCGCGGGTGTAGCCGGCGATCTCGAACGCCTTGAACATGATCTCGGGCTCGTGGTTCCGGATCGCACCGGAGGACAGCTCGACGCCGTTGCATACGATGTCGTACTGCCAGCCGAGGATGTCCAGCGGGTCCTGGGTCTCCAGGGCTTCGAGGCCGCCCTGCGGCATCGAGAAGGGGTTGTGCGAGAAGTCGATCCTGCCGGTCTCCTCGTCCTTCTCGTACATCGGGAAGTCGACGATCCAGCAGAAGCGGAAGACGTTCTCCTCGAAGTGGCCGGCGCGCTTGGCGGCCTCCACCCGGACCGCGCCCATGATCTTCGAGACCTCGTCGAAGTCTCCGGCGCCGAAGAAGACCGCGTGGCCGGGCGCGAGCGCCAGGCGCTCGGTGAGGACCTTGACGTTCTCCTCGGTGAGGAACTTGGCGATCGGACCGGTCAGGCCGCCGTCGTCGCCGACGCGCACCCAGGCGAGGCCCTTGGCGCCCTGCTCGACGGCGTAGTCACCGAGACCGTCGAAGAACTTGCGGGTCTGGCCGGCGGTGTCCGGCACGGCGAGCGCGCGGACGTGCTTGCCGGCGAACGCCTTGAACTCGGACGCCTCGAAGACGTCGGAGATGTCGACGAGCTCCAGCTTGGCGCGCAGGTCCGGCTTGTCGGAGCCGTACTTCAGCATCGCCTCGCGGAACGGGATCCGCGGGAACGGGGAGGTGACGTGGCGGCCGCCGCCGAACTCCTCGAAGATCTCGGTCATCAGCTTCTCGATGGGCCGGAAGACGTCCTCCTGCTCGACGAAGCTCATCTCGACGTCGAGCTGGTAGAACTCGCCGGGTGAGCGGTCGGCGCGGGCGTCCTCGTCGCGGAAGCACGGGGCGATCTGGAAGTAGCGGTCGAAGCCGGAGATCATCAGCAGCTGCTTGAACTGCTGCGGCGCCTGCGGCAGCGCGTAGAACTTGCCGGGGTTCAGACGGGACGGCACGACGAAGTCGCGGGCGCCCTCGGGGGAGGTCGCGGCGAGGATCGGGGTCGCCATCTCGTTGAAGCCGAGCGCGGTCATCTTGTGCCGGATGGCGGAGATGACGGCGGTGCGCAGCATGATGTTGCGGTGCATGCGCTCGCGGCGCAGGTCGAGGAAGCGGTACTCGAGGCGGCGCTCCTCGTTCACACCGTCGTCGGCGTTGATGGTGAACGGGATCTGCTTGGCGGCGCCCAGGACCTCGATCTCGGTGGCCTCGACCTCGATCTCGCCGGTGGGCAGCTCGGGGTTGACGTTCTCCGCGCCGCGGGAGACGACCTTGCCGTCCACGCGGACGACGGTCTCCTTCGTCAGCTTGTCGAGGACCTCCGCGGCCTTGGTGCCGGGCCGGGCGACGAGCTGCGTGATGCCGTAGTGGTCGCGCAGATCGATGAAGAGGATGCCGCCCAGGTCGCGCCGATTGTGCAGCCAGCCGCTCAGCCGGACGTCGGTTCCGACGTCAGAGGCGCGGAGCTCGCCGCAGGTGTGGGACCTGTACCGATGCATCGTCGTTCATCCAGTCTTAGCGGTTCGGGTGGGCACAACCTTTGCAAGGTTACCGCCCGGCCCCCGCCCGGCCCATTGACATAGACGCGACACCCCTGCGCCAGGGCGACGTCCCGTCCCGTCACGACCGGAACAAAGTGAGGCAATGCGTACGGAGGGCGTCCCGGCCGCCATCGCGACCGGTCGTACGGCGGTGGGACACAGGGTCCGGGACGGTCTCCCTCGACGCCGAGGCCGCCCGACTGGTCGAGACGGCCGGCGCCACCCGGCCGCGGCGGCGGCACCCGTCCCGCCCGCCGGTCCGCCGGAGTGAGGCCCGGCCCGTCACACGAGTGGACCGGCCCTCGCACGGCCGGCCCGTCGCACGGCTTGACGGGCCCCCACGGCCGGCCGGCCCGTCAAGCCGCTTGACGGGCCGGCCGCCGGGGAAGGGCCGCCGGCCGTCGTGCCGTGCCGCGCACGCTCTACATGCCGTGGACCGCGGGGACGGTGCCCAGCAGGCCCTTCTGGAAGTCCTCGAACGCCTGCTTCAGCTCCGCCTGGGTGTTCATGACGAACGGCCCGTAGTGTGCCATCGGCTCGCGGATCGGACGTCCGCCGAGCAGCACGATCTCCAGGTCGGGCGTGTTCGAGTCCTGCGCGTCGTCCGCCCGGACGGTCAGCGAGCCGCCGTCCCCGAAGACGGCCGTCTGCCCGGTCCGCACCGGCCGCAGCTCCTGCCCGACCGCGCCGCGGCCGGCGAGGACGTAGGCCAGGCCGTTGAAGTCCTCGCGCCAGGGCAGGGTGATCCCGGCGCCCGGCGCCAGGGTGGCGTGGATCATCGTGATCGGCGTGTGCGTGATGCCGGGACCTTCGTGGCCGTCCAGGTCACCGGCGATCACCCGCAGCAGCGCGCCGCCGTCCGGGGAGGTCAGCAGGCGCACCTGGCCGCCGCGGATGTCCTGGTAGCGCGGGTCCATCATCTTGTCGCTCGCGGGAAGGTTCACCCACAGCTGGAGTCCGTGGAACAGCCCGCCGGACGTGACGAGGGACTCCGGCGGCGCCTCGATGTGGAGGAGGCCGCTGCCTGCCGTCATCCACTGGGTGTCGCCGTTCCGGATGGTTCCGCCGCCACCGTTGCTGTCCTGGTGCACGAAGGTGCCGTCGATCAGGTACGTGACCGTCTCGAAGCCCCGGTGCGGGTGCCAGGGCGTGCCCTTCGGCTCTCCGGCGGCGTACTCCACCTCGCCCATCTGGTCCATCATGATGAACGGGTCGAGGTACCGGTAGTTGATCCCGGCGAACGCGCGCCGCACCGGGAAACCCTCTCCTTCGAAGCCGCTCGGCGCCGTGGACACGGCCAGCACGGGCCGCGGCACGGACTCCGCGGGTGCGGCGACGCGCGGCAGGGTGATCGGGTTCTCGACAGTCACTGCGGGCATGGCGGGACCTCCTTGTTCGACCACTTTAGTTGAACAATGAACTTCTTGCCACCCGGAACGACCAACGCCCGGAAGGAATTCCTTCCGGGCGTCGAAGATGCGGGCCTCGCGGGCGGGTCAGCCGTACATCCGTCGCATCGCGAAGTCGACCATCTGCTCGACCGCCTTCGCGTCGAAGACCATCCGGTGGTCCCCCTCCATGTCGAGGACGAAGCCGTACCCGGTCGGCAGCAGGTCGATCACCTCGGCACCGGTGATCACGAAGTACTTGGACTCCTTGCCGGCGTACCTGCGCAGCTCCTTGAGCGTCGTGAACATCGGGATGACCGGCTGCTGGGTGTTGTGCAGCGCCAGGAAGCCCGGGTTGTCGCCGCGCGGGCAGTAGACCTTCGACGTCGCGAAGATCTGCTGGAAGTCCTCGGCCGACATCGACCCCGTCGTGAAGGCCCGCACCGCGTCCGCCAGGGACGGCGGCGACGGCTCGGGGTACAGCGGCTGCCCCCCGTAGGAGGGCTGCTGGGGCACGTACTGCTGCTGCGCGCCCGGGGCCTGGTCGTAGCCGTACATGCCCGCAAGGGTACTGAACGCACACACTCCGCGGGGCCACCGCCCGTATCCTGACCGCACGTTCGACGGGGGGCCGCCATGGACGGGAACCGCGTAAGGACCGCGGGCGCGGCGTGGAAGGGCGGCGGGATCGCCGCCGGTCGTCGCGGGCCGCCCGGTGACCGCGACCGGCAGAGCGGCGCCCGGCCCGGAGACGCGCGCCTCCACCCGCGTCGAGTGCCGTGCGGCCCGGCCGCCGAAAGGCGGCACCGTGTGGCACCGCACCGGGGGAGGCCCGGGCGCGGGCGGACGGCCGGGCCCGCCGCCGAGCCGCCGAGGACGCGCTGCGGGCCCGTCGGGACGGCATGCCGTCGTACCGCCCCGCGGAGCGGACCACCTCCGCATTCGTGCGGACGCCATGCCGTCGTACCGCCCCGCGGAGCGGACCGACCCGGTGTTGGCGCGCCACGACGGGCGGACGGACCCCGATCGGAGAGCGGCCACGCGCTCCCCGGCCGACCCCTGGTGGATCGCCCCTGGCCACGGCGTGATCGGCACGGGCGCGGCCCTGCTGCCGGCGGGCGGTTGCGCGCCGGTGCGGGGCGATCGACCGGCTGCGCCCGCCGCGAGTCTCGTCACAGATGACCGGCCGGGGTTGCATCTTATTACCGACGGGTAGCATCATCGTAGCTACTTGCTGGTACGTGGATGAGAAATCCAACTTCCGATCTTTACGGAGCCGTCGCCATGGGGCACTACAAGTCGAATCTCCGCGACATCGAGTTCAACCTCTTCGAGGTCCTCGGGCGCGACAAGCTGTACGGCACCGGCCCGTTCGCGGAGATGGACGTCGACACCGCCAAGTCGATCCTCGAGGAGATCGCCCGCCTCGCGGAGAACGAGCTCGCCGAGTCGTTCGCCGACGCCGACCGCAACCCGCCGGTGTTCGACCCCGCGACCAACACCGCCCCGGTCCCCGAGAGCTTCAAGAAGAGCTACAAAGCCTTCATGGACTCCGAGTACTGGCGCCTGGGCCTGCCGGAGGAGATCGGCGGCACCACCTCGCCCCGCTCCCTGATCTGGTCCTACGCGGAGCTGCTGCTCGGCTCGAACCCGGCCGTCTGGATGTACTCCTCCGGCCCCGCCTTCGCCGGCATCCTCTTCCAGGAGGGCAACGAGGCGCAGAAGAAGGTCGCCGAGATAGCCGTCGAGAAGCGCTGGGGCTCCACCATGGTCCTCACCGAGCCGGACGCCGGCTCGGACGTCGGCGCCGGCCGCACCAAGGCCGTCCAGCAGGACGACGGCTCCTGGCACATCGAGGGCGTCAAGCGCTTCATCACCTCCGGTGAGCACGACATGGAGGAGAACATCCTCCACTACGTGCTGGCGCGCCCCGAGGGCCACGGCCCCGGCACCAAGGGCCTCTCCCTCTTCCTCGTGCCCAAGTACCACTTCGACTGGGAGACCGGCGAGCTGGGCGAGCGCAACGGCGTCTACGCGACGAACGTCGAGCACAAGATGGGCCTCAAGGCGTCGAACACCTGCGAGATGACCTTCGGCGACCAGCACCCCGCCAAGGGCTGGCTGATCGGCGACAAGCACGACGGCATCCGCCAGATGTTCATGATCATCGAGTTCGCGCGGATGATGGTCGGCACGAAGGCCATCGCCACCCTCTCCACCGGCTACCTGAACGCGCTGGAGTACGCCAAGGAGCGCGTCCAGGGCCCCGACCTGAAGAACTTCGCGGACAAGACCGCCCCCAAGGTCACCATCACGCACCACCCCGACGTGCGCCGCTCCCTGATGACGCAGAAGGCGTACGCCGAGGGCATGCGCGCCCTGGTGCTGTACACCGCCTCCATCCAGGACGAGATCGCCCTCAAGGAGGCCGCGGGCGAGGACGCCAAGTCGCTGGTGGCGCTCAACGACCTGCTGCTGCCGATCGTCAAGGGCTACGGCTCCGAGCGGTCGTACGAGCAGCTGGCCCAGTCGCTGCAGACCTTCGGCGGTTCGGGCTACCTGCAGGAGTACCCGATCGAGCAGTACATCCGCGACGCCAAGATCGACACCCTCTACGAGGGCACCACCGCCATCCAGGGCCAGGACTACTTCTTCCGGAAGATCGTCCGCGACCAGGGCCAGGCGCTGAACACCCTCTCCGAGGAGATCAAGAAGTTTCTCGCGGTCGGCACCGGCGGCGACGAGCTGGCCGGCGCCCGCGATGCGCTCGCCAAGGCCGCCGTGGACCTCGAGGCGATCGTCGGCACGATGACCAACGACCTCATCGCCACCGGCGAGGACGTCAAGAACATCTACAAGGTGGGCCTCAACACCACCCGCCTGCTGATGGCCTCCGGTGACGTGGTCGTCGCCTACCTGCTGCTCCGCGGCGCGGCCGTCGCCGCCGAGAAGCTGGAGACCGCCTCCGCCAAGGACGTCCCCTTCTACCAGGGCAAGATCGCGGCCGCGAAGTTCTTCGCCGCCAACGTCCTGCCGGGCGTCTCCGTCGAGCGCGCGCTCGCCGAGACGGTCGACGGTTCGCTGATGGACCTGGACGAGGCCGCGTTCTAGCCTCCGCTGCCGGTCAAGACGGTGCCGCCGCCCGACTCTTTCGGGTGGCGGCATTGTCGTTGGCGCTGGGTAGCCTGTCGTGCAGGCAGAGCACCCCGCCCATGGGACCGGGTCAAGCTCCCCCTTCCGTACGACATCGACACCGACCTGACCGAGTTCGACCGCCTGTAGCGACGGCGCCGCCCGCTGTTCCGGACTCCGCGAACCGGCCTACGGCCCGGCGGTAACCCTCGTTAAGGTGAACTTCATGAGCAGCGAACCTGCCCGCTTCGATCGCGGCCACACCGATGACCTCATGGCCTTCCTCACGGCCGCACCCACGCCGTACCACGCAGTCGCCGCGGCAGCCGAGCGGCTCGAGAAGGCCGGCTTCCGGGAGGTCCGGGAGACGGATGTCTGGGACGCCGCCACCGGCGGCAAGTACGTCCAGCGCGGCGGCGCGCTCATCGCCTGGTACGTGCCCGAGGGCGCCTCGGCCCACACCCCCTTCCGTATCGTCGGCGCCCACACCGACTCACCCAACCTGCGCGTCAAGCCCATGCCCGACACCGGCGCCCACGGCTGGCGGCAGATCGCCGTCGAGGTCTACGGCGGGACGCTCCTCAACACCTGGCTCGACCGCGACCTCGGAATCGCCGGCCGGCTCACCCTGCGCGACGGCACCCACCGGCTGGTGAACGTCGACCGGGCGCTGCTGCGCGTACCGCAGCTCGCCGTCCACCTCGACCGCTCCGTCAACACCGACGGCCTCAAGCTCGACCGGCAGCGCCACATGCAGCCGGTCTGGGGGCTCGGCGACGTCGAGGAGGGCGACCTGATCCGCTTCCTCGAGCAGGAGGCGGGACTCGCGGAGGGCGAGGTCACCGGCTGGGACCTGATGCCCCACTCGATCGAGCCGCCCGCCTATCTGGGACGCGACCGGGAGCTGGTCGCCGGCCCCCGGATGGACAACCTCATCTCCGTGCACGCCGCCACGGCCGCCCTGGCGGCGGTCTCCGCCGGCTCCGACCTGCCGTACATCCCCGTGCTCGCCGCCTTCGACCACGAGGAGAACGGCTCCCAGTCGGACACCGGCGCCGACGGCCCGCTGCTCGGCTCCGTGCTGGAGCGCTCGGTGTTCGCCCGTGGCGGCGGCTACGAGGACCGGGCCCGCGCCTTCGCCGGCACCATCTGCCTCTCCTCGGACACCGGCCACGCCGTGCACCCCAACTACAGCGAGCGGCACGACCCGACGCACCACCCGCGCGCCAACGGCGGCCCCATCCTCAAGGTCAACGTCAACCAGCGGTACGCCACAGACGGGCAGGGCAGGGCCGTGTTCGCCGCCGCCTGCGAGAAGGCGGGCGTGCCGTGGCAGACGTTCGTGTCGAACAACGCGATGCCGTGCGGCACCACGATCGGCCCGATCACCGCCGCCCGCCACGGCATCCACACCGTCGACATCGGCGTCGCCATCCTGTCCATGCACAGCGCCCGCGAACTCTGCGGCGCCGACGACCCGTACCTGCTGGCGAACGCGCTCGTCGCCTTCCTGGAGGGCTGAGCGCCGCGGTCCTGCTCAGCCGGGGCGGCGCAGGAGATGTTGCCGCCGCCCCGCCGGCGGTCGACGCCGGGTTCGTCAGAAGTGCCACCGGCACGACACGAACGGAGCGACGCCATGAGAATGATGCTGCGAGCCGTCATGGACACGAGCAAGGCCAACGAGGCTACCGAAGCGGGAAAGGTCCAGCAGCTCTGGGGCCGGATCCTCGAGCGTTTGCAGCCGGAGGCCGCCCACTTCAGCCCGCACGACGGCTGCCGCGCCTGCGTCATCGTCTTCGACATGCAGGACAGCGCCCAGCTGCCGGTCGTCCTCGAACCGTTCTTCCACGAACCGGGCGCGCATGTCGAACTCCAGCCCTGCATGAACAAGGAAGACCTGATGAAGGGCCTCGCGGAGGCGGCCAACGCCCGCTGACCGCCCCGGCCCCGGCCTACTGGGCCCGGTCCATTCCCGCCAGCACCAGTGGCAGCCGGGACACGCCGCCCTCCGTGACCCGTACCGGCACGCCCCAGTCCTGCTGGTGGACGTGGCAGGCCGGGTACTGGTTGTCCGGGTCGTCGTCGCAGGACGCCGCCATCGCGGAGACGTGCAGCACGCCCTCGGTGATCTCCGGGTTCAGCTCCAGTTCGCGGGCCAGGTCCGTCCCCGCCCCCTCGCCCGAGGCCAGCAGCTCCGGCGGCGTGGCGGAGACCAGCAGCCGCGTGGAAGGGCCGTAGCGGGTGTCGAGTTTCTGTCCGGCCGGGGCCTCGAAGACGACGTCGAGGCGCAGCGCGCCGGGCGCCACGTCGGTGGCGGCGCGCTGCGTGCGGTGGGCGACGGCCTCGACACGGACCGCCTCCTCGGGCAGCCGCAGCCGGGTCAGCCGGTGCCTGGCCGACTCCACGACGACGATCTCCTCGCCGTCGAGCACCGCGCCGCTCGGCTCCCGCAGATCAGTGGCGAGCGTGGTGACCTCACCCGTAGCCGGGTCGAAACGGCGCAGGGCGTGGTTGTACGTGTCGCTGACCGCGACGGACCCGTCGGGGAGCGCGGTGACGCCCAGCGGGTGCTGGAGCAGGGCCTGCTCGGCGGCGCCGTCGCGGTGGCCGAAGTCGAAGAGACCGGTGCCGACGGCGGTGTGCACGACCAGGTCATGGTCGATCCAGCGCAGCGCCGACGTCTCGGAGTCGGCGATCCACAGCCGGTCCTCGGTCGCCGCGAGCCCGGACGGCTGGGCGAACCACGCCTCGGCCGCCGGACCGTCGACCAGTCCCTCGTTGGTGGTGCCCGCCGCGACCTGGACCGTCCCCGCCCCGGGGTCGTACGTCCACAGCTGGTGCACGCCCGCCATCGCGATCCACAGCCGGTCGCCCCACCAGGCCACGTCCCACGGCGAGGAGAGCGACACCTCCGTCGCGGGCCCCGCGGTGGGCGACCCCTGCCACCACTGCTTCCCGGTCCCGGCGAGCAGCTCGATCGCGCCGGTCCGCGGGTCGTACGCGCGGACGGCGTGGTTGACGGTGTCGGCGACGGCGACGCGGCCGTCGGGCAGCAGGGCGAGGCCCTGCGGCTCGTTGAAATCGCCGTCGCCGATGCGCCGCACCACGCTCTCCCCGTCCGCCGCCAGCTCGACCAGCTGATGCCGGGTGGAGTCCGAGACGAGGAAGTTCCCGGATGGCAGCCGGAGCGCCTTGCCGGGGAAGCGCAGATCGGTGGCGACCGGCTCGGGCGCCACGTAGGGCCCGTCACCGCGCCGCAGCGTCCCCTTGGCCGCGTGCTCGGCCTCCAGCTCCTCCACCAGCTTCTCGATGGCGTGCGCATGCCCCTCGCCCGCGTGCTGGGCGACGACGTACCCCTCGGGATCGATGACCACGAGCGTCGGCCACGCCCGCACCGCGTACTGCTTCCAGGTGGCCAGCTCGGGATCGTCGAGGACGGGGTGATGCACCTGGTAGCGCTCGACGGCGTCGACGACGGCCTGGTGATCGGCCTCGTGCACGAACTTCGGCGAATGCACGCCGACGATCACGACGGTGTCGCGATGCTTCTCCTCGAGCTCGCGCAGCTCGTCGAGGACGTGCAGGCAGTTGATGCAACAGAAGGTCCAGAAATCAACAACAACGCACTTACCTCGGAGATCCGCGAGGGTGAGTTCCTTGCCTCCGGTGTTGAGCCAGCCGCCTTTGCCGATCAGCTCAGGGGCACGGACACGGGCACGGCGCGGGGCTGGAGAGGCAGCGTTCATGCGTCAAGGGTGCCATCCCTGGATGACCGGGCTGCCGCCGGCACGAAGCCCGCCCGGCAGTGTCGCTCGCCGTCGCCGGACGGGGCCGCACACGGGGGCACTACACGCGCTTCACGCCATCAGGCGGGACCAGCCACTCACGGCCCCCACCCTCGGGCCATAGGAACGCCGTATGGCGCTTCCGGCGCTCACTCGGCAGTTCGGCGGGGTCCTCATAGTCGGGGATCACGGCACGCAGGATGCCGACCCGCCCCGCGTCATCTTCCACGCGTCGGCCGATGTCCTCTGCGGTGACCATCAGTGCCCCTCGGGGTGCCGCCGCATGAACACATTGCAGTCGGACACAGTGGTCATGTCGCCCCCAGCACGGGCACGGGTCCGCACGGCGGCCAACTCGGCGCAACCGACGCACCCCTCCACGGGGGCGGGGTCCGGCTCCCACTGATGTAAGGGCAGTTCGATCGGCGGGGTGTGAAAGTCCGTCGGCTCCGTCATACATGGATCGTCCTGTCGGCCGAGTGAGATCCACAGGGACGGAACGTCCTACTCTCACGCCCTTAGCCGGTGATCCCCAGGAACTCCGCAAGCTTGCGCAGACCTGGCGGGCGGGACGGCCCGTTCCACAAGTCGGTGACGATCGCCACGGCCAAGGTGTGGTGACGCATCCACCCTGGGGCCACCTGTCGCAGCCTCTCCAGGGCACGCACAGCCCCGGCACCGTCCCCCACGTCGGTATGGGCACGGGCCACGTCCAGGAGCAGCCACGTCCGCCAGGAGGGCGGGGTGTCCTTGCTCAGCCTTATGCCCTTAGCCAGTGTCAACGCTTCCTCGGGCCGCTCATGCTGGACGGCGAGGCGAACCCTTTCGATGCGCACCGACGACCGGCTGAACACCGACACCAGCTTGCCGTCAGCGGGGGGCGGGAGCGTCGCCAGGCGTCCGGCTGCCTTCTCGGCCGTCACCATCATGTCGTTGGCGGTCTCGTAGTCGTCGCTGCGGGCGTACGACGTGGCCGCAGACATCAGCAAGCCGCCCCATACGCGGACTCCCTCCGATGTACCCGCGTGGTCCCGCTCCACCCCGTCCGCAGCATGTACGGCGAGATTCCGGGCGTCGTCCAACCGGGCCTGCCGCTGGTAGGCCCAAGCGACAGAGTTCGAGACCATCGGGGCAAGCAACGGGTCCGATGAATCCCCGGCGGCAGCGTAAGCACGCTCCAGCGCGGACAGGGCAAGATCGGTCTTGCCGAGCCGGATGGCAAGGTGCCCGCCGAGTTGCAGTGCCTTACCGAGTGCCGCTTGACCGGCCGCCCGTTGCTCGGAGTTCCCCACCGCAGCGAATAGGCGCGCGTCAGCGATGATGCCCGGCAGTACGTCCATAAGACGGCCGAACTCCGCCGTGTGGTACAGGGTCCATCCCTCTGCCAGTTCGGCCCGCAGAAGGGGCAGCGACAGTCGTTCCACGCCCGCTGGCTCAACGGGCGGAGCGAACAACGGCGGCATGATCGCCCGCCGTACGGCCACGAGTTGCGGCGGATCAGCCTCACCACTGGAGGGGACGCCGGGAGGATCGCCCAGAAGGGCCGTCAGCTCCACGCCGAGCCCCTTGGCCAGTGAATGGAGCGTGGGGAGGCGGGCGCTGTGCTTCCGATGCTGTTCAAGCTTCCGGATCACGTCCACGGACACGCCGGAGCGCTCAGACAGTGCCTCCTGTGTGAGGTCCGCCAGTCGGCGCAGTCTGGCCATGCGATCGCCCAGGTGCTCGGTAGCCATGGCCCAGAAGCTACGCCGGAGCAGCGGTTTCGTGTGGCCGACGCCAAAACCCGTACGGGAAGCGGCCTGCCACGATGACGTCACGTTCGACTGCTCTGGATCAGACCGGCTGGTAGTCCTCGTGCGGGACAGCCCGTGCCCACACGGCCATGAACGCGGACGCACACAGTTCCACTACGGCGGAGTCTGTGACCAGCTCTTCGCCAGTCATCTCTCCATTGCCGTCGAAGCGGTTGAAGAGCACGGACGTGCCGTCGAAGAGCCACAGGTCGTTGCCGGGCAGTGCCAGGCCGGAAGTCTCCCGGCGGGGCAGCCATCGCACGCTCTCCCCGGCCTCGATGTTGTGGCCGCCGGGTCAGCTCCTACTCGTAGCGCACGTACGGAGAGATCGGCTCGGAGACGATGCGCGCCCGGCGGACATCGACGCCCCGCGCCACGGACGCGGAGACCAGCTCGATCCACCAGGGCCAACGTTCCGCCGGGTCGAATCGGCTACCTGAGGTCCACTCGGCGTAGTCCTGATCCAGCGCGTACGCGTCCCTCATCTCCAGGTGGTACGCGCTGCGCTTCGCGGCGCGGAACAGGTCCTCAAACGTCGGCTCCGTCGCCACCGTTCACCTCCGGGAAGAACTGCATCATGCGCTTCGAGAACTCGATCACGGTCTCATGGGCGGGGATGTCCAGTTGGGCCAGCCGTTCCGCATCCGTCACGCGCCACCCTTGCAGGATGCAGTTCCCGGTCTCGTCGTCCAAGTAGACCGTCGGCGAACCGTTGTTGGGGCTCTCCGGATCCTTGCCAAGCCGGTGCAACGTCATGGTGTCCTCCGGTCGCTCTGGTGGCGATCAACATGAACGAGCTTGCTCCGGACCACCCGGGCGTGCCAGCAACTTGCACGAACTTCTACGTGGCCAGGAACGGAAATGCCACCGTGTCGGCATCCTCGCCCAGGCGGCAGACACGGGGCTCAGGGGTGTTCATCGGACTTCGAGGGCCTCAATAGGGTCGTCATTCCACCTTGTGGACCACGTCACCGCAGGTCAGTGCGGTCCCAAGCTCAAGAATCCGGGCCACACCCAGGGCGCGAACGAGATTCCTGGACTCGGACCGGGCAAGCTCAGCCTTGCGGGAGAGCCGGTCCAGTTTCCAGACGATCAGCGTGCCGACGACGCCCGCCGTGACTGGCGCCAGCGCGGCGTCGAAGCCCTTGCGCTCAACGGTCTTGTAGCCGGAGCGCCCTCTGTCTGTGTGGACCTTGCGGACAGGCAGTCCGTTTCGTTCGGCCCAGGCACGACAGTCGGCTGCCTGCCGTTCGATCGCGGTCCTGCCGTCCCGGTCGAGGGACAGACGGAGGCAGATCACAGATCGTGTCTTGATGCACACACCCAGTGCGAGGAAGAGTTCGATGTCCTGTTGTCTATTTTCAAGAATCGAGAACGACGACACGTCCTCGCAGGTCGACGTGGGTGTATTGCCTGTCACCGGTGCTCAGGCAGCCGCCCCTGCCGATCAGTCCGGGGCCCGAACGCGTGCACGTGGGGCCATGACCCCATCCAGCAGCACCCGCCGGGGTACGCATTGCGCCATGAAATATCTGGTGCGGGACAAGATCTTCGCGATCGGCGACGACTACTGGATCGAGGACGAGCACGGGCGGCATGCCTTCCTCGTCGACGGGAAGGCGCTGCGGCTGCGGGACACGCTGGAGATCAAGGACCCGGACGGACGGGTGCTGGTCACACTGCGGCAGAAGCTGCTCAGCCTGCGGGGCGCGATGACCGTCGAGCGGGACGGGGACGTGCTCGCCACGATCCGCCGGAAGCGGCTGTCGCTGCTGCGCAACCACTATCGGGTCACGCTCGCCGAGGGCACCGAGCTGGACGTCAGCGGGCGGATCCTGGACCGGGAGTTCGCGGTCGAGTACGAGGGGGAACTGCTGGCGCACATCTCGCGGCGGTGGCTGACCCTGCGGGAGACCTACGGGGTGGACGTCGTACGGGAGGACGCGGACGCGGCGCTGCTGATCGCGGTGGCCGTCTGTGTGATCCGGATGGCGGAGAAGGAGCGGGAGGACGACTGAGGGGACGGCTGACCGGACGGCTCCGTACAAGGCACGGACCGGGCCGGTCGGGGCGCGAACCGGCCTGTGCGGGCGGCAAGCCGATTCGGTGCGGGGCCCGCTCGGGGCCGGTGCGGGGCCGGCCTGCCCCGGCTGGCCCCGCACCGGGCCGGCCGGAGCCCCGGTCAGCTCAGCGTGTCAGGGGCCGGCAGGCCCAGGCGGCGGTCCTTCAGCGCGGGGAAGACGTCGCGCGTCGTCGTGACCTTCGCCGGGTCGAGGTCGACCGTGAGCACTTGCTCGTCCGGTCCCGCTTCTGCCAGGACCTCGCCCCAGGGGTCGACCACCATGCTGTGGCCGGCCTGTTCGACGCCTGCGTGGGTGCCGGCGGTGCCGCAGGCGAGGACGTACGCCTGGTTCTCGACGGCGCGGGCGCGGGCCAGCAGAGTCCAGTGGTCCCGACGGCGGGCGGGCCAGCCCGCGGGGATCACGAGCGCCTCTGCGCCCGCGTCGGCCAGGCCCCGGAACAGTTCGGGGAAGCGGAGGTCGTAGCAGGTGGCGAGTCCGAGCGTGAGCCCTCCGGGGACGGCCACGGTCACCAACTCCCCGCCCGCGCCCATCATCACGGCCTCGCCCTTGTCGAAGCCGAACCGGTGGATCTTGCGGTAGGAGGCGGCGAGCTCACCCGTGGGCGAGATGACGAGGGCCGTGTTGTAAAGGGTGCCGTCGGCGGCCTTCTCGACGACGGAGCCGGCGTGGAGCCAGACACCCGCGTCGCTCGCGGCCTCGGCCATGGCTTCGTAGGTCGGGCCGGTGGGCGACTCGGCCTCCTGCTCGAACTGCTGGTAGGCGAAGGCTCCGACGGGCCACAGCTCTGGAAGGATCACCAGTTCGGAGGCCGCTTGTTCCCGCACGAGCGCGGCCACGCGCCGCCTACGGGAATCAACCGATTCGTCCGGGTCTACAGCGATCTGGATGAGGGAGGCGCGCACACTACCACCGTCCTGGCATTCGAGCCGTCAACACGGGCCTACGATCGTCACACGAAAGCACTGCCGGGGTGCCTTCGGGCAGCGTACTGTGCTCATCCGGGGGCCACCCCCGGACCCCCACAGCGCTGCCAGTCCAGTTTGTCCGCGTACGACCGCCGAGGGGTCCCGTGACCGTCCATCCCAGCCTCCAGACCTACGCCGATGCCTGGACCCACTCCGTCGAAGCGATAGCCGAGTTGGTCGGACCGCTCGTCGAGGGCGAGTGGAACCGCGCCACGCCGTGCCCTGGCTGGTCGGTACGGGACATCGTCTCGCACGTCATCGGCATGGAGTGCGAGATGCTGGGCGATCCGCGGCCGATTCACTCCCTGCCGCGCGATCTCTACCATGTGCGGAGTGAGTTCGCGCGCTACATGGAGATGCAGGTCGATGTGCGCCGACACCACACGGCACCGGAGATGACCTCCGAGCTCGAGTACACGATGATTCGCCGGGCCCGGCAGCTGCGGAACGAGAGCCGCAGCCCGGACACCCGGGTCCGGGCACCGCTCGGCACCGAGCAGACGCTCGAACTCGCCTACCAGATGCGCGCGTTCGACACGTGGGTGCACGAGCAGGACCTGCGGTGCGCGTTGAACAAGCCGGGGAACCTCGACTCCCCGGGCGCGTACGTCACCCGGGACGTTCTTCTCCGGAGTCTGCCCAAGGTCGTCGCCAAGGAGGCGGGCGCGCCCGCGAATTCGGCCGTGGTCTTCGATGTTCACGGGCCGATCGAGTTCCTACGGACCGTGCGGGTGGACTCCGACGGCCGCGGCTCGATCGACGGTTCTCCCTCGCTCGGCCCCCAGGCGACCATCGGCATGGACTGGGAGACCTACTACCGGCTGGCCTGCGGACGTGTCCGGGCCACCGCGCTGCCCGACCGGATCAAGGTGGAGGGGGACGCGGAGCTGGCAGAGGCGATCCTGAGCGCGTTCGCCGTCACGCCCTAGCCGCGCGCGTGCGGCGGCCCTCGCGCCGTTGAGCCGCTGGGCCCGCCGTACGCCTGCGTACGCCCGCCGTACGCCCGCCGTATGCCTGCCGTACACAAGCCGCTCCGCCTCCTGCTCGGCCTGCTCGCCGTGTCCGCATACGCACGCCGTCACGCCGGAATGCGGTCGTCACACCGGGACGTGCACCGCCTCGACACGGCTGGCCACCAGCCGTTCGCGCTCACGCCGCGCCGTCCGCCCGCGCAGCCGCAGGATCTGGGCGACCCCGAGCGCCTCCAGCACGAACACCGACGAGAAGGCGATCCGGTAGTCGCCACCGGTCGCGTCCAGCAGCAGTCCCACTGCCAGCAACGTTGTCATCGAGGCGATGAACCCGCCCATGTTGACGATTCCGGACGCCGTTCCCTGGCGCTCCGGCGGGTTGGCCGGCCGGGCGAAATCGAACCCGATCATCGACGCGGGCCCGCAGGCGCCGAGCACCGCGCAGAGTGTGATCAGCAGCCACATGGGAGCGGGGCCGCCCGGGTAGGCAATGGTGGTCGCCCATAGGGTCGCCGTGGCGCCGACCGTGCCGAGCGCCAGAGGAACCCGTGCCGCATGGTGCCGGGCTATGACCTGCCCGTACACCAGACCCACAAGCATGTTGGAGAGCACCACCAGCGTCAGCAGGCCGCCCGCGCCCTCGCGGGACAGCCCCTGGGCCTCCACCAGGAACGGCATGCCCCACAGCAGGAGGAACACCATGCCGGGGAACTGGGTCGTGAAATGAACCCACATGCCGAGCCGGGTGCCGGGCTCTCGCCACGACTCGGCGATCTGCCTCCGCACGAAGGCGGGGCCCGCGTGCGTTGCGGGCAGTGGGGTCTCCCTGCCGAAGGCAGGGGAAGGCTCATGGCCCTCGGGGTGGTCGGAGAGGAAGAGCAAGAGCAGTACCAGTACCAGCACCCCGGCCACCGCGCTTCCCGCGAAGGTGGCCGTCCAGCCCATGCCGTGCAGCATGCGGGCGATGACGAGGGTCGAGACGAGGTTGCCCGCCATGCCGAACAGCGCGGCGACCTGTCCGATGAGCGGTCCCCGCCGGGCGGGGAACCAGCGGGAGCCGAGCCGCAGCACGCTGATGAAGGTCATCGCGTCGCCGCAGCCGAGCAGCGCGCGGGCCGCGAGTGCCGTTCCGTACGAGGGCGAGAGCGCGAAGCCGAGCTGGCCGACGGTGAAGAGCACCACGCCGATGGTGAGCACCTTCTTGGTGCCCAGCCGGTCGACCATGAGGCCGACGGGTATCTGCATGCCCGCGTAGACGAGCAGTTGCAGGATGGAGAAGGCGGACAGGGCGGAGGCGTTGACGCCGAAGCGGTCGGCGGCGTCGAGTCCGGCGACACCGAGGCTGGTGCGGAAGATGACCGCGACGAAGTAGACGGCCACGCCGATGCCCCACACCGCGGCGGCTCGACGGCCGCCGGGTGGATCGCCGGGCAGGGACGGCGGGGTCGCGCTCACCGGCCCGCGCCCCGGACGAGCACTTCGACCCGGCCGAGGTGGCCGCGCACACAGCCGGCCGCGCCCTCCGCGTCGCCCGCCCTGATCCGGTCCAGGATCTCGGCGTGCTCCTCGTAGTTGCGTGAGACCCGGTCGGGCAGGGCCTGCATCATCGCGACGCCCATCCGGAGCTGGCGGTCGCGGAGTTGGTCGTAGAGCTTGGACAGGATCTCGTTGCCGGCGTGCTTGACGATCTCGGCGTGGAAGCAGCGGTCGCTGACGGCGAAGGAGGCGAGGTCGCCGGCCTCCGCGTGACGCCGCTGCTCGGCCAGCAGCTCCTCCAGGCGCGCGACGAGAGCGGCGGGTGCCGGTACCGCCCTGCGGACCGCGAACTCCTCCACCAGCAGCCGGGTTTCGACCACGTCCCGGATCTCCTGTGCGGAGACGGCGAGGACCAGTGCGCCCTTCTTCGGGTAGAGCTTGATGAGCCCTTCCACCTCGAGCTTGAGCAGCGCTTCCCGCACGGGGGTGCGGGACACGCCCACTGCTTCGGCCAGTTCGCCTTCGGTGAGCAGCGTTCCGCCCTCGTAACGGCGGTCGAGGACGGCCTGCTTGATGTGGGTGTAGACGCGTTCTGCGGCAGGGGGTTGCTTCACGGCGGCGGCGGACATGCACACAGCATAGATACAACAGAGTTCAACCAGAAAGTCGCGTCCGTGATGCGGACGCGGCGAGGGCCTGGTGTCGACGGCCTGCCGGTGACGACCCGGCTCCGAGCGTGCGGGCCAGGGGCGCGGCCCGGGCGGTGCCTCCCGCCGCTCCCTGTCCGCGACGGCCCGCTCGCGCCACCGCCCCACGCGGAAACCGGGCGACCCCGGCCATGCCGACTCCCGTACGGACGGCGGAAGCCAACCCGGTGGAGCCGGCCCGGTGGAGCCGCCCTCGGGCGGATCACGCAACAGGACAATTCCGGCAGGGACTTGGCGGGGCGCCGGAGGCAGGAACGCAAACACCCGGCCGAGCAAGCCGCCCGGCCGGGTGTTTCACGTGGAACAGGACCTCAGGGCCGTCACGCCCAGGTGATGAGCCGCTTCGGGTTCTCCAGGATCGCCGCGATGTCCGCGAGGACCTTGGAGCCGAGCTCGCCGTCGACCAGACGGTGGTCGAAGGAGAGCGCCAGCGTGGTGACCTGGCGGGGCTTGACCTTGCCCTTGTGGACCCACGGCTGGAGCTTGATCGCACCGACCGCGAGGATGGCCGACTCGCCGGGGTTCAGGATCGGCGTGCCGGTGTCGACACCGAAGACGCCGACATTGGTGATGGTCACCGTGCCGCCCTGCATCGCCGCCGGGGTCGTCTTCCCCTCGCGCGCCGTCGCGACCAGCTCGCCCAGGGACTCGGCCAGCTGCGGCAGGGTCTTGTCGTGCGCGTCCTTGATGTTCGGGACGATCAGACCGCGGGGCGTGGCCGCCGCGATGCCCAGGTTGACGTAGTGCTTCTGCACGATCTCCTGGTTGGCCTCGTCCCAGGCCGCGTTGACGCCCGGGTTCCGCTTGATCGCGACCAGCAGGGCCTTGGCGATGATCAGCAACGGGTTGACCCGGAGCCCGGCCATGTCCTTGTCGGCCTTGAGCTCCTCGACGAGCTTCATGGTGCGCGTCACGTCGAACGTCACGAACTCCGTGACGTGTGGCGCGGTGAACGCGCTGCCGACCATCGCGGCCGCGGTCGCCTTCCGTACGCCCTTGATCGGCACACGGGTTTCGCGCGTACCGGCCGCGGGGGGCGCGGGAGCGGTCTCGACCGGGGCCGGCTCCGGGGTGACGGCGGCCGGGGCGGGCGCGGGCTCGGCCGCCGCGTGGACGTCCTCGCGGGTGATGATGCCGTCGGGGCCGGTCGGGGTCACCGTCGCCAGGTCGATGCCGAGGTCCTTGGCGAGCTTGCGCACCGGGGGCTTGGCGAGCGGACGCGGCGCCGTCTGCGCGCCGTGGCCGTTCATCTCCGCCTGGACCGCGGCGGCGGCCTCGGTCTGCTCGGGAGCGCCGGTCTGCTTGCGCGCCCTGCGCTTGGTGGAGGACTCCGCGACGCCGTATCCGACGAGGACGGGCTGCCGGCCCTTCGGCCGGTCCTCCTCCGCGGCGTCGGCGGCGGCCTCCGCCACGGGGGACGCCTCGGTCTGCGCGGCGGGAACGGCCGCGGCCTGAGCGGGCGCCGCCTCACCGCTGCCCGGTGCCACGTCGACCGTGATGATCGAGGTGCCGACGTCGACGGTGGTGCCCTCGGCGAAGCGCAGCTCGTGCACCACGCCGTCGTACGGGATCGGCAGCTCGACGGCCGCCTTCGCCGTCTCGACCTCGCACACGACCTGGCCGTCGGTGACGGTGTCGCCCGGCTGGACGTACCACTTGAGGATCTCGGCCTCGGTGAGTCCCTCGCCCACATCGGGCATCTTGAACTCGCGGAAGCGGAGGGAAGTGTCTTGCGTCATGGTCAGGGCACTCCTCAGTACGCGAGCGAGCGGTCGACGGCGTCCAGCACCCGGTCCAGACCCGGAAGGTACTCCTCCTCGAGCCGGGCCGGCGGGTACGGGGCGTGGAAACCGCCGACCCTCAGCACCGGGGCCTCCAGGTGGTAGAAGCACCGCTCGGTGATACGAGCGGCGATCTCCGCACCGGAGCCGTAGAAGACGGGCGCCTCGTGGACCACGACCAGCCGCCCGGTCTTCTCCACGGACGTCTGGACGGCGTCGAAGTCGATCGGGGACATCGAGCGCAGGTCGATGACCTCCACCGACTTGCCCTCCTCGGCCGCGGCGGCGGCCGCCTCGAGGCAGACCTTCACCATCGGACCGTAGGCGGCCAGCGTGATGTCGGAGCCGGCCTGGGCGACGCGAGCGGCGTGCAGCGGGTCCGGGATGGCCTCGGTGTCGACCTCGCCCTTGTCCCAGTAGCGGCGCTTGGGCTCGAAGAAGATCACCGGGTCGTCGCTCTGGATCGCCTGCTGGAGCATCCAGTATCCGTCGGAGGAGTTCGACGGGGAGACCACCTTGAGGCCGGCGACGTGCGCGAAGAGCGCTTCCGGGGACTCCGAGTGGTGCTCGACCGCGCCGATGCCGCCGCCGTAGGGGATGCGGATGACGACCGGCAGCTTGATCTTGCCGAGCGCACGGGCGTGCATCTTGGCGAGCTGGGTGACGATCTGGTCGTACGCGGGGAAGACGAAGCCGTCGAACTGGATCTCGACCACGGGGCGGTAGCCGCGCAGGGCCAGACCGATCGCGGTGCCGACGATGCCGGACTCGGCGAGCGGGGTGTCGATGACGCGGTCCTCGCCGAAGTCCTTCTGCAGACCGTCGGTGATACGGAAGACGCCGCCGAGCTTGCCGACGTCCTCACCCATGATCAGGACCTTGGGGTCGGTCTCGAGGGCCTTGCGGAGCGACTCGTTGAGCGCCTTCGCGAGGGGAAGCTTCTGCACAGCCATGGCTTACTTGCCCTCCTCGGCGAACGATGCCTGGTACGCGGCGAACTGGGCGCGCTCCTCGTCGACGAGCGTGTGCCCGTCCGCGTAGACGTGTTCGAACATCGCCATGTCCTCGGGGTCGGGCATGGCCCGGACCGCCTCGCGCACCCGCTTGGCGAGCGTGTCGCTCTCCTCGTCGAGCGAGCTGAAGAACGCCTCGTCGGCGTGGCCCTGGGCCTCGAGGTAGGTACGCAGCCGCAGGATCGGGTCCTTGGCCTCCCAGGCCGCCCGCTCGTCGTCGTGCCGGTACTTGCTGGGGTCGTCGGACGTGGTGTGCGCGCCCATCCGGTACGTGAACGCCTCGACGAGCGTCGGGCCCTCGCCGCGGCGGGCCCGCTCCAGGGCGGAGCGGGTCACGGCCAGACAGGCCAGCACGTCGTTGCCGTCGACCCGGACGCCGGGGAAGCCGTAGCCCTGCGCGCGCTGGTAGAGCGGTACGCGGGTCTGCTTCTCGGTCGGCTCGGAGATCGCCCACTGGTTGTTCTGGCAGAAGAACACGACCGGGGCGTTGTAGACCGCGGAGAACGTGAACGACTCGGCGACGTCGCCCTGGCTCGAGGCACCGTCACCGAAGTACGCGATCACGGCCGAGTCGGCACCGTCCTTGGCGACGCCCATGGCGTAGCCGGTGGCGTGCAGCGTCTGCGAGCCGATGACGATCGTGTACAGGTGGAAGTTGTTGGTGGTCGGGTCCCAGCCACCGTGGTTCACCCCCCGGAACATGCCCAGCAGGTTCGTCGGGTCGACCCCGCGGCACCAGGCGACGCCGTGCTCGCGGTAGGTCGGGAAGACGTAGTCGTCGTCGCGCAGGGCGCGGCCGGAGCCGATCTGGGCGGCCTCCTGGCCCAGCAGCGACGCCCACAGACCCAGCTCTCCCTGGCGCTGCAGGGCGGTGGCCTCGGCGTCGAAGCGGCGGGTCAGGACCATGTCCCGGTACAGCGCGCGCAGCTCGTCGGCGGTCAGGTCGATGTCGTACTCGGGATGCTGGACGCGTTCGCCCTCGGGCGTCAGCAGCTGTACGAGCTGGGGCTCGGAACTCTGCGGCTTCTTGGCGGCGCTGGCGCGCTTACTGGCGCGTCGCGGTTTACGCGCGGCAGCAGTGCTCTCCACGGTCACGTGCGTGCTCCTCCGTCGGTCCGGCCCCCGGGGTCCGCCGGAAAGCCAGTGCGGCTCGCCCGCGTCCCGGCCCGCGCACGGGGTGTGTGCGGCAAGGCCGGAGGTCGGGCGTGACAGGTGTCCCGGCGAACGTCCTGTCACAGGCACGTTACCCAGTGGGCAGCATTACTGCGAAACCCCATTTGACCTGCGATTTTGCTTGGATTTCCAAGTAAATCGAGAAATAGGGGAACAACCACTGGTCACAGCCCTGCAGGCCGCCGGAACACGGGCACGGTATACCGGCCACCCCCGGCACGGGAAGACTCAATATGTGAGACGGCCTTTGTGCACGAATCAGGAAAAATCAAGGTATTCCTGCTCGACGGCCATGAAGTCGTCCGGCGCGGCGTTCATGAACTTCTCGCGGCGGAGCCCGGCATCGAGGTGGTCGGCGAGGCCGGCACCGCGGAAGACGCCCTGGTCAGAATCCCTGCGACCGACCCCGATGTCGCCGTGCGGCTGCCGGACGGCAGCGGCGTCGAGGTGTGCCGCGAGGTCCGTTCGCGCAACGAGAACATCAAGTGCCTGATGCTCACGTCGTTCCCCGACGACGAGGCCCTTTTCGACGCGATCATGGCCGGGGCCTCGGGATACGTGCTGAAGGCCATCCGCGGCAACGAACTGCTGGCCGCGGTGCGCGACGTCGCGGCCGGAAAGTCGCTGCTCGACCCGGTGGCCACCGCCCGGGTGCTGGAGCGGCTGCGGGACGGGGGCAGGCCGGTCGGTGACGCCCGCCTGGCGAACCTCACGGACCAGGAGCGCTGGATCCTGGACCTGATCGGCGAGGGGCTCACCAACCGCGCCATCGGTGAGCGGCTCCATCTGGCCGGGAAGACCATCAAGAACTACGTCTCCGGCCTGCTGTCCAAGCTGGGCATGGAGCGGCGCGCGCAGGCGGCCGCGTTCGTGGCGAGGACGCAGGCGGAGCGCCAGCACCTCTGAGCACCCGGATCCGGGGAGAAAACGGTGCCGGCGGCGGGTGGCCTTTCGGGGCTGAGGCCGGACGGGCGTCGACCGGGCGATCGAGGCCGGTGAGGGGCCTCGTGGACGCCGCCGGAGCCGATGACGGCCTCCAACGACTCCGGGGCCGGCGATGGCCCCTCCAACAACGCCGGGTCCGGTGATGGCTCCAACGACGCCGGGTCCGGTGATCGACTTCGTCAGCAGGCCGCGGCGCGGGTCCTCACTCGTTCGGGCTAACGGCGTCACGGCCCGTTCCGGGACCTTGGTCCCGTCGACCGGGGGCCGGTGCCCCTACACGAAGGAGTCGTCGGTCACGCAGGGTGGAGTTCATGCCCTCAGAGGAACTCCACGCCGTCGAACTGCTGGGACGCGTGCCCTACGGTCGACTGGCAGGCAGCATCCGCGCCCTGCCCTTCCTGGCCCCGCCCGCCACATCGTGACGGACGGGCGGGTGCTGCTGCGTCCGCACGCGGCCTTCGACCACCAGGGCGCATGGTGCGGCAGCGTGGTGGCGTACGGCGCGGACAACCTCGGCTCGGCGGCGTCGGAGCTGTGGGCGGTGCAGTTCACCGGCACCGCGGAGACGGTCCGGCCGACGGACGAGGAGCTGGAGCGTCTCGGGCCGTGCCCGCGGCGGATCGACGACCGGGATTTCCGGCCCGCCCACCTGCGAATCGAGCCGTGCTTCGTCACCGTGCACACCATGGACGGGAGCCCGGGAGGAGCCGCAGTGGTGGGTGCAGTCGGAGCGATACATTCCGTGATCTAACATCTGGCGGGTGCCGCGCTCATCTGATACCGCTCCGCCCCTCACCGCGCTGCTGCGCCGCTACGAGAACCCGGGCGAACCCCTCTCCTGCAAACCCGTCGCCCAGGGACTCCTCAACCGCGGCTACCGCCTCTCGACCACCCGTGGCGCGTACTTCCTCAAGCACCACCTCGACGGCGACCACGAGGCCATCACCCGCCAGCACCGGGCGACCAGGCGGCTCCAGGCGCTCGACGTGCCCGTCGCCCCGCCGCTGGAGGACGGCGACGGCGCCACGGTCGCCGTGATCGGCGGCCACTGCTACGCGCTGCACCCGTGGGTCGAGGGCCGCCACCGGACCGGCGCCCAGCTCAGCACGGCCCAGTCGCGGCGGCTCGGATCGCTCCTCGGCCTCGTCCACACCTGCCTGGCCCAGGTCATGGACACCGGCGCGGACGGCCCCGCAGAGCACGGCAGCGCCGACCCCGACGAGACGTTCGGCCTCATCGAAGAACTGCTGGAACTGGCCCGGTCCGCGCGGCCGCGCGACTCCTTCGACACTCTCGCCGAACACCGCCTGCTGCAGCGGCGCGCGCTGCTCGAACGCCATGCCGGCCGCAGGCCGCCGCCGGGCGGTGCGGGCGGCTGGGTGCACGGTGACTTCCACCCGCTGAACCTGCTCTACCGGGGGGCAGAGCCGGCCGCGATCGTCGACTGGGACCGGCTGGGGGTCCAACCGAGGGCGGAGGAGGCGGTGCGGGCGGCGGCGATCTTCTTCGTCACGCCCGACGGCCGGCTGGAGCTCACGAAGGCGCGGGCGTACGCGCGGGCCTACCGCCGGGCGGCGGGCGCCGACGCGGACGAACTGCGGGCGGCCGTCCACCGGGTGTGGTGGGAGCGGCTCAACGACTTCTGGATACTGCGCTGGCGCTACCGGCTGCATGACCGAAGGGCCGACCCGCAGTTCCCTGCGGCGTCGGCCCTGGCGGTCTGGTGGACGAAGAACTACGAGGCGGTGTGCGAGGCGTTCGCCGGGTGAGGCGTACAGCGGCTTCCCGCGGCTGCGATGCGCGCCGGCCTCACTCGTCGCCGGGTTCCCCGCCCGTATCGCCCGTCGGACCGCCGGTCGGGACTCCCCCGGTCGGGTCGCCCCCGGTCGGGTCGCCCGTCGGGTCCTCGCTCTGGCCGTCCGTCGGGTCGCCCGTCGGGTCGCCCGTGGGGCCCGTCGCCGTCGGGTCGTCGGACGGCGTCTGCGGCGCGCTCGGGGTGAACGACGGCTGGTCCGACGGGGTCCAGCTCGGCCACTGGTTGCCGCCGGTGGACGTGTCCGGCTCCTCGGACGGCTCGCTCTCCTCGTCCGTGGGCGTCGGGGTCGTCTCCGGCGTCGTGCTCGGCGAGTCCGAGACCGTCTTGCCGTCGCCCGGGGCGTTGCCGCCGGGGTCGCCGGCCTTGTTGAGAGCGAACGCGATGCCCGCGACGACCGCGACCACGGCGAGTGCGGCGAGCAGCCACACCTTGCTCCGCCCGCCCCTGCCGTTCCCGTGCGGCCCGCCTCCGTAACCGCCGTCATAGCCGCCGTCGTTCGGGTTCATCGGCGGGAGGATCGGGCCCTGCGAGGTCTCATTGTGCCCGGAGTGCGCGACGGTCGGGCCGGCCATGCCCCTCGTCGGAGAGGTGCCGTCCTCGTACAGATGCACCGGGCCGGTGTTCCAGCCGCCGTTGTGGCTGCCCTGCTGCTGCAGCATCTGCAGCGCGTACTGGATCAGGCCGCGCATCTCCTCCGCGCTCTGAAACCGGTCGTCCGGGTCCTTCGCGAGCGAGCGCATGACCAGACCGTCGAGCTCCGGCGGCACGCCGTCCGAGACCTCGGACGGCGGCAGGGGGATGTCCTGCACATGCTGGTAGACGACGGACAGCGGCGTCTCACCGGTGAACGGCGGCCGCAGGGCGAGCAGTTCGTACAGCAGGCAGCCCGTCGCGTACAGGTCGGACCGGTGGTCGACGGCCTTGCCGAGGGCCTGCTCGGGAGACAGGTACTGCGGCGTGCCCATGACCATGCCGGTCTGGGTCATCGTCGACTGGGCGCCGTGCAGGGCGCGCGCGATGCCGAAGTCCATCACCTTGACCGCGCCGGAGTGCGTGATGATGACGTTGGCGGGCTTGATGTCGCGGTGCACGATGCCGTGCTGGTGCGAGTACGCGAGTGCCTCGAGGACGCCGGAGACGATGATCAGGGCCTGCTCGGGCGGCGGTGCCTCCGCGTTGAGGAGCAGATCGCGGATCGTGCGCCCCTCGACGAGTTCCATCACGATGTAGGGGACGGTCCGGCTGCCGACGACGTCCTCGCCGGAGTCGTAGACCGCCACCACCGCATGGTGGTTGAGGCCCGCGACCGACTGGGCCTCGCGCGTGAAGCGGGCCTTGGAGACCGGGTCCTCCGCGAGATCGGCGCGCAGCAGCTTGACGGCGACGGTACGGCCGAGCCGTACGTCCTCCGCCGCGAACACCTCCGCCATTCCGCCGCGGCCGAGACGGTGCGTCAGGCGGTAGCGGCCGTCGCCGACCAGTCCGCCGACACCCCAGGCGTCCGCAGAATCCGGCACTCCGCTGCCGTCTGCTCCGGGTTCGGGTGCCATCAGTCCTCGCCGTCGTATCTGTCCGCGCGCGTAGCGTGCTTGCGGGGGTGCCATTGCTCGTGGTGCTGTGCCACGTCACGCTACAGCCTTGGCGCGGCAGGCCGGGATCCGAGAGAGACCGGCCATCAAACCTTCTTCGCGGGGAGCGGCGCAAATTCCATCCGGTTCCTGTAACGCTTCCGAGACGCTTGTTGTGCGTACGGTCACGGAACGGGCTACCGGCTTGACGTGTCGGACCCCTGCGGCAGACTTGCCCCGTAATACGGGATCACGGTCCAGATTTCTCGGTGCCTCGAGACAAGGATCACCAAGCAGCAGGGAACCATCGCGGACCGGTCCGTCGGGCCACCGCGCCGAGGGGGATGCACAGTCATGAGCCAGGACGGCGCGCAGGGCCGCTATGCGGGTGGGTCCGTGGCGGGCGGCCGGTATCAGCTTCGCGATCTGCTCGGCGAAGGCGGAATGGCCTCCGTCTATCTGGCTTACGACTCGGCTCTCGACCGCCAGGTCGCCATCAAGACCCTCCATACGGAGTTGGGGCGCGAGCAGTCCTTCCGTGAGCGGTTCCGGCGCGAGGCGCAGGCCGTGGCCAAGCTCTCCCACACCAATATCGTGTCCGTCTTCGACACGGGTGAGGACGCTGTCACCTACAGCGGCTCCGCCGCGGGCGACGGCGGCGTGATGCCGTACATCGTCATGGAGTACGTGGAGGGCCAGCCGCTGGGCTCCGTGCTGGCGGCGGACATCCGGCAGTACGGCGCGATGCCCGCCGACAAGGCGCTCAAGGTCACCGCCGACGTGCTGGCCGCGCTGGAGACCAGCCACGAGATGGGCCTGGTCCACCGCGACATCAAGCCCGGCAACGTGATGATCACCAAGCGTGGCGTCGTCAAGGTGATGGACTTCGGCATCGCCCGCGCCATGCAGTCGGGCGTCACCTCGATGACGCAGACCGGCATGGTCGTCGGCACTCCGCAGTACCTGTCGCCCGAGCAGGCGCTGGGACGCGGCGTGGACGCCCGCTCCGACCTCTACTCGGTCGGCATCATGCTCTTCCAGCTGCTGACCGGACGGCTGCCGTTCGACGCGGACTCGCCGCTGGCGATCGCGTACGCGCACGTGCAGGAGGAGCCGGTCGCTCCGTCGAGCATCAACCGATCCGTCACCCCTGCGATGGACGCACTGGTGGCGCGGGCGCTGAAGAAGAACCCGAACGAGCGGTTTCCGAGCGCGGAAGCCATGCGCGACGAGTGCGCGCGGGTCGCGGGCGCCGGGCAGACGGGTGCTCCGGTGATCATCACCGGAGCACCGGCGAACAGCGGCGCCGGGGTCGGATCCGCCGTCTTCCCGCCGCTCGACCAGTCCGGCGCGGCACCGCAGAGCGGCCTCCAGACGCCGTACCAGCCCGGCCCGTACGGGCCGCCCACGCCGGCCCCGGCGCCCGCGCCCGTGCCGCACTACGGCTACCCGACGCCGGCCCCGGCGTACCAGTCGCCGGCTCCGGCGGGCGCCTCCGCACCGCCGTACACGATCTCGCCCCAGCAGCCGCCCGCGGGCGGCAACGGCGGGGGTAAGCGGAACATGCCGGTGATCGTGGCCGCGATCGCGGTGGCGGTGCTGGCCATCGGCGGCCTGATCACGGCGATCGCGCTGAACGGGAAGGACGACCCGGGCACGGAGGCCGGCGCCGACCCGACGGCGAGCGAGTCGGAGAAGGCGGGCTACAAGGGGCCGGAGCGCGAGCGGACCATGAAGACCACCGAGTGCTCGGACGCGCGCGAGAGTTACAACGACCCGTCGAAGGTCGACGCGCCGAACTTCGCCTACAAGGACATCCTCTCCGTCAAAGCCTGCATCCAGGCCGCCGGCTGGAAGATCAACGAGAAGGAGACGCCGAACGCCCAGTGGGGCGACGGCATCGTGATCTCGCAGTTCCCGCTCGCCGGCTCAGAGGTCGATCCGGAGAACGCCAACTTCACCATCGAGGTCTCCAACGGCTATCCGGAGTAGCCGCGCCTGAGCCCCTCGACGGCGTCGCTCGCCGCGAACGGCCCGGTCCACGCCCCGCGTGCCGGGCCTTCGTGCTGTGCCCGGCTTCCCGGCCGACCGTCCGGGATGCCGGAGACACCCCGCCATGTGACCCTGAGTCCGATATGTCGGCAGCGACACCTCGGCACGGGGAGGGGTCATCCGGTGACTCCAGGACTGCACACGCGAAGCGCGATCACCGCCGCCTCGCTTCTGCTGCTGGCGGCCGCACCGGTCGCCCACGCCGAGGAGCCCGAGGCCCCTGCCCCGGAGAAGTCCCCGAAGCCGACGGTCTCGGCCTCGCTCGCGGGACGCCAGGCCGGTGAGGGACGCCCGCGTCCCGGCCGCCAGGTGACGCCCTCACCGAGTGCGAGCACCACTTCGCCGGCGACACCTTCGCGTACACCGGCCGCGGCGACATCGCCGGGGGCGAGCTCCACGCCGTCGAAGTCCCCGCGGCCTGCTTCGCCGCCCGGGCCGGCCGAGGGGGAGCCGCCGACCCGCACCCGAGAGCCTTCCGTGGACACCCTCCCTCAGGAGGACGGGCCATCGGAGTCGGAGGCGCCCGCCGACGCCTGGGTGGCGCCGACGCCGACGCCGCACCGGAGCGAGGCCGCCGCCGCCCGCCACCAGGCACCACCAGGGGCGCCCGTGCCCGTCGGCCAGGAGATCTCGCCGCTGTCGCTGGGTGTCGGGATGGCTCTGATGGGCCTCGGCATCGGCTTTCTCGGCGTGCGGCTGCGGCGCCGCTGAGCGCCACGTCCATCTCAAGGCGGACGACCGGCCTCCCTCCAACGACGGTTGCCGGCCCCGGCATACTCGGTATACATACTGAGTATGTCCATTCGCCACGGGCTCCTCGCCCTGCTCGAACACGGCCCCCGCTACGGGTCCCAGCTCCGCTCGGAGTTCGAATCCCGCACAGGCGCCACCTGGCCCCTGAACGTGGGCCAGGTCTACACGACCCTCAATCGCCTCGAACGCGACGGCATGGTCGAGCAGAGCGGCGAGGACGAGGCGGGACACGCGCTCTACGTCATCACCGACGCGGGCCGCTCCGAGCTCCGCAGCTGGTTCGAGACCCCGGTCGACCGCAGCAGCCCACCCCGTGACGAACTGGCCATCAAGCTCGCGATGGCGGTCGGCGCCCCGGGGGTGGACATCCGCGCCGTCATCCAGTCCCAGCGCCACCACACCGTGAACGCGATGCAGGACTACACGCGCCTCAAGGCCCAGGCTCTCGCCGCCATCGAGAGCGGTGGCTCGCGGGAGCGGGACGACGTCGCCTGGCTGCTCGTGCTGGAACAGCTGATCTTCCAGACCGAGGCGGAGGCCCGCTGGCTCGACCACTGCGAGGTCCGGCTCATCAGGCTCTCGACCGCAGGCGCGGCCGGGCGTGGGGCCGGGCCTGCCATGCCTCCCGCCCCGGCCGTCCAGGCGCCTGCGTCCGCCGCAGGCCGGCGTCCCACGCGCGCCGACTAGACCCGCGGCCCTGGTCGCGCCGACCGGACCCACACCCCTGGAGCCGTCCCGGCAGGCTCCACCGCACTCACCGCCCGCACGTACCGGCCGGGCCGGCGGGCGACTCACCGATCCGCATCGGCCCGCCCGGCCGACCACTCAGCTCTCCGTACACCCGCTCGTGTGTACGCGTCCGTCCAAGGGGGACCCACCCGTGTCCGAACAGGTTTCACACCAGCCTCAGTCGTCACAACCACCCGTTCTGAAACTCCAGCAACTCACCCGTGTGCACGGCAGCGGTGCCACGGAGGTGCACGCCCTGCGCGGCATCGACCTCGACGTCTTCCCCGGCGAACTCGTCGCCGTCATGGGCCCGTCCGGCTCCGGCAAGTCCACGTTGCTCACCATCGCGGGCGGCCTCGACACCCCGACCTCCGGGCGGGTGATCGTCGAGAACACCGACATAACGACCGCCGACCGCAAAACGCTCGCCGCGCTGCGCCGACGCAGCATCGGCTACGTCTTCCAGGACTACAACCTCATCCCCGCTCTGACCGCGGCGGAGAACGTCGCCCTCCCGCGAGAGCTCGACGGTGTCTCCGCCCGCAAGGCCCGCGGCGAAGCCGTCGCCGCCCTCGAGGAGATGGACCTCGGCCACCTCTCCGACCGCTTCCCCGACGAGATGTCCGGTGGCCAGCAGCAGCGGGTCGCCATCGCCCGCGCCCTGGTGGGCGACCGCCGTCTCGTCCTCGCCGACGAGCCGACCGGTGCCCTGGACTCCGAGACCGGCGAGTCCGTCCTCGCCCTGCTGCGGTCGCGCTGCGACGCCGGCGCCGCGGGCATCCTCGTGACGCACGAGCCGCGCTTCGCCGCCTGGGCCGATCGCGTGGTGTTCCTGCGCGACGGCGCGGTCGTCGACCAGACCGTCCGCAGCCAGGCCGACTCGCTGCTCTCCGGCCAGGCGGCCGAACTGTGAAGACCTGGTACCACTCCTGGCGTGCCGCGATCCGGATCGCGCGTCGCGACGCCTGGCGCTCCAAGGGACGCAGCTTCCTCGTCCTGTCCATGATCGCCCTGCCCATCCTCGGAGTGAGCGCCGCGGACCTCACCGTGCGCAGTGCCGAACTCTCCACCGAGCAGAGCCTCGAACGTACCCTCGGCGCCGCCGACGGCAGGCTCTCCGACCCCGGTCTGGGCGGCGCGCCGCTCATGCAGTCGCCGGACGGCCGCAACTACAGCCCGGTCGGCGACCTCTCCGACGAGCCATGGCCGGAAGGGAAGACGGACGTCGCGAAGACCCTGCCGGCGGGCGCCAGGACACTGACGGACACGACCGGTTCCGCGAAGCTCCGTACCAGGCACGGTCTGCTGCACACCGAGATCCGTGAGCTGAAGGCCACCGACCCGATGGCCAAGGGCATCCTGGACGTCGTCGGCGGTCGGCTGCCGCAGAAGGCCGGCGAGGTGGCCGCGACGACCCACTTCCTCGAGAGCAGTGGCCTGAAGGTGGGCTCGGCGGTCACCGCGCGCGGCTTCGACCGTGAGTACCGCATCGTCGGCTCGTACGAGCTTCCGGACGCGCTGGACACGGACCAGATCAACGCCCTGCCGGGCTCGATGCTCGCGCCGCTCGACAAGGCGCTGCAGGCGGGCGGATTCTCCGACACCTCTTCCTCGAAGACGATCCTGGCGACGGTTCCCGGTGGTTTCACGTGGAACGTCGTCAAGGACATCAACACCAAGGGCGTGACGGTCGATTCGAGGGCCGTGGCGCTCGACCCGCCGGCCGACTCGGAGGTGCCGCTCTTCCAGGAAGAGGGGTGGGGCAACTACGAGGAGAGCACAGCCGCCAAGGCGGCCGCGCTCGCCGCGGTCGGCACCGTCGTCGGCCTCGCGATGCTGGAGATCTGTCTGCTCGCCGGCCCCGCCTTCGCGGTCGGTGCCCGTCGCTCGCGCCGCCAGCTCGGACTGGTCGGCGCCAACGGCGGCGACCGGCAGCACATCAGGGCCATCGTCCTCGGCGGCGGTCTGGTGATCGGTGTCGCCGCCGCGGTGGTGGGCACGGTCCTCGGCCTGGTCCTCACCTATCTGCTGCAGCCCGTGCTCGAGGGGTACATGGGCAAGCGCTTCGGTCACTTCGACGTACGGCCGCTGGAACTGTTCGGCATCGCCCTGCTCGCGGTGCTCACCGGTCTCCTGGCCGCGATCGTGCCGGCCATCACCTCGTCCCGGCAGACCGTCCTCGCCTCCCTCACCGGCCGTCGCGGGGTGCGCCGCAGCAGCCGGGTACTGCCGGTCATCGGCCTGATCGCGGTGACCCTCGGCGCGGCGATCGCGCTCTACGGATCGACGATGACGGACCAGTTCGCCGTCGTCGCGGGCGGCAGCGCCCTCGCCGAGCTGGGCGTGGTCGCACTGACTCCCGCTCTGGTGGGCCTGTTCGGCCGGATCGGACGCGTCCTGCCGCTCTCCCCGCGGCTCGCACTGCGCGACGCCGTCCGCAACCGGGGACGCACGGCTCCCGCAGTGGCCGCGGTGCTCGCCGCTGTCGCGGGCACGGTGGCCGTCGCCACCTACGCCGCGAGCAACGACGCCCAGGACAAGGCCGAGTACACGGCGCAGCTGCCCCACGGCGCCGTGTCCATGGTGATCCACGAGGGCGGCGGCCGGGACGTGCCCGCGGTACGCGACACCGTGCAGAAGCTGCTGCCCGTGGACGTACGGGCGGACGTCGACCGGGTCGTCGTCGGCAGGGCGAGCTGCTCGCGCTACGACAGCAAAGACGGCTGCGGCCGCTACGACGTCGTGGTGCCCAAGGCGAACGAGTGCCCACTGTGGGCCTGGGACCCCGCCAAACCGGACGAGGACCCGTCGGCGAAGTTCACCAAGGCCGAACGGCGCGAGCTGGCCGAGGACTGGCGGTGCCAGGAGGGTATGAGCGGCGGTGTCCACGCGGACGGCGGCCTGATGATCGGCGACGCGAAGCTGCTCAAGGTCCTCGGCATCGACGACCCGGCCGCCGAGAAGGCCCTCGCCTCGGGCGGGCTGGTGTCCTTCGACAAGCGCAACGTCAACGCCCGGGGCAAGGTCGACATCCGGATCGTCACCGACCCGGACGCCGCGGACCGGGCCTTCGAGAAGGGCGAGAAGATCCCCGGCGAGGTCAAGAGTTTCACCGCTCACCAGATGCCGGACACGGCGAAGTCGTACGGCCTGCCCATGCTGCTCTCGCCCTCCGCGGCCGAGGCGGCGGGCCTGACCACGGTGCCGCTCGGTGCGTACTACACGACCGACACGATGCCGAGCACCGAGCAGCGTCAGCGGCTCGACGGCGAGCTGGACAAGACGGGCACGGATGTCGAGGTGCACGTCGAGGAGGGGTACACCAGCGAGAACAGCATCATTCTGCTGGCGCTGACCGTCTTCGCCGGGCTGATCACCATCGGAGCCGCGGGAATCGCCACCGGACTCGCCCAGGCGGACGCGGAGGCCGACCTCAAGACGCTGGCCGCGGTCGGCGCCCCGCCGAGGGTCCGCAGGACCCTCAGTGGCTTCCAGTGCGGGGTGGTGGCCGCGATGGGGGTGGTCCTCGGCTCGGCGGCCGGCGTGCTGCCGGCGGTCGGACTGCGGCTCACGGAGAAGCGTCAGCAGATCGACTGGTACGAGAAGGCTCTCGACGAGGGCTGGGGCGGCACGGGGCCGGTGCCGTACGTGCCGATCGTCGTCCCCTGGTCGACGCTGGCCGCCCTGCTCGTGGCCGTCCCGGTGGGCGCCGCACTGCTCGCGGCCCTGGTCACCCGCTCCCGTGGGGCCCTCGCCCGGCGCGAGGCGACATGAGCCGGGGTGACGGGGCGGCATGAGCCGGGAGGTGGGGTCACCTCCGGGTGGCCTGGCGTGACATCGACGTCGCGGGCCCTGATCAGCGTTCCGCGGACGGTGACCGCATGCGGTGGAAGGTAACGGCGCGTGAAGTGCCGCCGTAGCCGGCGGAAGTCGGCGATCCGGCGGTCAAACATCGCCCGGCAGGTCGATGTCCAGCGGTTTTGTGCCCCCGTAGGAGGGTGGATCACCCTCCTACGGGGGCACACCGTGTGGTGACGCGCATGTACGAGAGAATGGACGGCATGGAGATGCCGAGGAATGAACGGTCGCAGGAGAGCCCCCACGTCCTCGTCGTGGGACAGGACGGAATGGCCCTCAGCGGCGGTCAAGGTGACGACGAGTCGCGCGAGGTCCCGGTGACGGAAATGGTCGAACAGCCGGCGAAGGTCATGCGCATCGGCAGCATGATCAAGCAGCTGCTGGAGGAGGTCAGGGCGGCTCCTCTCGACGAGGCGAGCCGCGTACGGCTCAAGGAGATCCACGCCGGCTCGGTCAAGGAGCTGGAGGACGGACTCGCGCCCGAGCTCGTCGAGGAACTGGAGCGCCTCTCCCTCCCCTTCACCGACGACGCCATCCCGTCCGAGGCGGAACTGCGGATCGCGCAGGCGCAGTTGGTCGGCTGGCTCGAGGGGCTCTTCCACGGGATCCAGACGGCACTGTTCGCCCAGCAGATGGCCGCGCGGGCGCAGTTGGAGCAGATGCGGCGGGCTCTGCCGCCCGGTGTGGCGCACGACGAGGAAGAGGGCAGTCAGCACGGCCCGATCCGTTCCGGGCCGTACCTGTAGACGCACGGCACGCTTGAGGGCCCGGCCCACCTTCGGTGGTGGCCGGGCCCTCAGCCGTTCAACCGGCCCGCATACGCCGCCCGTCCCGCATCCGGTCGACCGGCACTCCCCGGTTCAACCGCCCACGTGCATTCAACCGGCTCGCATACGCCGCCGACCCCCGCATACGTCGCACGCTCACATACGCGGCTTGCATACGTCGCACGGCGTTCGCCCGTTCAGGCGGACTCCGGGGGCGGGTTCAGCCCTTGTCGGGGGCGGTCAGCACGACCTTGCCGACATGTGTGCCCGACTCCAGCGCGCGATGGCCCTCCGCCGCGTCGGCGAGGGGAACCGTACGGTCGACAACCGCGCGCACCCGGCCTGCGCCGATCAACGGCCAGACGTGCTCGCGTACAGCGGCCACAATCGCGGTCTTCTCACCGAGCGGGCGGCCCCGCAGCGAGGTGGCAGTGACGGCCGCCCGCTTGCGCAGCAACGCGCCCAGGTTCAACTCCCCCTTCACCCCGCCCTGGAGACCGATGACGGCGAGGCGGCCGTTGACCGCGAGCGCCTGCACATTACGGTCCAGGTACTTGGCACCGACGATGTCGAGGATCACGTCCGCACCGGCGCCACCGGTGGCCTTCTCGATCTCCTCGACGAAGTCCTGCTCCCGGTAGTCGATCAGGATGTCCGCGCCCAGCTCGGCACAGCGCGCCAGCTTGCCGGGCCCGCCCGCGGTCACGGCCACCCGGGCTCCCACGGCCTTCGCCAGCTGGACGGCCATGGTGCCGATGCCACTCGCGCCACCGTGGATCAGCAGGGTCTCGCCCGGACGCAGGTGGGCGATCATGAACACGTTCGACCACACCGTCGCCGTCACCTCGGGCAGCGCGGCGGCCGTCGTCAGATCGAGCCCCTCGGGTACGGGCAGCAACTGGCCTGCGGGGACGGCGACCTTCTCCGCGTAACCGCCGCCCGCCAGAAGCGCGCAGACCTCGTCGCCGACGGCCCAGCCGGAGACGCCGGGACCCAGCGCCGAGATCCGTCCCGAACACTCGAGGCCGGGATAGGGGGACGAGCCGGGCGGGGGGTCGTAGAATCCCTGGCGCTGGAGGAGATCGGCGCGGTTCACCGCGCTCGCGACGACATCGACGAGGACTTCGCCCTCGCCGGGTACCGGATCGGGCACCTCGGCCCAGACCAGCGCCTCTGGACCACCGGGCTCGGGAATCGTGATCGCATGCATGGCGGCGAGGCTACTCCGAGCCCTTGGCGGCAGGGCCGCTTTCCGCGCGCACGATGGTGATCAGCCGGTCAGTGAGCTGCAACGGACTGGCGGCCGGGTCGTCGTAGCCCAGCAGCCGGTGGCCACGCAGGACGGACACCACGAGGTCCTCCGTCTCCCGGACGCTGCGGCCCACCTCCGCCTTTATCACCGGTCGTTCGATCATGTCCAGGCCGCTGCCCTGCTGGATCAGGTCCTCCATGACCGTGCCCGCGCTGGGGCTGAGCACGGACAGGCCGAGCAGCCGGCCGGCCGCGCCGGAGCTGGTGATCACCGCGTCGGCACCGGACTGGCGCAGCAGCGGAGCGTTCTCCTCCTCACGGACGGCGGCGACGATCTTCGCCCCGCGGTTGAGCTGGCGGGCCGTGAGTGTCACCAGCACCGCCGTGTCGTCACGTTGGGGTGCGATGACGATCTGACGGGCCTTCTGCAGTTCTGCCCGGAGCAGGACGTCGCTGCGGGTCGCGTCGCCGACGACTCCGGTGAACCCCTCCGCGTTGGCCGTGTCGATCACCTTGGAGCTCGGGTCGACGATGACGATCTGGTCCTTCCGCAGTCCTGTGGCACACAGAGTCTTCATCGCCGATCGCCCCTTCGTGCCGAAGCCGATGATGACGGTGTGGTCGCGCAAGTTGGACCTCCAGCGGTTCAGCCGCCACTCCTCCCGGGTGCGTTCCGTGAGGACCTCGAGAGTGGTGCCGACCAGGATGATCAGGAAGAGCACGCGCAGGGGCGTGATCAGTAGCACGTTGATGAGCCGCGCGCCGTCGCTGGCCGGCACGATGTCGCCGTAGCCGGTGGTGGAGAGGGTGACGGTCGCGTAGTAGACGGCGTCGAGAAAGTCGACGGACCCGTCCGAATTGTCACTGTAGCCCGCCCTGTCCGTGTAGACGATCATCACGGTGACGCCGAGCACCATCAGCGCCATGAGCAGTCGCTTGCTCACTTGGCGCAATGGTTGCTCGACGATCCGGCGAGGAAGCTTCACACGGCCGGTGACGAGATGTTCGTCCGCATGCCGGGCCATGGCGTCGTGACCGGGAAGTTTCACGTGAAACACCCTCCTGGCTCGTCGGAGGGCGTCCAAGGCGACCAGGTCGCCCAGGGGAGGTCGAGAACCTCCAGTTCGTCACCTGGCCGGGCACCGCCCGGAGGCACGATCGCGAGCCCGTCGGCCGCCGCCGTCCCGCGCAACATCGCCGGTCCGTTGTAATGCAACGGAACCAGCTCTCCGTCGCGGTGCACGAAGGGAACGAGCCTGGTGTCGTGGGGGTGCCCGTGCACCTCTTCGCGTACCGGCGCCCGGTACGGGGCCGGGGCAGGCCGCCCTGCGAGACCGCGCAGCAAGGGCTCGGCCAGTGTCAGGAGCCCGGAGACGGCGGCGAGAGGATTGCCCGGCAGCCCCACCAGATACCGTCCGGCGCCCAGTCGGGCCAGCAGCATCGGATGTCCCGGCCTTACGGCGACCTGATCGACCAGCAGCTCCGCGCCCGCCTTCCGCAGGACCGGGTGGACATGGTCGACGGGACCGGCCGCCGTACCGCCCGTGGTGACCACGAGATCCGCCTCGGAGGTGGTGATCGCCCGGTGGAGCGCTTCTGCATCGTCCCCGAGGCGGAGTGTGGCCCGCACCTCTGCTCCGAGCGCCCTCAACCAGGGCCCGATCATCGGGCCGAGGGCGTCACGGATGAGTCCGTCACGGGGAAGCGAGGAGGTGAGCAGCTCGTCGCCCAGCACCAGGACGTCCACCCGCGGGCGGACGAAGGTGACCAGTTCGTCGTATCCGGCGGCGGCGGCGAGGCCGAGCACCGCGGGGGTTACCAGGGCCGAGGCAGGCAGCAGCTGGTCACCCGAGCGGCACTCCTGGCCGCGCGGGCGGATGTCCTGGCCCGGGACCACCTCGCGGTCGGCACGGAGCTGGCGCCCGGCGGTGTCGACACGGGCGTGTTCGCTGCGGATCACGGCGGTGGTCTCCGGCGGCACACGCGCGCCGGTGGCGATCCGAACCGCCGTGCCGTCAGGCAGAGGCCCGCCCCCGCCATGTCCGGCGAGGATCGGTCCTCCGCCCTCCACGGTCCACGGGCCGGGGCCCGCGACGGCCCAGCCGTCCATGGCCGAGGTATCGAACGAGGGGAGGTCGCACAGCGCGGTGAGCGGCTCGGCGAGCACCTGCCCGACGGCTTCTTCCAGAGGTACGCGGCGGGTACGCGGCGGTGCGGTGAGTCCGGTACGGGCGGCCAGTGCCCGGGCCTCGGGCCAGGGAGCGGCTTCGTGCCGACGCGGGGCAGAACCCCCGACGGGAGCGTTCGAGGCCGGAACGCCAGGGGGCCTCGGGCCGACCAGGGCGAGCGCTTCGTCGACGCCGTCCAGATCGCCCCCGTCAGGCGGGGTCCCTCCGGCAGGCGCCCGCTGTGCCCGCTGTCCCCGCTGTGCCCGCTCGCCGCCGGGCGCTGCCGCGGCCTCACGGTCGTGACCGGTCATCCCGCGGCGTCCCCACCGCTCGTGCCCGGTGCGTCGGCCGGGCGGCCGGGCGGTTCCGCCGTCCCTGCCTCTCCCTGTGCCTCCGCGGCCTCGTCCGCCCAGCGCCCGGCCAGGGCCGCCGCCTTGCGGGCGGCCTCCGCGACAGCTTCGGGGCCGCCCTCTGCCGTGGCCGCCGCGTAACCGACCAGGAAGGTGGTGAGCGGTGCGGCGGGTCGGGCGACGCCGTGCGCGGCGTCGCGGGCGAGGTCGAGCAGGACATGTGTGTCCACGTCCAGCTCGACACCGAGTTCGTCCTTGACTGCGGTGATCCATTCGTCCAGCACGTTCCCATGCTCCCTGATGCGGGCCCGGGCTGTGGAGACGTCCCCCCAGGTGTCGCAGTCGAAGGAGGCGAGGGGGTCGGTCTCGATCCGGGCCAGGTCCAGTTCCCCGGTCAGTAGACGCAGCGGCAGCCCGGAAAGGCTGCCGTATTCGACCGCGAGGAGACCAAGTTCACGTCGGAGCGGCTCGGCACGGTAGGCGGCGACGAGAGGCTGGTCACGGCCGTCGGCATCGGTCAGAAGGACGGCCTCGCTGTCCCGCTCGGCGAGGGCGTCGACCAGCTGCCGCACCGTCCTCTCACTCAGGAAGGGGAGATCGGCCGACAGTACGACGAGGGCGTCTGCCTCCGTAGGCCGCACTCCCGCGTCGAGGGCGGCCAGGGGACCGCCGCCCGAGGGCTCCTCATGAGCCCACACGACGGGGCGCGCGGTGGGCCGGCGCCCGCCGACGACCACGGTGCGCCCCGCGCCCCGGCAGGCGGCCAGCACACGGTCGAGCAGAGGCCGCCCGCCCACGCTCACCGCCGGTTTGTCGGCGCCGCCCAGCCGCTTCGCGGCTCCTCCGGCAAGGACGATGGCGTCGTACGCCGTAGTCGCGGTCATGCCTGAAGTATGGTCCGCGACCGTCGGAGCGGGGAGCCCCGGTTCGATCTCTCTGCCGCTTCTGCCTCTTTGTTCGCCTTCTGCTGTCCTTGCGTCGGCCTCGTGCTTCCTCTGTGGCGGCCTTCTACTTCTTTCAACCCGGCCTTCTGGTTCCTTGTGCCGGCCGTCTGGTCGCCTTCCGCGGCCTTGCGCGCCCTCTCGGTCTCGCGTCCTCCGCCGGCTCCCTGCTCCCTGCTCCCTGCTCCCTGCTCCCTACAGGGTGCGGAGCAGTACCGAAGGGTGCTCCACGCAGTCGGCCACGTACCGCAGGAAGCCTCCTGCGGTGCCGCCGTCGCACACGCGGTGGTCGAAGGTGAGCGAGAGCTGGACGACCTGCCGGACGGCCAGCTCGCCCTGGTGCACCCACGGCTTGGGAACGATCCGGCCGACGCCGAGCATCGCGGCCTCGGGGTGGTTGATGATCGGCGTGGAGCCGTCGACGCCGAACACGCCGTAGTTGTTGAGCGTGAAGGTGCCGCCCGTCAGGTCCGCCGGGGTGAGGGCCCCTTCGCGGGCCGCCTCCGTGAGCCTGGCGAAGTCCGCGGTCAGCGACTCCGCCGAGCGCCTGTGGGCATCCTTCACGACGGGAACGACCAGTCCGCGGTCGGTCTGGGCCGCGAACCCGAGATGCACTCCCGGAAGCCGCACGATCTCGCGGGCTTCCATGTCCACCGTGGAGTTGAGCTCCGGGAAACGGTCGAGCGCGGCCGTGCAGATGCGGGCGAGCAGCGCGAGCAGCGAGATCTTCGGCCCGCCCGCGGCGTTCATCGCCGCCCTCGCGGACATCAGTTCGGTCGCGTCGGCGTCGACCCAGCAGGTGGCGTCCGGGATCTCGCGGCGACTGCGGGACAACTTGTCGGCCACCGCTCCGCGCACCCCGCGCAGCGGGACGCGCTCGGCCTGGGTGGTAGCCGCCACGACGGGTGCGGCGGCCGGTGTGGCGGGCGCCGCGGCGATCGGCGTCTCGGGAGCGCGCAGGGCTCGTTCGACGTCGGCCCGGAGGATCAGGCCGTCGGGGCCAGAGCCGGTCAGCGCTCTCAGATCCACTCCGTGCTCACGCGCGAGCTTGCGGACGAGCGGTGAGATGACGGCCACGGGGCCGTCCTGCACATCGGTCGAGGCTTCGCGCGCGCTGCCCGGTGCAGCGGTGCCAGTGCCGTTCACGGCGGTGACCGGAGCGGTCGAGGCTGCCGAGGACCGGCCCCTGCCGGAGGTGTGCGTCGGCGCAGCTGGCGCAGTCGAGGGCGTGGCTGTGGTCATTGGCGTGGTCGGCGTCGGGCGGATGCGACGGCGCCGCGCCGCGGGCGCTCCGGTTCCGTACCCGACCAGGACGTTGCCCGACGACTCGGCGGAGCCGTCGGAGGACGCGGGCGCGCCGGACGAGGCGGCAGCCTCCGGCTTGCCGGACGCCGCGCCGCCGCCGGAGGCGGACGCGTCCGACCCGGTCGCCTCCACCGCCCCGACCGCGACCGTGATGAGCGGTGCGCCGACGGGCAGTTCCGTACCCTCCTCGCCGAAGCGGGCGGTCACCACGCCGCCATAGGGGCAGGGGACCTCCACCATGGCCTTGGCCGTCTCGACCTCGACGACGGGCTGGTCGATCGCGACCACGTCACCGACGGAGACCAGCCAGCGGACGATCTCGGCCTCGGTCAGCCCTTCGCCGAGATCGGGAAGCTTGAATTCCAGCACCTGCGCCATCAGCCCTCCGCCTCCCACTGCAGTCGCGCCACCGCGTCCAGTACACGGTCCACTCCCGGCAGATGATGCCGCTCGAGCATCGGCGGCGGGTACGGGATGTCGAAACCGGCGACCCGGAGCACCGGAGCCTCCAGGTGGTGGAAGCAGCGCTCGGTCACTCGCGAGGCGATCTCCCCTCCGGGTCCGCCGAAACCGGTGGATTCGTGCACGACGACCGCGCGCCCGGTGCGCCGGACCGACGCGCAGACCGTCTCGTCGTCGAACGGCACCAGGGAGCGCAGATCGACGACCTCCAGATCCCAGCCCTCCGCCTCGGCAGCCTGTGCCGCCTCCATGCACACCGGCACGGAAGGGCCGTAGGTGATGAGGGTGGCGCTGCGGCCGGAGCGGCGCACCACGGCCCGGCCGATCGGCTCCACCGCGGCGGGTGCCTCGGGAGACCACTGGGACTTGGACCAGTACAGCCGCTTGGGCTCGAGGAAGACGACCGGGTCGTCGGAGGCGATGGCGGCTCTGAGCAGGCCGTACGCGTCCTCGACCGTGGCAGGGGTGACGACGTGCAGCCCAGGCGTCGCCATGTAGTACGCCTCTGAGGAGTCGCTGTGGTGCTCGACCCCGCCGATCCCGCCGCCGTAGGGCACGCGCACGGTGATCGGCATGGCCATGCCGCCCTTGGTGCGGTTGCGCATACGGGCGACGTGGCTGATCAGCTGCTCGAACGCCGGATAGGCGAAGGCGTCGAACTGCATCTCCACGACCGGCCGCAGACCGTACATCGCCATGCCGACGGCCGTGCCGAGGATGCCCGCCTCAGCAAGCGGGGTGTCCGTGCAGCGGTCCTCGCCGAACTCCTTCGCGAGCCCGTCCGTGACCCGGAAGACGCCGCCGAGTGTGCCGACGTCCTCGCCCATGACATGGACGGTCGGGTCCTCGGCCATGGCGTCGCGCATCGCGCGCTGCAGGGCCTGGGCCATGGTTGCGGGCTTCACCGCGGCCGTGGTCATCGCGCCTCTTCCTCAGCGTCCAGCTCGGCCCGCAGCTGCGCCGCCTGCTCACGCAGCTGCGCGGTCTGCCGGGCGTACACATGCTCGAACAGATCCATGGGGTCGAGGACGGGGTCGGCGTTCATCCGCTCGCGCAGATCCGCCGCCATCGCCTCCGCCGCCCGGGTGGCGGCCTGCCTGGCCTCGTCGTCGAGCAGGCCCCGCTGCGTCAGCTCCCGTTCCAGCAACTGGATCGGGTCGTGCGCGCGCCAGGTCTCGACCTCGCTGTCCGCGCGGTAGCGGGTGGCGTCGTCCGCGTTCGTATGGGCGTCCATGCGGTAGGTGACGGCCTCGATCAGGGTGGGGCCGCCGCCGCGGCGGGCCCGGGTGACGGCTTCGCCGAGGACCTCGTGGACCGCGACCGCGTCATTGCCGTCGACGAGTCGGCCGGGCATGCCGTATCCGACGGCCTTGTGGGCCAGGGACGGCGCGGCAGTCTGCTTGGCCAGCGGGACGGAGATCGCGAAGCCGTTGTTCTGCACGAGGAAGACCACCGGTGCGTTCCACACGGCGGCGAAGTTCAGTGCCTCGTGGAAGTCGCCCTCGCTCGTGCCGCCGTCGCCGATCATGGCCAGCGCCACGACGTCGTCGCCCTTGAGGCGGGCGGCGTGCGCCAGACCCACGGCGTGGGGCAGCTGTGTGGCCAGCGGGGTGCACAGCGGTGCGACACGGTGCTCGTGCGGGTCGTAACCGGTGTGCCAGTCGCCGCGCAGCAGGGTCAGCGCCTGGACGGGGTCCAGGCCGCGTGCCACGGCCGCGAGGGTGTCGCGGTAGCTCGGGAAGAGCCAGTCCCGCTCCTCGAGGGCCAGGGCGGCGCCCACCTCGCACGCCTCCTGACCGGTGCTCGACGGGTAGACCGCGAGCCGGCCCTGCTTGGTGAGGGCGGTGGCCTGCGCGTTGTACCGCCGGCCGCGCACCAGCTCCGCGTAGAGCCTGAGCAGCAGCTCGGGATCTGCCGAGGCAGCGGCCTCGGTGCCGAGCACACGGTACGGCTCCGGGTCGGGGAGCAGCGGCGCGGGATCGGTGCGCGGCTGCCACGCGGGGGGCGGGGTGGGCCGGTAGGCGGCGGCAGCGGAACCGGGCAGCTCCTGGACCGTCATGCTGCTCTTTCTCAACGCGAGCACCTCCTCGTGGGAGCGACGACGAATGCGATGAAGAAGCGGTGATGAGGAAACGGATCGAGGAGGCGCGGGTGTGGCGCCCCTCACCTACCGATTGTTCGGTCGAGGACGCATTTTGGCTACAGGCGCGGGAAGCCTGTGGACAAACGGTTCTCCACAGCTTGATATGGAGACAGGTCGTCCATGCTAGGAAGGCGGGGGGACGTGGCAACTGAACAAATGGCCGACGGCGGGGACCACGCGGGACAGACGCCTGTGCCACGCCCGCTGGACCCGATCGACCGCGACATCCTCCGCATGCTCCAGGCGGACGGGCGCGCTTCCATACGCTCGGTCGCCGAGCGGGTGCACGTGTCCCGTGCCAATGCGTACGCACGGATAAACCGGCTGATCGACGACGGCGTCATCAGGGGCTTCAGCGCTCGGGTGAACCACGAGCGGGCGGGCCAGGGCGCCTCTGCCTACATCACGCTCAAGATCGTGCAGAACTCCTGGCGAACGGTGCGGGAACAGCTGCAGGCGCTGCCGGGTGCCGCTCATATCGCGCTCGTCAGTGGTGACTTCGACGTGCTGCTGCTGGTGCACACGCCCGACAACCGCACGCTGCGCGAACTCGTACTGACCAGGCTGCAGTCCATCCCCGAGGTGCTGTCGACCCGCACGCTGCTGGTCTTCGAGGAGACGGACCTCGACCACGCACCAGGACAGCTCACCGGCCCGGACGGGGCTCCGGACACGGAAACGCCCTGACCCGCACGCCGCCGACCTGACCGGACGTCGCCTCGACCGCACGCACCGACAGCGCCGCCACCTCCACCGCGCACCGCTCGGCCGACACCGCCGCCGTCTCCGCCGGACACGGATCGTGCCCGCGTGGCGCCGACCGCCCCGGGTGCGCGCGACCGCGGGCACCGAGCGGGTCAGGGAGCCGTACGCAGCCCGTCGAAGGCGAGCCGCACCACCGTCTCCGCCACCTGGTCGCCGTCGTAGCCGCCGCCCGGCTGCGGGCGGTACCACTCGACCAGCGAGTTCACCATGCCGAAGAGCAGCCGCGTCGCCAGCCGGATGTCGACGTCGGCCCGGAGATCGCCGTCCGCGGCGGCCGCCTTGAGCAGGTCCGCGACCCGCTGGTCGAACTCCCGGCGCCGCTCCAGGGCCCACCGCTCGGTCTTCGTGTTGCCTCTTACCCTGAGCAGCAGCGTCACATAGGGCAGTTCGGCCATCAGCACCTCGACCGTGCGCCGCGTGACGTACTCCACCCGCTCGATGGCGCGGCCGCGCTGTGCGCCGCTCTCGTCGAGGACGGCGAACAAGGAGTCCAGCGCCCGGCTGACGGCCCGGCGCAACAGTTCCTCCTTGCCTGTCACATGGTGGTAGATCGAGGACTTCGAGATCCCGGCGGCCTGCGACAGGTGCTCCATGGAAGTCCCGTCGTAGCCGCGCTCGTTGAATATCCGCACGGCAACCGTCAGCAGGGTCTCCGGCGTGTAGGTGTCGCGCTTGGCCGTGGTCATCAGCCTTCCCCCCCGTCGTCGGCGTATGCGCGGCGGGCGGTCGCCAGGGACGGCGCGTACCGGCCGGTGGGGTACCGCTTGTGCAGCGTCTCCAGCAGCTCGCAGACCCACCCGAAGCCCAGCCGCTCGCCCCACTCCAGGGGCCCCGCCGGGTAGTTGACGCCCAGCCTCATCGCGGTGTCCACGTCCTCCGCGGAGGCCACGCCGCGGTCGACCGCGTCCGCCGCGAAGTCGGCCAGCATCGCCACCGTACGGGCGACGATCATGCCGGGGACGTCGCCGATCAGTGAGACGTCCTTGCCGAGCGCCTGGAAGAGCCCGACGGCCTCGTCGACCGCTCCGGGCATGGTCCTGAGAGTGCCGGCGGACGCCGACAGCGCGATCCTGGTCGCGCTCTCGTAGTCCAGGGCGAGATCGAAGTAGATGATCCCGTCGCCGTACTCGAACGAGGTCTCCCCGTCCACCAGGCCCAGCTCCGTGCCGCCCGGCAGCGTGATGCAGCCGCCGCCCTCCTCACGGAGGACGGTGATTCCGGCCCGCTCGATCAGGCCGACCAGAGGCTCCGCCGGCCCGAGGACGCCCTGGACGACCACACTCGCGGGGGCGGCGGCGGGCGGCTGTGTCCGCGGCCGGGGGCTCTTGGCGCCGTCCTCGTACGAGAACCAGCCGTGACCGGACTTGCGGCCGTGCCGACCCGACTCGACGAGCCGGCGCTGGGCCAGCGACGGCGTGAACTTCGGGCTGTGGAAGAACGACTCCCAGACGGAACGGGTGACCGCCTCATTGACGTCCTGGCCGATCAGATCGGTCAGTTCGAAGGCCCCCATCCGGAACCCGCCGCATTCGCGCAGGACCGCGTCGATGGTGGCGGGGTCGGCGCCGCGCTCCTCATGGACGGCGAACGCCTCCGCGTAGAAGGGGCGTGCGACGCGGTTGACGATGAAGCCCGGGGTGTCGGCACAGCGCACGGGCGTCTTTCCCCAGGCCAGGGCCGTCGCACAGGCTCGTTCGGCCGCCTCGTCGTCGGTGGCGTGGCCACTGACGACCTCCACCAGCGGCAGGAGGGGGGCCGGGTTGAAGAAGTGCAGGCCGACGAAGCGGCCGGGGCTGCGCAGGGCGCCGGCGACGGCCGTCACGGACAGGGAGGAGGTGTTGGTGGCGAGCAGGCAGTCGTCGGCGACGATCTTCTCCAGCTCCGTGAACAGCTTCTGCTTGACCGGGAGCAGTTCGAGCACGGCCTCGACGACGAGCGCCGCGTCGGCGAGCTCCGAAAGGTCGGCGGCCGGAAAAAGCCTGCGGCGGGCGGCATCGCGGTCCGCGGGAGACATCCGCCCCTTCTCCACGAGCCGGTCGAGGCGCGTGCCGATCGCCGCCGCCGCCTCCTGCGCCCGTCCGGGAGCGGCGTCGTGGAGGCGTACGGGATGGCCTGCGACGAGGGCGACCTGGGCGATCCCCTGCCCCATGGTTCCGGTGCCGACGACGGCGACGGTACGGCTCGCGTCGATCGCGGTCGTGGAGTCGATGGCGGTCATGGAGGCGATCCTCCCCGATGAGTTGTCCACAGGTTCGACAGGCCCCCTTGTACCGACCGATCGTTCGGTTACTCTAACTCTGTCATCCTCCCCTGCCCAGCTCGACGAGGAGTTGGTCCGCATGCAGCTGACCGAGACCCACCGGCCCACGCTCGACCAGGCCCTCGAGGCGATCCGCACGCGCGCGTACTGGTCCCCGCACCCCGAGCACCCCAAGGCGTACGGCGAGAGCGCGCCCGCCGACGGCCTGGCGGCCTTCGAGGCGCTGCGCGGCTGCCGCTTCGACCTGGATCAGCCGGGCACCGACGGCTGGACCGGCGGCGAGGTCTCTCCGTACGGGCCGGAGCTGGGGATCGAGTATCCGCACCCGGACCTGGACGTACTGCTGCCGGCGATGCGCGCCGGCATGGGTGCCTGGCGCGAGGCCGGCCCGGAGACCCGCGCGCTCGTCTGCCTCGAGATCCTGGCCCGGATCAGCGCACGTACCCATGAGTTCGCGCACGCGGTGATGCACACCAGCGGGCAGGCTTTCATGATGGCGTTCCAGGCCGGCGGCCCGCACGCCCAGGACCGGGGCATGGAGGCCGTGGCGTACGCGTACGCGGAGCAGACCCGCACCCCCGCTGCCGCCGACTGGTCGAAGCCCCAGGGCAAGCGCGATCCGCTGGAGCTGCGGAAGACGTTCACCACCGCGGGCCGCGGCATCGCACTGGTCATCGGCTGCAACACCTTCCCGACGTGGAACGGGTACCCGGGCCTCTTCGCCTCCCTGGCGACGGGCAACCCGGTCCTCGTGAAGCCGCACCCCCGGGCCGTGCTCCCGCTGGCCCTCACCGTGCAGGTGGCCCGCGAGGTGCTCACCGAGGCCGGCTTCGACCCCAACCTGGTCTGCCTCGCCGCCGAGCAGCCGGGTGAAGGCATCGCGAAGACCCTGGCCACACGCCCCGAGATCAAGATCATCGATTACACGGGATCCACCGCCTTCGGCGACTGGCTGGAGACCAACGCCCGCCAGGCACAGGTGTACACGGAGAAGGCCGGCGTCAACACCGTCGTGGTGGACTCCACCGACGACTACAAGGGAATGCTGTCCAACCTGGCCTTCTCCCTCTCCCTGTACAGCGGACAGATGTGCACCACCCCGCAGAACGTGCTGATCCCCCGGGACGGCATCACCACGGAGTCCGGGCCCAGGAGCTACGACGAGGTGGCCTCGGACCTGGCCGCCTCGGTGGGCGGCCTGCTCGGCGACGACGCCAGGGCGAACGCCCTGCTGGGGGCCCTGGTCAACCCCGACGTGAAGGCACGGCTGGAGGCCGCGTCGGAGCTGGGCGAGGTAGCGCTGGAGTCCCGTGAGGTCGCCAACCCGGAGTTCCCCGGCGCGACGGTACGGACCCCGGTGATCGTGAAGCTCGACGGTGCCCGCAAGTACTGGGACTCCGCGGACTCGGAGCCGGCGTACCTGTCGGAGTGCTTCGGCCCCGTGTCCTTCGTGGTGGCCGTCGACTCCACGGCCGACGCCCTGGAGCTGCTGCGCCGCACGATCCGGGACAAGGGCGCGATGACGGTGGGGGCCTACACCACCTCTGAGGAGACGGAGCGGGCGATCGAAGACGTCTGCCTGGAGGAGTCGGCACAGCTCTCGCTCAACCTGACCGGCGGGGTGTACGTCAACCAGACCGCCGCGTTCTCCGACTTCCACGGCTCCGGCGGCAACCCCGCGGCGAACGCGGCACTGTGCGACGGCGCCTTCGTCTCCAACCGCTTCCGTGTGGTGGAGGTCCGCCGCCAGGTCTGACCGGCTCGGGTGGTACGAGGTCGGCGCGGGTGGCGTTGGGCCGGGCAGGTACGAGCCCGCGCCCGGCGCCCCGCCGGCCCTCACAGGCCGCGGCGGAGCACCTCGGCGACCTGCTCCGGTGTGCCGGTCACCGGGAACACGGCGTCCGTCGGCGACGCCCCGCGAGGACCGGCCCACGGCGTCCGGGGCATCGCCTGTCCCGGGGGGCCGGGGCCTCGACGGGCGCGGTCAGCAGCCACTGCCGCACCCGGCGGGCCACCTCACCGGCGCGCAGCAGCATGGCCGGCCCGAGCGCGGTGCGGGTGGGAGCACACCGGGCTGCCCGAGGGCTGTCTGGGGCGAGAAGAGCCCGGCCGGCCGGGCTGCCCGGCATGCCGGCCGGACACTCTCCCCTGCGGAACCCTGGCGCGACGGCCAGGTCAGGATCCCGGGGCCGGTACGTCGGCGTACCGCTGCACCCACGCGTGCATCGCGATGGCGGCCGCCGCCCCCGCGTTGATCGACCGCGTCGAACCGAACTGGGCGATCGAGCACACCATGGAGGCGTGCTGACGGGCCTCTTCTGTGAGCCCGGGGCCCTCCTGACCGAAGAGAAGCACACAGCGACGCGGCAGTTCGGTCCGTTCGAGCGGCACGGCACCCGGCAGATTGTCGATCCCGATGATCGGCAGTTCCTCCGCGGCCGCCCATTCGGTGAGCGAGGCCGTGTCCGGGTGGTGCCGCACATGCTGATATCTGTCGGTGACCATGGCGCCGCGCCGGTTCCAGCGCCGGCGTCCGACGATGTGGATCTCCTTCGCGAGAAAGGCGTTGGCCGTACGCACCACCGAACCGATGTTGAAGTCGTGGCCCCAGTTCTCCACGGCCACGTGGAAGCCGTGCCTGCGCGTGTCCAGGTCGGCGACGATCGCCTCCCGCGTCCAGTACCGGTAGCCGTCCACGACGTTCCGCCGGTCGCCTCGGGCCAGCAGTTCCCGGTCGTACCGCTCGTCCTCTGGCCACGGCAGCGGGTGCGGGCCGACGCCGACCTCCGGGGCGTACCCGTCGTCGTACTGAATCGGTTCTTCCTGAAGCGGTTCTTCGGTGGTGCTCACCCGACGAGCGTACGGGGCTGCTCGTCGCGCCCCTGCTCCACCGGGAGCGGGGCACCGTCCGTCCCGCCCTTCCACCGGTTCCGCCCGCGGGCCACCACGGCTCCCAGAGCGACCAGGAAGCCGGTCGGCAGGAACACGGCATCGGCCGCGATCATCGCCAGCGAGAAGAACGGCAGCCCCAGGAGCACCGCGATGGCCGCGTGCTCAAGCATCATGACCACCAGCAGGACGTTCTTGACTCTCCGGTTGAAGAGCGTGAACGGGAAGGCCACCTGCACGACGACGGTGCCATAGGTCAGCAGCATGACCATCACTCCGCCGGAGGCCAGGAGCCCGGAGATCTCCGGCCACGGAGTGAAATAGTCCAGCTTGAGTGGGTAGTACAGCGCGGTGCCGTCCTGCCAGCGCGACCCCTGGATCTTGTACCAGCCGGCGGTGGCGTAGATCAGACAGACCTCGACCATGATCACGACGAGGGCGGCGTTGTGGATGAGGTTCGCCAGGACGTCGAGCAGGATGCGCGGCTGGCTGCCGGGCGCGAAGCGGTTCACCGCCCACCACAGGCCATGAGCCGCCCACACCCCCCAGAACATGACGAGGATCCAGGCGTCTCCGCCGGCCCCTCCCACGACGGTGCCCGCGAAGAGCGCCGCGCCGAGCACCACCCAGAGGAGGGGCCCTGTCAGGTCGGCGCCTGCCCGCTCGGGGCCTGCGGCTTCGGTGTCCGCCCATTCAGGGCCTGCGGCTTCGGGAGCTTTCCGCTCGGGGCCGCGCCGGCGTGCCGCCCGCCGGGCATCCAGGGACCAGACCTGCGCGCAGCGCGTCAGCACCAGGTAGATGGCCATGAGGTGGACGACGTTGTCGCCGCCGTCACCCACGAAGATCGATCGGTTCTGCAGGGACAGCACGCCGACCATGAAGAGCACCGACACGGCACGGGTGCGCCAGCCCAGCATCATCAGCAGGCTGGACAGCACACAGAGGCCGTAGACGAACTCGAACCACAGCGCGCTGTCCGACCACAGGAGCACGGTGAACGCGTTGTTGCCGGCGATCAGCTCCCGGCCCATCTCCCAGCTCCAGGGGCCGTCCGGTCCGTAGAGATCGTGCCGGTGGGGCAGTTCGCGCAGCAGGAACAGCAGCCAGGTCGCCGCGAAGCCGATCCGGACGACCGCGCTCTGGTAGGGCCCGAGAGCCGTGGAGGTGATGAGCTGGACGGCACGGGCGACCTTCCGGCCCTGGTCGGGCTTCACCGGGCGGCCTCTGTCCTGTCGTTGCCGGCTCCACCCGGGAGATCCGCCGCGGTGACGGTCCACCACGGCAGTTCTCGGTGGACGGGGCGGGTGTCGATCTTCTCTTCGCTCCACTTCGGGGCCCCGATGGCCCTGGTTGACGCACGGAGCTGGATGCGCTCGACGGAACCGCCGAGGTCCTGGCGGCCGAGGCGGAGCATCACGATGCGGCGCAGGTAGCTCTCCGAGAGTCGGCCGCGCAGCCCGTCGGGTCGGTTCTCGGTGTCGTGCGAGCCGACGTAGAAGTCCCATGCGCGGCGGAGCTGGTTCTGCTGGAGATGGCTCGGGATGATGTTGTGACGGATCTGCTCACCGTCCTGGGCCGACAGGTCGATCCAGTCACTGATGCGGTGGCTGCCGTCACGGGCGGTGTACTGAGCCCGCGCCTGTACCGCGATGTTCTGCTGGAGGGGATTGGGGGCGAACAGCTTCCAGTTCTGCTCGAACTCCGGATACACCCAGCCGTCGACCGCTTCCCCGTACTGCTTGGTCACGGTGTTGGAGGGGGCGACATGGAGAAACACCATGGCCAGGTGGACGCAGGCGAGGGCCGCTATCAGCGCGAGCGACACGGCAGCCGCGGCCTGATAGGGAAGGGAGAGCCCCGCTATACCGCCGGACGGCTCGGGCGCCACCGGGTCCGCAGGGGCGACAGGTCGGGCGGGCGGCTCAGCGGAACGGAGTGATTCGGGCGCTCCAGGCGGGGCCGGGGGGCGGGGAGGGCCGACAGGCGCGGGCAACTCCGCACGGTCGGGTGCCGCGGGCAACCTCGCTCGGTCGCACGCAGGCGGCTCGGCACGAGCGGGTGCCGCGGGCGGCCACCGATGATCAGGGAGTTCAGAGGGCGCCGACGGGCCGGGGGGCGCGGAAGCCGGGGGCTCCGACGCCTGGCGCGGTCCGGGGAGTGCTTCGGTGCGTGCAGGGATGCTTTCGGTGCGGGCGCCGTCGCCCGGACGAGGCTCGTCGAGTCCGGGCGGCGGCCCGGCCTCCCGACTGCTCTCCGGTCGGCCACCTTCCGTCTGCCCGGCACGACGGGGCCCAGGCAGCCCGGAGCTCACTTTCCCGCCCCCCGCGTCTTCCTCGTCCTCGTAGGAATCCATCCCCGCCCCGCTCGCCGCCGGTCCCCTCGGTTATCCACAGGGTTGACACCCTACGGCTCGGCGACCGACCATTGAAGCCGATGAACCGAACGATCGGTCGGTAGGGGAGTCCGGATGACGGCAGTGACTGCGGATGGGTACCAGGCGGCATTCGACGCTGCCGTGGCCGCCGACGAGCGCATCGAACCGCGCGACTGGATGCCGGACGCCTACCGGGCGTCGCTGGTCCGCCAGATGGCGCAGCACGCGCACTCCGAAATCATCGGCATGCAGCCGGAGGCGAACTGGATCACGCGCGCGCCCTCGCTGCGCCGCAAGGCGATCCTGATGGCCAAGGTCCAGGACGAAGCCGGCCACGGCCTCTACCTGTACAGCGCCGCAGAGACGCTCGGCACCAGCCGCGACGAGCTGCTCGACAAGCTGCACTCGGGCCGCCAGAAATACTCCTCGATCTTCAATTACCCGACGCTCACCTGGGCGGACGTAGGCGCGATCGGCTGGCTGGTCGACGGGGCGGCGATCACCAACCAAGTGCCGCTCTGCCGCTGTTCCTACGGGCCCTATGCCCGGGCGATGGTCAGGGTCTGCAAGGAGGAGTCCTTCCACCAGCGCCAGGGGTACGAGCTTCTGCTCACCCTGTCCAAGGGGACGCCGGAGCAGCACGCGATGGCGCAGGACGCGGTGGACCGCTGGTGGTGGCCGTCACTGATGATGTTCGGTCCGCCGGACGACGCATCGGCACACTCGGCGCAGTCCATGGCCTGGAAGATCAAGCGCCACTCGAACGACGAGTTGCGCCAGCGCTTCGTCGACATCTGCGTGCCGCAGGCCGATTCCCTGGGTCTCACCCTCCCCGACCCGGACCTCCGGTGGAACGAGGAGCGCGGCCACCACGACTTCGGTGCCATCGACTGGGCCGAGTTCCAGGACGTCCTCAAGGGCAACGGCCCCTGCAACGAACAGCGGATCAGCCAGCGCCGGCGGGCACACGAAGAAGGAGCCTGGGTCAGGGAAGCGGCCACTGCGTACGCGGAGAAGCACCAGGCAGCACAGCACAACCAGTCCGTGGAGGCGACGGCATGAGCAGCTCTACCGAATGGCCGCTGTGGGAGGTCTTCGTGCGTTCGCGCCGCGGGCTGTCCCACACCCACGCAGGAAGCCTGCACGCGCCGGACGCGGAAATGGCCCTGCGTAACGCCCGCGACCTGTACACGCGGCGCAGCGAGGGTGTCTCGATCTGGGTCGTGCCCTCCACCGCCGTCACCGCCTCCTCACCGGACGAGAAGGACCCGTTCTTCGAGCCGGCCGCCGACAAGCCCTACCGGCACCCCACGTTCTACGAGATCCCGGAAGGGGTGAAGCACCTGTGACCACGACGCCCACCACCTCCTCGGCACCCACGGAAGCCGCGATGTCCCCGACAGCCGAGGCACCGGCGACAGGGCCCACCCCGCCTCCGGCCGCGGCACCGGCGCCTCACCCCGCTGGGTACACCACGGCAGCGCTGGCTCTCGGTGACGACGCACTGGTGCTCTCCCACCGGCTGGGGGAGTGGGCCGGACACGCACCGGTCCTGGAGGAGGAGGTCGCCCTCGCCAACATCGCGCTCGATCTGCTCGGGCAGGCGCGCGTACTGCTCTCTCTCGTCGGTGACGAGGACGAACTGGCCTACCTCCGCGAGGAGCGCTCCTTCCGGAACCTCCAGCTGGTCGAGCAGCCGAACGGCGACTTCGCGCACACCATCGCCCGCCAGTTCTACTTCTCCGTCCACCAGCGCCTCCTCTACGGGCAGCTGGCGGCCGGGGACGGCCCGCTCGCCGGACTCGCCGCCAAGGCCGTCAAGGAAGTCTCGTACCACCAGGACCACGCGGAGCACTGGATCACCAGGCTCGGCGACGGCACGGCGGAGAGCCACGAGCGGATGCAGCGGGCGTGCGCTGCGCTGTGGCGGTTCACGGGCGAGATGTTCCAGCCGGTGGACGGGCTCGAGGTGGATCTCGCAGCCCTGGAAACGCCCTGGCTCGAGCGGGTCACGGCGGTTCTGGAGGCGGCCACGCTGACCGTTCCGTCCGGTGCGCGCACGGGCGCCTGGTCCGCGGGAGCGGGGCGCCAGGGGCTGCACACCGAGTCGTTCGGACGGATGCTCGCGGAGATGCAGCATCTGCACCGGAGTCACCCGGGGGCGTCATGGTGACAGGAACAACCGGACAGGCTCGCGCGCACGCCGCGCCGGAGCCCCAGCCCCACGTCCACGCTTCGCCGCAGCCCCAGGCCCCGGCCGACACCCGGGTCCAGGCCGCACCGCCTGCGCCGGGTGCGTCCGGGGGCGACACGAGCCTGGAGGCGGAGCTGCGCAGGCTGGCGGGCTCGGTCCCCGACCCGGAGCTGCCGGTGCTTACCCTCGGGGAGCTCGGCGTCATCCGGGGCGTTCGCCTGGTCGGACCCGCCTGCGTCGAGGTCGAACTGACACCGACGTACACGGGCTGCCCGGCCGTCGAGGCCATGACGGCCGACATCGAACGGGTGCTGCGTGACCACGGGATGGCGGCCGTCTCGGTCGTCAGGGTCCTTGCGCCGGCCTGGTCGACGGACGACATCAGTGCCGAAGGCCGCCGGAAGCTGAGCGAGTTCGGCATAGCGCCGCCCCGTCATCACGCGGCGGACGAGCCGGTGCCGATATCGCTCTCCGTCCGCTGCCCGCAGTGCGGCTCTACCGACACGGAGCTGCTGAGCAGGTTCTCCTCCACGGCCTGCAAAGCCCTGCGCAGGTGCGTCTCCTGTCGCGAACCTTTCGACCACTTCAAGGAGTTGTAGATGTTCCATCCGCTCCGGGTCAGCGCGGTCGAACGGCTCACGGACGACTCGGTGACCGTCACCTTCGACGTGCCCGCCGAACTGCGCGAGACCTTCCGCCACACACCCGGCCAGCACATCGCGCTGCGCCGGCTCGTGGACGGCGTGGAGATCCGCCGCACGTACTCGATCTGCACCCCGGCCGCTCCGGACGGCGGCGTTCCCGTGCTGCGGGTCGGCATCCGACGTGTGGACGGCGGCGAGTTCTCGACGTACGCCCTCAAGGAGCTGTCCGTCGGCGACACCGTCGAGGTGATGCCGCCGGCCGGCCGGTTCCTCTTCCCTCCGAGGCCGGGTCACTTCTCAGCGGTGGTGGGCGGCAGCGGGATCACGCCCGTGCTGTCCATGGCCGCGACGCTGTTGCGGAGCGAGCCGGAAGCCCGGTTCTGCCTGATCCGCAGCGACCGCACGGCGGCCTCCACGATGTTCCTGGACGAGGTGGCCGACCTCAAGGACCGCTACCCGGACCGCTTTCAGCTGGTCACCGCGCTGTCCCGGGAAGAACAGCAGGCGGGACTGCCGTCGGGGCGCCTGGACGAGGAGCGCCTGACCGGCCTTCTGCCGGCGCTGCTTCCGGTGCCGGAGGTCGACGGCTGGTTCCTCTGTGGGCCGTTCGGACTCGTCCAGGCCGCCGAGCGCGCTCTGCGTGGGCTCGGCGTGGACCGCGGCCGCATCCACCAGGAGATCTTCCACGTCGATGACGGCTCGGCACCGCTGTCCACGACCGTCGCCTCGCCGGCTCACGCCGCCCTCACGGCAACCCTCGACGGCCGGTCGGGCACCTGGCCGGTCCAGGAAGGAGAGTCGCTCCTGGAGACGGTGCTGCGCAGCCGGGCCGACGCACCCTACGCCTGCAAGGGCGGTGTGTGCGGCACCTGCAGGGCGTTCTTGGTTTCGGGCGAGGTCCGCATGGACCGGAACTTCGCCCTCGAACCGGAGGAGACGGACGCCGGCTATGTCCTGGCCTGCCAGTCCCATCCCGCTACGGCGGAAGTGGAGTTGGACTTCGACCGCTGACCGCCGACCTCCTCGCCGCTGCCCCCGCCGACAGCCCACTGCTCGCAGCCCACCGTCCACCCGCACCGACCACCCGCAGCCGTGAGGCCCGGCCAGCCCCGTGCTCCGCAGCCATTCCCTTCGCGCCCGGCGTCACCTATCTTGACGACCCGTCAGATACGGCTGTGTCGCGGAGGGAGCAGGAAGTGGACTTCACCTTCACCGAGGAGCATCTGGCAGCCGTGGAGGCAGCCGAGGCGGTCTTCTCGGCCGTGGCGCCCGATGCGGTTCCGAGCCCCGCGATGACTGCGGAGGCCGTCGCCGACGACTTCGACCGCCCGTTGTGGTCCCGCCTCGCGGACTCCGACCTGCTGGGCCTGGTGCTGCCGGAGGAGCACGGCGGTGCCGGACTCGACCCCATCGCGCTCTGCCTGGTACTGCGCGAGTCCGCCAAGGTGCTGGCACGCGTGCCGCTGCTGGAGACGTCCGCGGTCGCGATGGCCGTGACGCGCTTCGGAAGCACCAGTCTCCGCGGCGAGGTCCTCCCCCGGATCGGCCATGGCGACCTGGTGCTCACGGCAGCGGCCAACGGCCGCACCGGCCACGGTTCCGCAGAGTCCGCCGTCACCGCACGCCGCCCCGTCGGACCAGCGGGCGGCTGGGTCCTCGACGGGATGCACACGGCTGTGCCCTGGGCGCAATGCGCGGACCGTATCGCTGTGCCTGCCCACACCGGCGACGGCAGGGCGGTTCTCGCCCTTGTACCGCGTACGCATGACGGCCTCGCCCTCGCCGAGCAGGTCTCCACAAGTGGCGAGCGCCTGGCTGAGGTCCGGTTCAAGGCGGTAAAAATCGACGACCGGGACCTGATCGACGATCCTCACGCCTGGGAGTGGCTCCGCGGACTGCTCGCCACGGGCACCTGTGCCCTGGCTCTGGGCCTCGGGGAGCGGGTACTGGCCATGACCGGCGCATACACCGGCAAGCGGGAGCAGTTCGGCTTCCCGGTGGCCACGTTCCAGGCGGTGGCCGTACAGGCCGCCGACCGGTACATCGACCTGCGCGCCATGGAGGCCACCCTCTGGCAGGCCGCCTGGCGGATCACCACCGATTCCGACGGAGCGCTGCCGCCGGCGGGCGACATCGCCGTGGCCAAGATCTGGGCCTCGGAGGGGGTTCGGCGCGTCGTGCAGACCGCTCAGCATCTGCACGGCGGCTTCGGCGCGGACGTCGACTACCCGCTCCACCGCTACCACGCCTGGGCCAAGCAGCTCGAGCTCTCGCTCGGTCCCGCGGCCGCCCACGAAGAGGCTCTCGGCGATCTCCTCGCCGCCCACCCTCTCGGTTAGCGCCCGGACACGCCGCAGGCCGGGCACAACGCGGCTCGACGCACCACCGGCCCGCGCACCCCGGCCCGACGCACCACCGGGCCCGCACACCACCGACCCGCACACTCCGGCCCGACGCACCACCGGGCCGCATGCCACCGACCCGCACACTCCGGCCCGACGCACCACCGGGCCCGCACGCCACCGAACCGACGCCGCCGGCCCCGCACGCCACCGAACCGACGCCGCCGGCCGGGCGCATCGCCTGTCCCTGCCCGGCCGAGCATCCGGCGTGGAGTCAGAGCACGGACGCGGGGGAGCCGTTCTCGGTGACCATGGGCCGCCCCGCCCCTTCCCAGGCGAGCATGCCGCCGTCGATGTTCACCGCGTCGACGCCCTGCTGCACCAGGTACTGCGTGACCTGCGCGGAGCGGCCGCCGACCCGGCACATCACATAGGCACGCCGTCCGTCGGCCAGCGCCTCCGTCACCTCGCCGAAGCGGGCCACGAAGTCGCTCATCGGGACGTGCAGCGCGCCTTCGACGTGCCCGGCCGCCCACTCGTCGGTCTCCCGTACGTCCAGGACGAGGCCGTCGGCCGGCACCTCCGCGACGCTCACGGAGGGCAACGGGGCGAAGTTCATGAGTGATGCCTTCTCTCGTACGTGTAAAAGGCCGGTTCCGCAGCGGTCCCGGTCGCGGTCCGGCCCCGCCCCACCGAGGCCCCGGAAAACCTACTGCACCAACCCGGCCAGCTCGGCCTCACGCTCCGCCACCTGCGCCAGGAGTTGCTCGGCGATCTCTTCCAGCAGCCGGTCCGGGTCGTCCGGCGCCATCCGCAGCATCGCCCCGATGGCGCTCTCCTCCAGCTCCCGGGCGACCACGGTCAGCAGCTCCTTGCGCTGCGCCAGCCACTCGAGCCGGGCATAGAGCTCGTCACGCTCGCTGGGCCGGGGCGCGGCCGGCACGGGCCCGGCAGCCCATTCCTCGGCCAGTTCCCTCAGCCCCGACTCGTCGCCCAGCCCGTATGCGGCGTTGACCCGCGTGATGAACTCCTCGCGCCGTGCCCGCTCCGTATCGTCCTGCGCCAGGTCCGGATGGGACCTGCGGACGAGTTCCCGGTAGAGCTTGCGCGCCTCGTCGCTCGGCCGGACCCGCTTCGGTGACTGCACGGGCTGGTCCGTGAGCATCGCGGCGGCCTCGGCGGAGAGGCCGTCGGAATCCATCCAGTCGTGGAACAGCTCGTCCACGCCCGGCATCGGCAGTACCAGGGCCCGCGCCTCCCACGCCTTGCGCAGGTCCTCCGGGTCGCCGCTGTGTGCCGCCCTGGCTTCCGCGATCTGCGCGTCGAGCTCGTCCAGCCGCGCGTACATCGGTCCGAGCTTCTGGTGGTGCAGCCTGGAGAAGTTCTCCACCTCCACCCGGAACGTCTCCACCGCGATCTCGAACTCGATCAGCGCGTGCTCGGCCGCCCCGACGGCCTTGGCCAGCCGGGCCTCCGGCCGGTCCTGCTCGGCATGCTGCGCTGCCTGTCGCGCGGCCGGCTCTTCGTCGTTGCGGGTCGTCGGTCCCCCGGCGGCATCCTGAGTCACCGCTCCAGCCTACGGGCGCTGCCGGGGGGCCTGTCACACCCCCAGCTCAGCGGCTGTCCGACCGCTCTTGATGGCCGTCAGGAGGTCCGCGTGATCGGCCTCCGTACGGTCCGCGTACATCACCGCGAACGCCGCCACGGCCTCGTCCAGCTCCTCGTTCTTGCCGCAGTACCCGGCAAGCAGTCTCGGGTCCGCGCTGTGGGCGTGGGCTCGGGCGAGCAGGGCGCCCGTCATCCGGCCGTAGTCGTCGAGCTGGTCGGGCGTGAGGGCCCCGGGGTCGACACTGCCCTTGCGGTTCCTGAACTGCCGCACCTGGAAGGGGCGCCCCTCCACGGTCGTCCAGCCCAGCAGGCTGTCGCTGACCACCTGCATGCGCTTCTGGCCCCGCACCACTCGGCGCCCCTCGTGCACCGGCTCCGGTGCGGGGAAGCCGACGGATTCCAGGTACGGCAGAAGTACGGAGGCACGTGCCTCCTTCACCTGCAGCACCAGCGGATCGCCGCGGTGGTCGAGGAGCAGCACGACGTACGACCGGGTGCCCACGCTTCCGGTGCCCACGACCCGGAACGCGACGTCGTGTATCGAGTAGCGCGCGAGCAGCGGGAGGCGGTCCTCCCCGACCGTGGTCAGATACTCCCCCAGCGAAGCGGCGACGGCCGCCGCCTCCGCGTCGGGGACCCGGCGCAGCACGGGAGGCGCGTCAACGAAGCGGCGCCCGGCGGCACCCCGCGTACCGTCGTCGCCGTACTCGCCCTCTTCCACGGCCTCGGTCGCCTTGGCCGCGAATCGCGCGCTGGTGTTGTTGCGCGCCTTCGCCGCGACCCGTTCCAGCGTCCCGAGCAGGTCCCGGGCGTCCGTGTGGGAGACGAGCTCCTCGTCGGCTATCGCGTTCCACGCGTCCATGGCCGGCAGCTTGGCCAGCAACCGCATGGTGCGGCGGTAGGCGCCCACGGTGTCGAAGGCCGCCGCTCGGCAGACGCCCTCGTCGGCCCCTGCCGTCCGGCCCGCCAGCACCAGGGACACCGCGAGCCGCTTGAGGTCCCACTCCCACGGGCCGACGACGGTTTCGTCGAAGTCGTTGAGGTCCATGACCAGACGGCCCCTGGCGTCCCCGTAGAGACCGAAGTTCGCCGCGTGGGCGTCGCCGCAGAGCTGTGCGCCGATACCGGTGACCGGTGTGCCCACCAGGTCATGGCCCATCAGCCCGGCCGCGCCCCGCAGGAAGGCGAACGGGGAAGCAGCCATCCGTCCCACGCGGATCGGGGTGAGCTCCGGCACACGCCCGCGGCTGGACTCCTCGACGGCCTGCACGGCGTCGGGCCGGCCGGACGTCGGCAGCATCACATGGTGCGAAGAGCGCGGTACGCGGTCCCGCAGCGCCTTGCCCATCTCCTTCGGTGACCGGGCGCCGCTGACGGTCGCCGTGCGCGGCGCGAAGCCCGGGACCACAGGAATACGCCGCCCGCCACCGAAGCCGACCCCGGCCTCGTCCCGTGAGCCCGGCCACACCGCGCCCGCCGATCCGTCCCCGCCGGAATCCGGCCGCTGCTCCGGCACCGACGCCATGATCTCGCTCATATTCGCGCCCTCCCCCGGCGACGAACGTCATCACCGTCAACTGCCACGACCGTACCGCCGAGCCCGGACAGCCGTCTCCCCCTGTGGAAAACCTTCCGTGAGCCCGATTGACCTGGTCGAACACCGCAGCCGAGGCGCCGCCGGCCGGCAGATGTTCCACGTGGAACACCGCGGACGAACGCGCCCTTGCCACGGATCTGGAACACGCCCGGCGTCAAACATGAGAAACGGGCCCCACCAGGACTCTCGCCCGGTGGAGCCCCGCCTCCGCTGTCCGGTCGCTACGCCACGACCCGCCACCACAGGACGTCGCGAGGATCGTCGAGGGCCATCCGGGACCGTCAAGGACCATCGAGGACGGTCAAGGACGGTCAAGGGTCGTCGAGGACCTGAGGACGGGCCGCCCACGGCGAAGCTCCATGGCGGCTCGACTGCATTGGACTGGGTCTACGGACCGGCCGGCCCTGCGCCCGAACCTCCACATCGACGAACCGATGCGACGAGGAGTGATCACGGTAGGCGCGTCCCGGCGTCGTTGCCATGCCGGCTCCCGCAGTGCCCGGCGGAACGGCCAGCCAGCCCGAGGCACTCACGGGAAACGGCTGTCGTTCGGGCGCTTGCCCGAGGCCCGGCCCGCCCTGACCAAGGCAGACCGGGCATCACATTCGAAGCAATGCCCCGCGCGCTGCAGAGCTGTCGCACCGAGGACGGGCCTGGGATGGCCAGCACGGCCTGGGGACGGTCGCCAAGCACGGCCCTGGCCCTCGACGGTCAGCACGGCCCTGGGACGGTCAGTGGCCGGAGCCCGCCTTCCAGACCGAGACGACCGACGGCCGTGGAATGCTGCCCGGTCCTTCGGGCCACACGGAACCGGGCTTCTCCGCGGTGGCGCCGTCGAGTTCGCCCGGGTGCTGGACGGCGACGAGAATGCGGTCGTCGGTGATGATCGGGCCGCAGGTCTCGGCGCCCTTGGGGACTGTCAGGAACTGCTTGACGTGGCCACGGTGCGGGCCCTTGACGGGGACGGCGAAGAGGCCGTCGTTGGCACCGAGGGCCGCGCCGTCGGTGGCGAGCCAGAGGTTGCCGTGCTCGTCGAAGGCGATGTTGTCGGGGCAGGAGATCTGGCTGACCTGGTTCTTGTCGAAGCCGGCGAAGTAGGTGGACGGGTCCTTGGGGTCGCCGCAGACCAGCATCAGGCGCCATCGGAAGGACTTCGCGGCGGCATCCCCGCAGTGTTCGTCGAGCTCGAGGATGTGACCGTGCTTGTTGCCGGAGCGCGGGTTGGCCTCGTCGGGGCCGGTCCTGCCGGCCGCTCCGCGGTCCTTGTTGTTGGTGAGGGCGACGTAGACGCGGCCCGTGTGCGGGTGGGGTTCGACGTCTTCGGGGCGGTCCATCTTCGTGGCGCCGGCCTTGTCGGCGGCCAGACGGGTGAAGACGTAGACCTCCTCGGCGGTCATGCCCTCGATGTGCGAGGTGCTGCCGGTGGCGAGCGGGATCCAGGTGCCGGCACCCGCGAAGTCGCCGTCCTCCGGGAGTGCGCCGGTGCCGTCGATCTCGGCGGCCGGGCTGTCACCGGTGAACCTGGCGACGTAGAGAGTGCCCTCGTCGAGGAGGCGGAGGTTGTGCTCGCGGGCGGTGCGGCTGTTGCCCTTCATGAACCGGTGGGTGGAGACGTACTTGTACAGGTAGTCGAAGCGCTCGTCGTCGCCCATGTAGAGGGCGACGCGGCCGTCGCGGGTCAGCCGGGGCTCGGCGGCTTCGTGCTTGAAGCGGCCGAGTGCGGTGCGCTTGCGCGGGGTGGAGGTGGGGTCGTACGGGTCGATCTCGACGATCCAGCCGTGCCGGTTGGCCTCGTTGGGCTCCTTGGCGAGGTCGAAGCGGTCGTCGAAGCGTTCCCACTTGCGATGGCTTGTGCCGGACGGCAGTCCGTAGCGGGCCAGACGCTGCTTGGCGGTCGGGTCGGTGACGGCGGCCGCGTTGGCAAAGTACTGGTTGAAGTTCTCCTCGCCCGACAGGACCGTTCCCCATGGGGTGACGCCGCCACCACAGTTGTTCAGCGTGCCCAGCACGGTGCGGCCGGTCGGGTCGGCGCTGGTCTTGAGCAGGTCGCTGCCGGCCGCGGGCCCGGTGACCTGGAAGGGGGTCGTCGCGGTGATGCGGCGGTTGAGCGCGTCGCCGGTGAGCGGCCACAGCCGCCCGGAGCGGCGGTCGGCGCGGACGGTGAGGACGGTCAGGCCGTGGGCGGCCCAGGCGATCTCGACCTGTTCGCGGGTGGGGTTCGCCGGGTCGTAGCCGTAGAACATGATCTCTTCGTTGGTGTACTCGTGGTTGACCACGAGCACCTGGTGGCCGTGCCGGTGGCGGGGCAGGTCGAGCAGTGCCATGTAGTCGCAGTTGTAGCCGAACTGGCGGGACTGGGCCTGCACGGTCTGGCGGCGGGCGTCGAAGCGCGGCGCGCCGTGCAGGACGGGGTCGCCCCAGCGGATGACGACCTGCCGGGCGTAGCCGGCGGGGACGGTCACGGCATCGGCGGTGTTCGGGGGCACGGCCTCGAAGCGCAGTCCGCGGGGCAGGCGGTCGTGACCCCGGTGCCCGGCCGAGGTGGTCCCACCGGCCGCCGCGGGCGCTGCGGCTGCGGTTCCGGCGGCGGCCGCCAGAGCGAGGACCGTGCCGCTCTTGAGTACGCCACGGCGGGACACCTGGTGGACGATGTCGCCGAAGTAGGTGTTGAGCGAGCGGTTCGGGGCGTCGTGGGAGCAGGCGTCGCCGCACCGGTAGCGGCACGTGAGTGCGGACCGCGCCGTGTTGTGGCTGGGCAGCAGGGGCAGGTCTGCTGAGCGGTCCGTGCGGCTGTCGGGCTGATCGAGCACGAGGTCCTCCACGATGTCGGGGGCGAAGACCGGCCATATAGGTGACCGTCGATCCATGACGCTAAGTGCCGTCGCCCCACTTGCAGGCGGCTGGAGGGTTAACGGGGCCCGAACTCTGCCGATGACACTCACCCGGGCGACGACCCGGCCGGCCGGCCCGTCACAGCGGGGCGGCAAGCGCGTCGCCACGGGCTGGGCACACCGACCCGCTTGCGGCATGATCCGTCTATATAGATGACCGACTATCGTTCATTTCCGATGGAGCCCTCGTACACCCTCTGTTCATATAGGCAAGCTTCGATCAATGTGTCCGAACGGAGCGCGCTGCGCACCTGATCCAGACAGCCGGGCGATGTCCCGGCAGACACGAGGGTCGAGAGTCGTGAACATTTCCACTTCGTTGCGCCGGGCCAAGGCTCCTTTGGCTCTGACGGCTGCTGTGATGCTGGCCGCGAGTGCGTGCGGCGGCGCCGACGCAGGTTCCGGTGGTGAAGGCGGCGACAAGCTGTCCGGGACCGTGAAGGTGGACGGTTCGAGCACGGTTGCCCCGCTCTCCACGGTGGCGGCCCAGCTCTTCCAGGGGGTGAACCCGGGCGTGAAGGTCACGGTCGGCACCTCAGGGACCGGTGGCGGTTTCGAGAAGTTCTGCGCCGGGGAGACGGACATCTCCAACGCCTCCCGCCCGATCAAGGACGAGGAGAAGGCGGCCTGCGAGAAGGCCGGCACCAAGTTCGAGGAGTTCACGGTCGCCAACGACGGTCTGTCCGTCGTGGTGAGCAAGGACAACGACTTCGTCGAGTGCCTGACCGTCGAGCAGCTGAAGAAGATCTGGGAGCCCGGTTCCAAGGTGAACAACTGGAACCAGGTCGACCCGAAGTTCCCGAACCAGAAGATGGAGTTGTTCGGCGCCGGCACCGACTCGGGCACCTTCGACTACTTCACCGACGCGATCAACGGTGAGGAAGGCGCCTCGCGCACCGACTACAACCCGAGCGAGGACGACAACGTCACCGTCCGCGGCGTGTCGGGCTCCAAGGGCGGCATCGGCTACTTCGGCCTGTCCTACTTCGAGGAGAACCAGGACAAGCTGAAGGCCGTCAAGATCGACGGCGGCGAGGGCTGTGTCGCGCCCAGCACGAAGACGGTCCAGGACGGCACGTACACGCCGCTCGGCCGCCCGCTGTTCATCTACCCGAAGGCGTCCTCCCTGGACAAGCCGGAGGTCGAGGCGTTCGTCGAGTACTACGTCGAGAACAGCGCCGAGATCGCCGAGAAGGCGCAGTTCGTGCCGCTCAACGCCGAGCAGCAGAAGGAACTGGAGAAGGACCTCGCGACGCTGCGGGAGCAGCACACGTCATGAGTTCCACCGTCTCCGACCGGCGGGCCGCTTCAGGAAGCCCCGGCTCCCTGAAGCGGTCCCAGCCGCGCTATGGCGAGAAGGTCATCAAGGTCCTCCTGGTGGCCGCCTCGCTGGTCTCGGTGCTGACCACGATCGGCATCGTTCTCGCCCTGATCCCCCCGGCCGGTGAGTTCTTCTCCAAGGTCGGCTTCGGTGAGTTCATCACCGGAACGAACTGGGCGCCGCTGTTCAAGCCGTCGTCCTTCGGCGTTCTGCCGCTCGTCGGCGGCACCCTGATGGTCACCCTGATCGCCCTGCTGGTCGCCGTTCCGCTGGGACTTGGCGCAGCGGTGTACCTGAGCGAGTACGCCAACCGGCGCGTCCGCAAGATCTTCAAGCCGATGCTGGAGGTCCTCGCGGGCATCCCCACCGTCGTCTACGGATTCTTCGCGCTGAAGGCGATCACCCCGCTGCTTCAGGGCATCTGGCCCGCCGGCGACGGGCCGCAGATCTTCAACGCCCTCGCCGCCGGGTTCGTCATGGGCATCATGATCATCCCGACGATCGCCTCGCTCGCAGAGGACTCCATGAGCGCGGTGCCCCGGGCACTGCGCGACGGCGCGTTCGCTCTCGGCTCCTCCCGGATGCAGGTCTCCACCCGGGTGGTGTTCCCCGCCGCCCTGTCCGGCATCGTCGCCGCCGTCGTGCTCGGCATCTCCCGCGCACTGGGCGAGACGATGATCGTCGCCATCGCGGCCGGCGGACAGCCGAACCTGTCCTTCAACCCCCTCGAAGGCATGCAGACGATGACCGCGTTCATCGCCGCGGCCGGCATCGGCGACCTGCCCACCGGCTCGACCGGCTACCAGACGATCTTCGCCGTGGGCGCGCTGCTGTTCGTGATGACCCTGGTGATGAACCTGCTCAGCATCCGTCTGGTGCGCAAGTACCGCGAGGTGTACGAATGAGTTCCAAAGTCATCGACCGAGAGGTCGTTCTCCAGGGTGACGCTCCCCGGCTGAAGGGCAAGGGGACGCCTCTGCGCGAGCGGGTCTTCCAGCTGAGCCTGTGGGCCTCGCTCGCCGTCGCCGTCCTCTTCCTGATCTCGCTGCTCGGCTACGTACTCGCCGAGGGCTGGTCACGGCTCGATCCGCGGCTGTGGATGAACTTCCCCGACTACATCGACCCGACACAGGGCGGCGCCCAGTCGGCGATCATGGGCACGGTCTGGGTCATCGGTTTCACCGCCGTGTACTGCCTGCCCACCGGCATCCTCACGGCCATCTACCTGGAGGAGTACGCCGACCCCGACCGGTGGTGGAACCGGGCGATCGAGATCAACATCCAGAACCTGGCCGCCGTTCCGTCCATCGTCTACGGCATCCTCGGCCTCGGGATCATCTCCCGCGGCCTGGGCTTCGGCCAGACCGTGCTGACGGCGTCGCTGACGCTCTCCCTGCTGGTGCTGCCCGTGGTGATCATCTCGTCCCGCGAGGCGATCCGGGCGGTACCGCAGTCCATCCGCCAGGCGTCCCTCGCCCTGGGCGCCACCCAGTGGCAGACGATCTGGCGCCAGGTCCTGCCCGCCGCCGTGCCGGGCATGGCGACCGGATCGATCCTGGCCCTGTCCCGCGCCATCGGCGAGGCGGCCCCGCTGCTGCTGCTCGGCGGTCTGACGTTCATCACGTTCAACCCCAGCGGCGTGCAGAGCCAGTTCACCGTCCTGCCCATCCAGATCTTCAACTGGATCAGCCAGTCCCGCTCCGAGTTCGTCTCCCTCGCCTCCGCCGCGATCGTGATCCTGCTGGCGATCCTCCTGGTGATGAACTCCCTGGCGATCTGGCTGCGCAACCGCTACGCCCGCACCTGGTGACCGCCATGACCTCCGTGACCGACCAGCTTCATCAGCCCGCCGACTCTCCGAATCCGCAGGAGACCGCCATGACCCCTCCCTCCGACGCCGCCGGCGGCACCCGGACCCCGCAGGTCGCCTTCCGCGCTGCCCCCTCGCTGGTCAGTCCCGTCTTCGAGGTCGGCAGCCTGTCCGTCTTCTACGGCGACCACGAAGCGGTCCGCGACGTCAACATGTCCATCGGACACCGCCAGATCACCGCGATGATCGGCCCTTCCGGCTGCGGCAAGTCGACCGTGCTGCGCTGCTTCAACCGCATGAACGACCTCGTGCCCACCGCTCGCGTGGCCGGCAAGGTCAGCTACCACAACGAGGACCTGTACGGCCGCGACGTCGACCCCATCGAGGTCCGCCGCCGGATCGGCATGGTCTTCCAGAAGCCCAACCCGTTCCCCAAGTCGATCTACGACAACATCGCCTACGGCCCGCGCGTCGGCGGCTTCAAGGGCAACCTCGACGACCTCGTCGAAGAGACCCTCACCCACGCCGCCCTGTGGGACGAGGTCAAGGACAAGCTCAAGACCTCCGCCCTGGCCCTGTCCGGCGGCCAGCAGCAGCGGCTGTGCATCGCGCGCACCATCGCGGTCAAGCCCGAGGTCATCCTCATGGACGAGCCCTGCTCGGCACTGGACCCGATCGCCACCGCCAAGATCGAGGACCTCATGGAGCACCTTGCCCAGGAGTTCACGATCATCGTCGTCACCCACAACATGCAGCAGGCCGCGCGCGTCTCCCACCGCACCGCCTTCTTCACCGCGGACGTGGACGACGCAGGTGTGCGCCACGGCCGTCTCGTCGAGTACGACGAGACGGAGCGCATCTTCTCCAACCCCTCCGACCAGCGTACCGAGGACTACATCTCGGGCCGCTTCGGCTGACATGCAGGCTTCGACGACCACGCCTTTGCGCGCATCACGTGAAGGAGTTCTCCGGGTGAACCCCGACGCACCACGACCACCAGGCAGCACGACCCACTCGGTGCAGGGCGGTAGAGGAGCGGGCAAGCCGCCGGCCCTGCTGCTCGCCGAGCCGGACGAGAAGCTGGCCGCCCGGGCCATGGCCCGCTTCGCGGCGGCCGGCGTCACCGTGATCGCCTGTCACGACGGCGCCGAGGCCCTGTTGCAGGTCGGAGCACAGCATCCCGGCGCGGTGCTGCTCGGCGCTCCGCTGCCGGTCGTCGGGGCCGCTGAGGTCACCCGGCTCATCGGCCGCCTCAGCCCCGTGCCCGTCATCGTCGGCGCAAGCCCCGACGGGGCGGAGGAAGCCACCGCGGCCCTGGCCGCGGGCGCAGTGGCCTATGTGACCCGGCCGTACCGGATAGAGGAGATACTCCCGCTGCTCACCGGCCTGACCCGCGGTGACGGCTCGGCCGACACGCTGGTCGTCGGTGACATAGAGCTTGATCCCGCCGGGTTTCACGTCCACGTACGAGGACGCTCCCTCCAGTTGCCGGTTCGTGAATTCATGCTGCTGCGCTACCTGATGGAGAACTCCAACCGCCTCGTCTCCCGCAGCGAGCTGACCCAGGCGCTGTGGGGCACGGACAACCTGGACAGCAACACGCTCACCGTCCATGTGCGCCGTGTCCGCAACCGGCTCCGGGAGGGGGTGGGCAGCTGCTGCACGATCGACGCCATCCGCGGGATGGGCTACCGCCTGGAGTGCAGCACCTCATCGCCCGCGGGTGCGCAGGCGAAGCCGTCCGCGCCGACGCCCGCGACCTGAGGGCAGCGCAGGATGACCGGGGGGGCCGGAGGAGGGCTCGTGCATCGGCCTGCCGGTGTGGGCCACGCGCCGTCCCCGCCGGGGGAGCGCTACGGGCGGGACCACTTGCCTACCGCTGGCACGCTCTTTCACCGCAGAGGGTCGCACTCGGGGAAGGTCCGCGTCCGGTTCCCGGCCGCCGGCCGCGTTCACGGCGCGGGCTTCTCGAGCGGGCGGGGCGAAACCGTCACCAGCTCGTCGAGGAGTCGGGCGACGCGCGCCTCGAGTGTGTCGCGCACCGCGCGGGCGCTCTCGATGTCGAGACCGCTCAGATCGGGCAGGTCCCAGTCGAGGTAGCGCCGCCCCGGCCGCACCGGGCAGGCGTCACCGCACCCGAGGGTCACCACCACGTCTGCGGCGTCGACGGCCTCCGTGGTCAGGGATTTGGGGAACTCCTCCCCGACGCCGAGACCGCGCTCTGCCAGCAGCCGCAGCACCACGGGTGAGACGTCCGCCACCGGCCCCGACCCCGCCGTCATCGTGATCACCGCTCCCTGTGCCCGATGACGCAGCAGCGCACCCGCCAACTGCGAGCGCCCCGCGTTCTCCGTACAGACGAACAGCACGGTGGGCACCGACGCGGTCACCATGCCCCGGACACGGGCGAGAGCGCGCAGGCGCTGGTCCGCGAACCGCTCGATCAGAACCGGAAGATGGCGGTCGGTGCGTGCGCTCCCACTCAGGAGAGCCGCGCACTCCTGGACGTACCGCGCGACGGTGGCGCGCGAGAACGCCCGGCTGTGCCGTTTCGCCAGCCGGGCGGTGATGCGCGTCAGCACCGCACCGGTATCACGCAGCGGCGGCGTGGCCGGGCCGAGCGACGGCTGCTCACTCATGGCGCACCTTTCCGCAGACCGGCCCTCATCATAGGTCGCCATCTATATAGCCGGTCGGCTTTGGCTCCGAAAGTGAACGGTGGGTGAATTAAGGGCGGTGGGGCCGCTGGAGGGCCGGGGGCGTCGCCGCTGGCCACTTATGGTGAATAGATGGCTATCACTGCATACGAGGCGACGGACACGGCCGGGTCCGACGACGCATCCGCGTGCGGGTCCCACCTCGCATGCCTGCTGATCGACCGCGACGAGGCCGAGCGCATGGCCGCCACCCTCAAGGCGATTGCAGACCCCACACGACTGCAGATACTGCGGCTGATCGAGCGGTCGCCCGCCGGCGAAGCATGCGTGTGCGACCTGACCGACTGCCTCGGCCTGCGCCAGCCCACGGTGAGCCACCACCTGAAGATCATGACTGATGCCGGCCTCCTGGCCCGCGAGCGCCGCGGGACATGGGCCTGGTTCTCCGTGAACCACGAAGGGCTGCGTCGGATCCGCGACATCCTCGAACCCGCGACCGTCTGATCCGCCTCGCGGCTCCGGCAGCCCCCGCCCGCGTCGACTCCACTGCCGTGCGGGACAGCCGGATGTCGCTGTGCTCCTGTCCGGTCGGCGTCCTCCGCCTCGTACGGCGGGGTCGAGGAACGCTTGCGCGCAGGCGGGACCCTCCCCCGTACGCGTGAACCACGTGAACCACGTGAACCACGTGGACAGGCCGTCACCGGGGACGGGACCGAGCTCTCGGCCGAGGGTGCGGATCCGCCCAGGCTTCACTACGCGCGAGCAGGAACGCCGTGTGAGCGTGGCCGGCCCTGAGTAAGCCCGAGAGCTCACCGCTGAAACGGCTCCCGTCCGCCCTGTCGCAAACGGAGAACGGGAACTCTGTGGTGCCGGCCGGAAGCCGGGTGCCGTCAGCCCCCGCGGCCCGCCCTCGACGGCTGCCGTCGGCCGTGCCCCGACGATGGTCTTCGCCCCGACGACGGTCTTCGTGACTTCGCCGCCGATGTGGACGCTGGACGCGCTCATGCTCGGGATCGACATGCCGCCGTGCTTGGCGGCGATGGCCGGTTTCTCGTCGATGTCGGGCCTGACGACCCGATCGCGTCGCCGTGGTGGGCGGCGACGGCATCGAGCGAGGGCATGAGCTGTCGGCACGGGCCGCACCCTGCGGCCCGGAAGCCGACGGGCACGGGCCTGTCACCGTTCAGGTGCTCCCGCTTGGAGGAGTCGTCCACCACGTCCTGCAAGGCCATGGCGACCTGCTCCAGCAGGGTCAGACGGTGGCGGTGACGGGTGTCTTCTCCGGCTCCGCAGGCGCCTCGTGCGCCTGGGCGGCGAGGTAGCGCTCCGCATCGAGTGCGGCGGCGCAGCCGGATCCGGCTGCGGTGATCGCCTGGCGGTAGGTGCGGTCGACGACGTCGCCGGCACCGAAGACGCCGGGCACGTTGGTTCGTGTCGACGGGGACTGGACCAACAGGTAGCCCTCGTCGTCCAGATCGAGCTGGCCCTTGAAGACCTCGGTGCGCGGGTCGTGGCCGATGGCGATGAACAGACCGGTGGCGTCGAGGTCGCGGGTGGCGCCGCTGAAGGTGTCGCGCAGGACGAGGCCGGCGAGCATGCCGTCCTGTTCCTTGATCTCGGCGATCTCGCTGTCGAAGGCGAAGGAGATCTTGTCGTCGGCGAAGGCGCGGTTCTGCATGACCTGAGAGGCGCGCAGGGTGGAGCGGCGGTGGACGACGGTGACCGAGCGGGCGAAGCGGGTGAGGAAGGTGGCTTCCTCCATGGCGGTGTCGCCGCCGCCGACCACGACGATGTCGCGGTCGCGGAAGAAGAACCCGTCGCAGGTGGCGCACCAGGAGACGCCTCGGCCGGACAGCTCCTCCTCGCCTCGCAGGCCGAGCTTGCGGTAGCCGGACCCGGTCGCCACGATCACGGCACGCGCCCGATGGACGGTGCCCGCGGAGTCGGTGACTTCCTTGATGCGGCCGAGCAGGTCGACCGAGACGATGTCGTCCTCGACGATCTCCGCACCGAACTTCTCGGCCTGGGCGCGCATGTTCTCCATGAGGACCGGACCGTCGACGCCTTCGGGGAAGCCGGGGAAGTTCTCCACCTCGGTGGTCGTGGTCAGTGAACCGCCGACGAAGACCGCGCCGCCGAAAACGAGCGGCTCGAGCTGCGCGCGGGCCGCGTAGAGCGCGGCGGTGTAACCGGCGGGACCGGATCCGATGACGATGACGTTCCTGATGTCGTCCGCGGACGCGGTCATGCCGTCTCCTCCGGGGCGATCTCGGCGATCAGGCCCTCGACGAGCTTCTTGATCTCGTCACGGATCGGGCGCACGGCCTCGACGCCCTGACCGGCCGGGTCCTCCAGCGTCCAGTCGAGATAGCGCTTGCCGGGGAAGACCGGGCAGGTGTCGCCGCAGCCCATGGTGATGCAGACGTCCGACGCCTTCACCGCGTCGATCGTGAGGATCTTCGGCGTCTCGGCCGTGATGTCGATGCCGACCTCACGCATGGCCTCGACGGCGGCCGGGTTCACGGAGTCGGCGGGGGCGGAGCCGGCGGAACGGACCTCGACACGGTCCCCGGCCAGGTGGCTGAGCCACGCGGCGGCCATCTGGGAACGGCCGGCGTTGTGGACACAGACGAACAGCACAGAGGGCTTGTCGGACATCTGAGATCTCTCTTGTCTCACGGCGAAATCAGGCACGAGTGACATCAGCACCTGGTGGCGTCAGCAGCCACTGATGTGAGAGTATCAGCCCATGATGACGTCAGTCGACACTGAACTGATCCGGGTCCTCGCCGACCCGCTCAGACTCCGGATCGTGACCCTCCTCGCCCAGGAGACGCTCTGCACGTCCCATCTCGTCGAGGAGACCGGGGCGCGGCAGACCAACCTCTCCAACCACCTGAGAGTGCTGCGCGAGGCAGGCGTCGTCGAAACGGAGCCGTGCGGCCGTTTCACGTACTACAGGCTCCGCCCTGACGTCATCGAGGCCGTGGCAGGTTCCTTCGCGGACCTCGCCGGGGCAGCTCGCGCCACCCAAGCCACCGACACGAAAAGGGCATGTCCGTGACCCGCACCGAAGCACCCGCGACCGTCGAAGAACAGTCGGTCGTCGCGAAGCTTTCGACGCTCGACCGCTTCCTTGCCGTCTGGATCCTGATCGCCATGGGTCTCGGACTCGGGCTCGGGCGGTTGATCCCGGGCCTGAACGACGCCCTCGCGAAGGTCGAGATCGGCGGCATCTCGCTGCCGATCGCCGTCGGCCTGCTGATCATGATGTATCCGGTGCTGGCCAAGGTCCGCTACGACAGGCTCGACGCGGTCACCGGCGACCGGAAGCTCATGGCTTCCTCGCTGGTCGTCAACTGGGTCCTGGGGCCGGCGGTGATGTTCGCGCTGGCGTGGATCTTCCTGCCGGACCTGCCCGAGTACCGGACCGGCCTGATCATCGTCGGCCTCGCCCGCTGCATCGCCATGGTCATCATCTGGAACGACCTGGCCTGCGGCGACCGGGAGGCCGCCGCCGTCCTGGTCGCGCTCAACAGCGTCTTCCAGGTGATCATGTTCGGTGTGCTCGGCTGGTTCTACCTCGACCTGCTCCCCGGCTGGCTCGGCCTGGGCGATGGGGAATCGCTCGACATCTCGATGTGGAAGATCGCCCTCAACGTCGTCATCTTCCTCGGCGTGCCCCTGCTGGCCGGCTTCCTGACCCGCCGGATCGGCGAGAAGAAGCTCGGCCGCGAGTCCTACGAGAGCAACTTCCTGCCGAAGATCGGCCCCTGGGCGCTGTACGGACTGCTCTTCACGATCGTCATCCTCTTCGCCCTCCAGGGGAAGACCATCACTTCCCAGCCGCTGGACGTCGCGCGCATCGCCCTGCCGCTGCTCGTCTACTTCGCGCTCATGTGGTTCGGCACCTTCCTGCTCGGCAAGGTCATCGGCCTGAACTACGAGCGCACGACGACGCTGGCGTTCACCGCGGCGGGCAACAACTTCGAGCTGGCGATCGCGGTGGCCATCGCCACCTTCGGTGTGACCTCCGGCCAGGCCCTGTCCGGCGTCGTCGGCCCGCTCATCGAGGTCCCGGTCCTGATCGCGCTGGTGTACGTGTCCCTGGCCTGGCGCAGGAAGTTCGCCTCGCCGGACATGACCCCGGCCGGGAGGTAGGGGCGATGCACGGCTCGCGCGGAGCGTTCTGCCCTGTGCGGCAGGTGCGGTGAGCGCGGCAGTCGATGTGGTGGTGATCGGCGGCGGCCAGTCCGGGCTCGCCGCCGGTTACCACCTGCGCCGCCTCGGCCTGGACTTCGTCGTCCTGGACGCACAGCCCACGCCCGGCGGCGCCTGGCGGCACGCCTGGGATTCCCTGCACCTGTTCTCTCCAGCCGCCTATTCGTCGCTGCCCGGCCGCCTGATGCCGCCACAGCCCGGTCGGACATATCCGGACGCGGGACACGTCGTCGGCTACCTCGACGATTACGAGAAGCGCTACGAACTCCCCGTCGAACGCCCGGTCGCGGTGCGCTCGGTGCGCCGCGACGGGCCCGTCCTGCGCGTGGAGAGCGACTCCGGTGTGTGGCACGCCCGCACGGTGATCAGCGCGACCGGTACCTGGTGGCGACCGTTCCTTCCGGCCGTGACCGGCGCGGACCGTTTCGCGGGACGCCGACTGCACACCGTCGCCTACCGCGGCCCCGCCGAGTTCACGGGGCGGCGGGTCATCGTCGTCGGCGGCGGCAACTCCGGTGCCCAGATCGCGGCCGACCTCGCGTACGACACCGACCTCACGTGGGTCACCCGGCGCGAGCCCCGCTTCCTGGCCGACGACATCGACGGACGCGCCCTGTTCGACGCGGCCACCGCCCGACGGCGTGCCCTCGACACCGGCAGCGCCGACACCGGCGGAGTCGCCTCGCTCGGCGACATCGTCGCCGTACCGCCCGTACGAGAAGCACGCGACGCGGGCGTGCTCAAGGCCGCCCCCATGTTCGCCCGGCTCACCCCGGCAGGCGTGGTCTGGGCCGACGGCACCACCGCGGAGGCCGACGCGATCATCTGGTGCACGGGCTTCCGTCCCGCCCTGTCCCACCTCGCCCCGTTGGGGCTGCGCGGCCCCCGCGGCCACATCCCCACGACCGGCACCCGTGCCACCGCCGAACCCCGCCTTCATCTGCTCGGATACGGCGACTGGACCGGCCCCGCCTCGGCAACCCTCATCGGTGTCGGCCGCCCGGCCCGCGACGCCGCCCGTGAGATCGCGGCGCTGCTGAAAGGCCGGAGCTGATCCGCACCGGGTCAGGACAGCGTGCTCACCACCTGCCGGACCCGTGCGGCCAGCTCGTCCGGCAGCGGGGCGTAGTGAATCGCCGCCAGTTCGTTCTGGCCCTCCTCGCCGGCCGTGTATCCCAGGAAGGACTTCAGCGCGGGCAGAAGGTCTGGGTTGTTGCCGGTTGCGCAGACGATCTCGTAGGTGACCAGGACGATCGGATACGCGCCGGGAGCATCGGTGCGGTAGTCGAACTCCAGCGTCATGTCCTTGCCCGTACCGGTGACCTTCCCTGCGGCGATACCGGCCGACGCGGTCCCGACGGACACCGCGACGGGTTCCGGTGCACCCGTGTCCAGGCGGACCGTGGACATGCCCTCCGCCTCGGCGAAGGACAACTCGAAGTAGCCGATCGAGCCGTCGGTGCCGCGCATCGTCGACACGATGCCGTCAGAACCCGGTGCCGAGTGTCCGCCCTTGGCCTGCCACGCCTTCTTCTTCGCGTACGGCCATTCGTCGGGGGCCGCCTCTGAGAGATAGGCGTTGAAGTTCTGCGTCGTGCCCGAGTCGTCGGAACGGTGCACAGCGGTGATGTCCGTGGCCGGCAGCTGAAGGCCCGGGTTCAGGCGCTGGATCTGCGGATCGTTCCACTTGGTGATCTCCGAGTCGAAGATCTTCGCCAGGGTGGGGGCGTCGAGCACCAGGTCCTTGACGCCGTCCAGGTTGTACCCGATGGCGATGGGGCCGGCGACCATCGGCAGGTCGATCGCCGTCCCCCCGTTGCACACGTCCTCGGAGAACCGGAACTCCTCCTGCGACAGCGCGGTGTCGGTTCCTCCGAACACGGTCGCTCCGCGCAGGAACTGGGCCACACCGCCGCCGGAACCGATGGGCACGTAACGGATCTGCACACCCGGGCATGCCGACCGGTACTTCCGTATCCAGTGACTCATCGCGTTCTGCTGGGCCGTCGAGCCGGAAGCGGCCAGCTTGCCTTCCTCGGCGCAGGCGATGTCGCTCGTCCGCGCGGCGGCAGGAGCGGAGGACCGGTCCGGCCCTCCGCCGAAGCCGCAGGACGACACAAGGAGACCGCACATGGCCGCCGTCGCCGTTCTTCTCCATGACGTTCGACGACTCGATCCTCGACCTGGCACCGGGTTCCCTTCCGACGAGCGGTCGTACAGATGCTCACCGATCAACTCACCTCCCGGTGTCGACCAGGCGAACATCACCCGACGCTCCGGCACTTGTCGGGTGACCGGACCCGCCCCGGCACACTGATGTCGTGGACGGCAACCACCGCTCGATGTGCTGATCGCGGGTGCAGGGCCGACCGGCCTTGCACCAGCGACCCGGTTGCAGGCGTACGGGGCCCGGCTGCCGTGCGGCCCGGGGGACCGCTGGGGCGGAGAGCGGATCACCGACACCGTCCGCGGACGGTCCGCATTCCTCCATGTGCACATGCCGGGAGCGCGGGCACCATGGTCCCGGTCTCACCCAGTGCCTGGTCCGGCCCGACGGCTACATCGGACATCTCGCGTCCGGGAGGGACCTGGCCGGCCTCACCGACCACCTCGGCCGACGGCTGCCGCTGCCCGGGGCCGGTGAAACGCCGCCCCGAGCCGCCCCGAGCCGTTCGGCGTCGATCAAGCGGTGTACCGGCCCAGGATGTGGCCCATGGCGGCCAGGACGGACGGCTCGACGCGGTAGTAGACCCAGGTGCCGCGCCGTTCGGAGGTGAGCAGGCCGGCCTCCCTGAGCTTCTTGAGGTGATGGGACACGGTCGGCTGTGAGACGCCGACGTCGGAGATGTCGCACACGCACGCCTCGCCGCCCTCATGGGAGGCGACCGCGGAGAACAGCCGCAGACGGACCGGGTCCCCCAGCGCCTTGAACATGGCAGCCGTGCGCACCGCCTCGTCCGCCGTCAGAGGGCGTTCGGTCAGCGGCGGGCAGCACGGCTCGACTCCCTGTTCCAGCAGCGGCAGCACCTTGGCGTTCGACATGTATCAATGTTGACACATGTCGAATCACAAGAGAGGTGCCCGGCAGTCCGGGCACCCTCCCGCTACAAGCCGACCGCGGCCGGTGCCTTGCGTACGTGGGCGGCCAGCGGCGGTATGACGTGGTCGGCGTCTGCGGCCACGCCCCGCAGCGTGTTGGAGGCGAAGGACCGCTGGAACTCCAGACCGAGGTAGACCAGGCCGGGGTGCGTCGTGGAGATGCCGCCGCTGTGCAAGGGCGAGCCGTCCGGCCCCAGGGCTCCGAGTCCCCGCAGGTAGCCGAGGTCGGGCCGGTAACCCGTGGCGAGCAGGACGGCGTCGACGGGCTCGCGGGTGCCGTCGGCCCACACCACGGCGTCGCCGTCCAGGGCGGTGAACATCGGCCGCCGCTCCAGCGTGCCGGACGCGAGCGCGTCCTGGTACCGGCCGGCATCCAGGACGAGGGTGCCGCCGACGAAGTGGACGAGCCACTCGGGCGGCAGGTGGTCGAAACCGGTCCCGGTAAGCCAGTGGTGGATGTCCTTGCCGTCCCGCACCTGCCGGAGGAACCGGATCGCGGAGCGGCTGGCGAGCGTCACGTCGGCCACTTCCGCGAGCTCGTACCCGACCTGGACGGCGGAGTTGCCGCCGCCGACGACGACGACGCGTTTGCCGGCGTAATTCTTCGGGCTGCGGTAGTCGGCCACATGCAGCAGCTCACCCGTGAAGCGCTCCTGCCCCGGCAGAACCGGCCGCACCGGATTGCCGAAGGCCCCGGTGGCCGCGACGACACCGGAGGCAGCGATGCTCCGGCCGTCGGCGGTCCGCACAGTGAAGGCGGCACCGTCCCTCTCCACCGCCTCGACGCGCGTACCGGTGCGTATCTCGACACCGAGCCGCACCGCATGGCCGGTCAGGTAGTCGACCACGTCGTCACGGCTCGGGTAGCGGTCGCCCCGGCCGTCGAACGGCGCGTTGGGCAGCGCGCTGAACCGCGCGGGAGAGAACAGGGTGAGGCTGTCGTAGTAGCGCGGCCACGATCCGGCGGGCCGAGCGGACGCCTCGAGGATCACCGGCTCGATTCCGTGTCGGCGCAAGGTGCCCGCCGCGGCAAGCCCCGACTGCCCGCCGCCGATCACGACCACGTCCGCGTACTCCATCACCACTCCTCAGATTCGATGTATGTCTATGTTGACGCTTATCGAATCAGGTGCCATGCTGGTCCGCAAGACATCGACAAACCTCGAAATCGCGGAGATCGGCCATGACCTCCCTGCTGACCTACGTTCGTGCCGCACCGACCGGTGCCGCATCGCGCCGCCCGGTGGCAGTGGAGTTCTGCGACAGCTGCGCCCGGGTGTGCGACCACGCCCGCCGTGCTGCGGCTCATCGCTCACGCCGTGAGCAGTCCATGCCCGCCGCCGGCTTCCGCGCCTGATCGTCCGCCCAGAAAGAGGCCACATCCCATGAGCTCGAACTCCGACCTCCCCGTCGTCGTCATCGGAGCCGGCCCGGCCGGCTTGGCCGCCGCCGCCCACCTTGTCGAGCGCGACATCGAACCCCTGGTGCTGGAGGCAGGACCGGCCGCGGGCAGCGCCGTGCGCGAGTGGTCGCACGTCAGGCTGTTCTCCCCCTGGTCCGAGGTCGTCGATCCGGCGGCCGAGAAGCTCCTCGCCCCGACCGGCTGGACCGCACCCGACGGTGCCACCTACCCCAGCGGCGGGGACTGGGCCGAGAAGTATCTGCAGCCGCTGGCCGAAGTTCTCGGGGACAGGGTCCGCACGGGCGCCCGTGTCACCGGCGTCTCCCGTCTCGGCCGTGACCGCGTCGTCGACACCGACCGCGACCAGCGGCCCTTCACGGTCCACGTGTCGTACGCGGACGGGCGTGAGGAGCGTCTTGCCGCCCGGGCCGTCATCGACGCCTCCGGCACCTGGTCCATCCCCGGCCCCATCGGCGGTGACGGACTGCCCGCCCTGGGCGAGCGAGCCGCGGCCGACCGCATCTCCTACCGTGTCCCCGACCTCAAGGACCCGGCCGTACGGGCCCGCTACGCGGGCAGGCGCACCGCCGTCATCGGCTCCGGCGCCTCCGCCTTCACCGCCCTCGCCTACCTGGCGGACCTGGCCAAGGACGCTCCTGGTACCCACGCGGTGTGGATCCTGCGCCGGGGTATCAGCGGCAGCACGTTCGGGGGCGGCGAGGCGGACCAGCTCCCCGCGCGCGGCGCATTGGGCCTCGCCGCCAAGGCGGCCGTCGACAACGGCCACGCCGACGCCGTCACCGGCTTCCGCACCACGGCTGTCGAGAAGACGGGCGAGCGGCTGGTGCTCGTGGCGGAGGACGGCCGGCGTCTCGACCCCGTCGACGAGGTCATCAGCCTCACCGGCTTCCGCCCCGATCTGACCTTCCTCGACGAACTGCGCCTCGGCCTCGACGAACGCCTCCAGGCACCCGTCGCACTCGCCCCGCTCATCGACCCCAACCAGCACTCCTGCGGCACCGTCTACCCCCACGGCGTCAACGAGCTCTCCCACCCGGAGAAGGACGTCTACCTCGTCGGCATGAAGTCCTACGGCCGCGCCCCCACCTTCCTCGCGATGACCGGCTACGAGCAGGTCCGCTCCATCGCCGCGGCCCTCGCGGGGGACCGCGAGGCAGCCGAGCGGGTCGAGCTGACCCTGCCCGAGACCGGTGTGTGCGGGGGAGCCGGCCTGTTCGACGAGCCCGACACCACCCAGAGCGAGTCCGGCGGCGGGTGCTGCGCCACCCCGAGCACTCTGCAGATCGGTGTCGGCGCCCGTGCCTCCTCCGGCGGCTGCTGAACCTCGTGACAGACCTCGATGTGAGCGGGGCCGCGACCGGAACAGGGGACCGGTCGCGGCCCCGCGGCGTCCTGCCCGCGCTGTGTGCCACACAGATCACCGGCTGGGGAATCGTCTACTACGCCTTCCCGGTCCTGCTGCCGCGTGTGACCGAGGACACCGGCTGGTCCCCGGGCGCCGCTACCGCCGCGTTCTCCGCGGCCCTCCTGGTGTCCGCCGTCGCCGGGATCCCCGTCGGCCGCGTTCTCGACCGCCAAGGGCCCCGCACGGTGATGACCACCGGTTCCGTACTCGCGGTCCTCGCACTCCTCGCCGTCGCGACCGCTCCGAACCTCCACGTCTTCACCGCCGGTTGGCTCCTCGCCGGGCTCGCCATGGCGGCCACCTTCTACCAGCCGGCGTTCGCCGCGCTCACCCGTTGGTGGGGCACCCGACGCGTCCGCGCCCTGACCGTCGTCACCCTCGCCGGCGGACTCGCAAGCACCGTCTTCGCCCCGCTCACAGCCGCTCTCGCCGAGCACCTCACATGGCGAGCCACCTACCTGGTGCTGGCGGGCATTCTGGCTGCCGTCACGATTCCGGCCCACGCACTGGCGCTTCGCGCGCCATGGCCACCCGCCCCGAAGGCGCCCGCCCGACGGCCCGACCAGGCCCCGTCCGTCACGCGCAGCCGCCCCTTCCTGTTCCTGGCCGGCGCCTTCACCCTTTCCGGCTTCGCGATGCACGGCGTGGTCTTCGGCCTGGTCCCGCTGCTGACCGAGCGCGGCGCCGACCCGACAACAGCCGCCTGGGTCCTGGGCCTCGGCGGAGCCGGCCAGACCCTGGGCCGCGTGCTCTACGCCCCGCTGGCCCACCGCAGTGGCGTCACCACCCGGACCGCGGTCTTCATCGCAGCGGGCGCGGCCACGACACTCGCCCTCGCCCTCGTGTCCGGCCCGGTCCCTCTCCTGATCCTGCTCTCCGTCCTGGCAGGAGTGGTCCGCGGGAACCTCACCCTGCTGCAGGCCACGTCGGTCGCGGACCGATGGGGCACCGCCGCCTACGGCCGCCTCTCAGGACTGCTCGCCGCTCCCGCGACGGTAGCCGGAGCCCTGGCGCCGTGGGCGGGGGTGGCTCTGGCCGGGCCGATGGGCGGCTACTCCGGACTCTTCCTGGGGCTCGCCACGGCATCCGTGATGGCAACTGTGCTCGTCCTGTCGGCGGGGCACCTCACTCCCGGGCCGGACAACGCGAGACGGGGGTGAGCCACGCCCGACCGCCATTCCTCTTCCTCCGCGCCCGGGGCCGGCAGCACCTCGCCCCCGCCGGCGCACACGCCACCGGCGCCGCACCGCTGGGCGACCGGACCCCCGCCGGTCTTCGCACCGGTCGGCTGGACCTGCTGAAGGCCCGCCGCACGGCCCAAGACCTTGAAGGATCGGGGCCCGCTGCGTGACTCATGCCACGGAGCGTGGCCCCTGCCTCCTGCCCGTCACACACGACGAAGCCCCGGCACCACCGAGGCCACCGGAGCTGTCACGAACGCAACGAAACGGACCCTCACCAGGACTTTCGTCTCCGGCGAGAACCCGTTTCGTCGGTTTCTCACTGTGCGCGAGGGGGGAGTTGAACCCCCACGCCCTTTCGGGCACTGGAACCTGAATCCAGCGCGTCTGCCTATTCCGCCACCCGCGCATTGGGTGCTGTCGTCCGGTGCCCCACCTGCCGGTGCGACCCCCTGGCGACATGCAGAAGATTAGCACGCTGCACAGGGTGGATTCACATCCGTTTGTTTGGACGCCGTGGGCGAGGAACAAGGAAGAAACGAAGCGAGTGGCCGGGAACGCAGGGCGGCGTCCCCCACTCCTCCTGTATGCATCCCGTGTGCGGGACACTGTCAGGAGGCCGCCTCTACGATCCGGTGTGAGAGGTGACACTCATCGACGGGGCAGACAAGGGGAACCAGCCGATTTCCCGACGCGTGGATACGATCAGTAAGCAGTACCAGGGCGACAACGACGGAGGAGGTGCCCCATGGGAGTCCTGAAGCGCTTCGAGCAGCGTCTCGAAGGTCTGGTCAACGGCACCTTCGCGAAAGTCTTCAAGTCCGAGGTCCAGCCCGTCGAGATCGCGGGCGCCCTCCAGCGGGAGTGCGACAACAACGCGACGATCTGGAACCGCGAGCGGACCGTCGTCCCCAACGACTTCATCGTGGAGCTCAGCACGCCCGACTTCGAGCGCCTGAGCCCGTACTCGGGCCAGCTCGGCGACGAACTCTCCGGTCTGGTCCGTGACTACGCCAAGCAGCAGCGCTACACCTTCATGGGCCCGATCAAGGTGCACCTCGAGAAGGCGGACGACCTCGACACGGGCCTCTACCGGGTCCGCAGCCGCACGCTGGCGTCGAGTACGTCACAGTCCTCGGCGGGTGGCTCGTCGGCCCCCGGGGGCCGGCCCTTCGGCGGCGACGCCCAGGCAGGCGGCGGTTACGGCTACCCTCCGCCCGCCTACGGCGGCGGCACCCCCGGTGCACCTCCGATGCCGGCCGCGCCGCCTCCCGGCGCACCCGCGGGCCCGCGTCCCGGCCCGGCGGCCGGGCAGCACACGCCGGGCCCCGGTGCCGTGCCGAACACACAAGTACGACGCTGGATCGAGATCAACGGCACACGCCATCAGATCTCCCGCCCGACGCTGGTGCTGGGACGCAGCACCGACGCCGATGTGCGGATCGACGACCCCGGCGTATCGCGCCGGCACTGTGAGATCCGGACCGGAACGCCCTCGACGATCCAGGATCTCGGGTCTACCAACGGCATCGTGGTAGACGGGCAGCACACCACCCGCGCTACGCTCCGCGACGGCTCGCGGATCGTCGTGGGCAGCACCACCATCGTTTACCGGCAAGCCGAAGGGTGAAGCGGGGGCAATGTCAGAGCTGACCCTGACGGTCATGCGGCTAGGTTTCCTGGCCGTTCTGTGGCTGTTCGTCATCGTGGCCGTCCAGGTCATCCGCAGCGATCTGTTCGGTACGCGGGTGACGCAGCGCGGTTCACGCCGCGGCGCCGACCAGCGCCCCCAGCAGCAGCGCCAGAACGCCGCACCGCCGCAGCAGCGGCAGACGGGCGGGCGCCAGCGGCGGGGGGCGCCGACGAAACTGGTCGTGTCCGAAGGCACACTCACGGGTACCACCGTCGCCCTCCAGGGCCAGACCATCACCCTGGGCCGGGCGCACGACTCCACGATCGTGCTGGACGACGACTACGCGTCCAGCAGGCATGCCAGGATCTACCCGGACCGTGACGGCCAGTGGATCGTCGAGGATCTCGGGTCCACCAACGGCACATATCTCGACCGGACCCGACTCACCACCCCGACACCGATTCCGCTGGGCGCGCCGATCCGCATCGGCAAGACCGTCATCGAGCTGCGGAAGTAGTACGACAATGAGCGAGCGGAGCGAGCGAGCCGCAGCGGTCCCCACCGGCGACCTGCACGGGCTGCTCCCGACCGGAGGGTGGGCAGTGTGGCTCGAGACCGGCTGGCGCGACAGTCGCCCGGCGAGCCGACGGGTGAGGTCCGCATGAGTCTTTCTCTGCGTTTCGCCGCCGGATCGCACAAGGGCATGATCCGCGAAGGCAACGAGGACTCCGGCTACGCCGGTCCCCGGCTGCTGGCCATCGCCGACGGCATGGGAGGACAGGCGGCCGGTGAGGTCGCCTCGTCCGAGGTCATCTCCACGCTCGTCACGCTCGACGACGACGTGCCCGGCTCCGACATCCTCACCTCGCTCGGCACCGCCGTGCAGCGCGCCAACGACCAGCTCCGGATGATGGTCGAGGAGGACCCGCAGCTCGAAGGCATGGGCACCACGCTGACCGCCCTCCTGTGGACGGGACAGCGGCTCGGCCTGGTGCACGTCGGAGACTCCCGTGCGTACCTCCTCCGCGACGGTGTGCTGACCCAGATCACACAGGACCACACCTGGGTGCAGCGCCTCGTCGACGAGGGCCGGATCACCGAGGAGGAGGCCACCACCCACCCGCAGCGCTCCCTGCTGATGCGGGCGCTGGGCAGCGGCGACCACGTGGAGCCGGACCTCTCGATCCGCGAGGTCCGCGCCGGTGACCGCTATCTGATCTGCTCCGACGGCCTTTCCGGCGTCGTCTCCCACCAGACGATGGAGGAGACGCTCGCCAGCTACCAGGGCCCGCAGGAGACCGTGCAGGACCTGATCCAGCTCGCACTGCGCGGCGGCGGCCCCGACAACATCACCTGCATCGTCGCCGACGTCCTCGACACCGACACGGGCGACACTCTGGCCGGTCGGCTCATCGACACCCCGGTCGTCGTCGGCGCGGTCGCCGAGAACCAGCACCAGCTGAACGACGGCGGCGCCATGCAGACGCCGGCCGGCCGCGCCGCGGGACTGGGACGCGCCCCCGCCCCGAAGGCTCCGGGCGGCAGCTTCGGCCCGCCCGGCTCGGGTGACGCCGAAGGGTACGGCGGCATGCCGCCCCAGGACGGCTTCGACGCCTACGCCGACGACGACTTCGCCAAGCGGGGCGGCGGCCGCAGGTGGCTGAAGCGTTCGCTGTTCATCGTGCTCGCGCTGGCCGTCGTGGGCGGCGGTCTGTACGGCGGCTACCGCTGGACGCAGACCCAGTACTACGTCGGCACCAAGGGCGAGCACGTGGCCCTGTACCGGGGCATCAGCCAGGACCTCGCCTGGGTCTCGCTCTCGGAGGTCCAGAAGGACCATCCCGAGATCGAACTCAAGTACCTACCGCCCTACCAGCGCAAGCAGGTCGAGGCGACGATCACCGAGGACAGCCTCACGACCGCTCGCGCGAAGGTCGACGAGCTCGCCAAGCAGGCCGCCGCCTGCAAGAAGGACGAGCAGCGCCGCGAAGCGGCCGACAGCGCGAGCAGCCCGCCTCCCGGCGAGGGCCAGGCCGACGACACCGCCGGCACGCCCGCCACCCAGGACGCGAAGACCAAGCCGACCGCAGCCTCTCCCTCCCCGGGTCCCACCCTCTCGGAGGAGGAGCAGAAGCTGGCCTCGAACTGCGGCAAGCAGTAATCGTCCGTAGGGGGCCTTCTCCACCATGAGCGTTGTCACCAACACGACCACGATCGGCGCGATCGACGCGCCGAGCCGGCGGAACACGGAGCTGATGCTCCTCGGTTTCGCCGTGGCCATCCCGGTGTTCGCCTACATCAACGTGGGCCTCGCCCTGGACGGCGAACTCCCCGCGGGTGTCCTCGGATACGGGCTCGGCCTCGCCCTGCTCGCCGCCGTGGCCCACCTCGTTGTGCGCAGATTCGCCAAGTACGCGGACCCGCTGCTGCTGCCGCTGGCGACCCTCCTGAACGGTCTCGGCCTGGTGCTCATCTGGCGGCTGGACCAGTCGCCGCGGCTGCTCGCACGGAGCGACTTCTCTCCACAGGCGACGAACCAGCTCATGTACTCGGCGCTCGGTATCGCGCTGTTCGTCGGTGTGCTGCTGCTTCTGAAGGATCACCGCATCCTGCAGCGGTACACGTACATCTCGATGGCGGCGTCCATCGTCCTGCTGCTGCTGCCGCTGGTGCCCGGTCTGGGCGTGCCGATCTTCGGTGCCAAGATCTGGATCCGGGTCGCCGGCTTCTCGATCCAGCCCGGTGAGTTCGCGAAGATCGTGATCGCGGTCTTCTTCTCCGGCTACCTGATGGTGAAGCGGGACGCCCTCGCACTCGCCAGCCGGCGGTTCATGGGCCTGTACCTGCCGCGCGGCCGCGACCTCGGTCCGATCCTGATGATCTGGGCGATGAGCCTGTTGATCCTGATCTTCGAGAACGACCTCGGTACCTCGCTGCTCTTCTTCGGCATGTTCGTGATCATGCTGTACGTGGCGACCGAGCGGACCAGCTGGATCGTCATGGGTCTGCTGATGTCCATGGTCGGCGCGGTCGTCGTCTCCCAGTTCGCGAGCCACGTCCAGTCCCGTGTAGCCGCATGGCTCGACCCCTTCGGGTGCCTGGAGACCGCAGAGCCGGGCACCAACATGATTTTCGCCTGCGACCAGATGACCCAGGTACTCATGTCGTTCGGCGCGGGAGGCACCCTCGGCACCGGCTGGGGACAGGGCAACTCCGACCTGATCGCCTTCGCCGCCAACTCCGACTTCATCTTCGCCACCGTCGGCGAGGAGCTGGGACTGGCCGGCGTGATGGCCTTCCTGCTCCTGTACGGCCTGATCATCGAGCGCGGCGTGCGCACCGCGCTGGCGGCACGCGACCCGTTCGGCAAGCTGCTGGCGATCGGCCTGTCCGGCGCCTTCGCCCTTCAGGTGTTCGTCGTGGCAGGCGGTGTGATGGGCCTCATTCCGCTGACCGGTATGACGATGCCGTTCCTCGCGGCCGGTGGTTCGTCCGTCATCGCCAACTGGGCCCTGATCGGCATCCTCATCCGTATCAGCGACACCGCGCGCCGACCCGCGCCCTCGCCCGCCCCGTCACCCGACGCCGAGATGACCCAGGTGGTCCGACCGTGAACAAGCCCCTGCGCCGGATCGCGATCTTCTGCGGAATCCTCGTCCTCGCCCTGATGATCAGGGACAACTGGCTCCAGTACGTCCGGGCCGACGAGTTGAACACGCACAAGAAGAACAAGCGCGTCGAGATCGAGCGCTACGCGCACGAACGCGGCAACATCATCGTCGACGGCAAGGCGATCACCGGCTCCGTCGAGACCGAGGACAACTACTACAAGTACAAGCGGACCTACACCAACGGCCCGATGTGGGCCCCGGTGACCGGCTACGCGTCGCAGGTCTTCGGCGCCAACCAGCTGGAGAAGCTCGAGGACGGCATCCTCAGCGGCAACTCGGACCAGCTCTTCTTCGACCGCACGATGGCGATGTTCACCGGCGACGAGAAGAAGGGCGGCAACGTCCTCACCACCCTCAACGGCAAGGCGCAGAAGGCCGCCTACGAGGGTCTCGGCGACAAGAAGGGCGCCGTCGCGGCGATCGATCCGAGGAGCGGCAAGATCCTCGCTCTCGCCTCCACCCCGTCGTACGACCCCTCCTCGTTCGCCGGCCGGCTGGAGAAGGACGGCGAGGCGTGGACGGCGCTGACCAAGGACAGCGACAAGCCGATGCTGAACCGCGCGCTGCGCGAGACGTACCCGCCCGGCTCCACGTTCAAGGTTGTCACGGCCGCCGCCGCGCTCGAGTACGGCGCCGTCGAGGACATCAACGCCCCGACCGACACCCCCGAGCCGTACATCCTCCCCGGCACCAGGACGCCGATGGTCAACCACGCGAGCGGCTGCGAGAACGCCACCCTGAACAGGGCCATGGAGGTCTCCTGCAACTCCGTCTTCGCCAAGCTCGGTGACGACGTGACGCGCGACAAAATGGTCGAGATGTCCGAGAAGTTCGGCTTCAACGACCCGGAGATCGACACCCCGGTCCGTGCCGCCGCCTCCGTCTACGACAAGACGATGAGCCGGGACGGGAACGCCCAGTCCTCCATCGGCCAGTTCAACACCGCCGCCACCCCGCTCCAGATGGCGATGGTCACGGCGGCGATCGCCAACGACGGCAAGCTGATGAAGCCGTACATGGTCGACAAGCTGGTCTCCCCCGACCTCGACGTCATCCAGCAGAACGACCCCGAGGAGATGAGCCGGCCGATCTCCGCGGAGAACGCCCAGCTGCTCCAGCAGATGATGGAGAACGTCGTCGAGAACGGCACGGGCGGCAACGCGGCCATCAGCGGCGTCAAGGTCGGCGGAAAGACCGGTACCGCCCAGCACGGCGAGAACAACAGCAAGAACCCGTACGCCTGGTTCATCTCGTATGCCAAGGACGGCAACGGGTCGCCGGTCGCCGTCGCGGTCGTGGTCGAGGACAGCAACGCCCGCCGTGACGACATCTCCGGTGGCGGCCTCGCCGCCCCGATCGCCAAGGCCGTGATGCAGGCGGTGCTGGACGGCAACCAGTGACGAGCATCACTCCCGCCCTTCATACCTGCACATTGCGATACCGGTCGGGTATCAGCTGCCGGTTGCGGGCGGAGCAAGTACGGCGTGCCCGGTAGCCTTTGCGCGAAACAGCACACCGGAGGACCACACACGGGTGCGGTCGGGACTGACGGAGAGGGCTGGAACAGTTATGGAAGAGCCGCGTCGCCTCGGCGGCCGGTATGAACTGGGCTCGGTGCTCGGCCGCGGTGGCATGGCCGAGGTCTACCTCGCCCACGACACCCGGCTCGGCCGCACCGTCGCCGTGAAGACGCTGCGGGCCGACCTCGCCCGCGACCCGTCCTTCCAGGCCCGGTTCCGCCGTGAGGCCCAGTCCGCCGCCTCGCTCAACCACCCGGCGATCGTCGCCGTCTACGACACCGGTGAAGACATGGTGTACGACGGCGCTTCCGGCGGGGGTGCCGGGGTCTCGATCCCGTACATCGTCATGGAGTACGTGGACGGGTCCACCCTCCGTGAGCTGCTGCACTCCGGCCGCAAGCTCCTGCCGGAGCGCACGCTCGAGATGACCGTGGGCATCCTGCAGGCGCTCGAGTACTCGCACCGCGCCGGCATCGTCCACCGCGACATCAAGCCGGCGAACGTCATGCTGACGAGGACCGGCCAGGTCAAGGTCATGGACTTCGGCATCGCCCGGGCCATGGGCGACTCCGGCATGACCATGACCCAGACCGCTGCCGTCATCGGCACCGCCCAGTACCTCTCTCCGGAGCAGGCCAAGGGCGAGCAGGTCGACGCCCGCTCGGACCTGTACTCGACCGGCTGCCTGCTCTACGAGCTCCTCACCGTCCGCCCGCCCTTCGTGGGCGACTCCCCGGTGGCCGTGGCCTACCAGCACGTGCGGGAAGAGCCGCAGCCGCCCAGCAACTTCGACCCCGAGATCACGCCCGATATGGACGCGATCGTGTTGAAGGCCCTGGTCAAGGACCCGGACTACCGCTACCAGTCCGCCGACGAGATGCGTGCGGACATCGAGGCGTGCCTCGACGGCCAGCCCGTAGCCGCCACGGCGGCGATGGGCGCTGCCGGGTACGGCGGCGGCTACGGCCCCAACGACCAGCCGACCACGGCGCTGCGCCAGGCCGACCCGGCCGGCCAGACGTCGATGCTGCCGCCCATGAACCCGGACGACGGCAGCTTCGGCGGTTACGACGACCGCCAGGGCCGCAGACGCCAGAAGAAGTCCAACACCTCGACCGTCCTGCTGGCGCTCGCGGGCATCCTCGTGCTCGTCGGCGCGGTGCTGATCGGCAAGTCGCTCTTCGACACCAGCGACGGCGGCGGCAAGGTGGACGTTCCGCAGCTGGTGGGTTCCACGCTGAAGGAGGCGGAGGACGCGGCCAGGAACGCCGGTGTGCAGCTCACCCAGTCCGGCACCGCGCGCTGCGAACAGCCGAAGGGCAGTATCTGCTCCCAGGACCCCGAGCCCCCGGCCGAGATGAACGAGGGCGACACCGTCCAGGTCGTCGTTTCGGAGGGCGCGCCGAAGGTCAAGGTGCCCGACGTCGTCGACAAGGACGTCGGGGACGCCAAGGAGATCCTCGAGCAGGAGAAGTTCAAGGTCGAGACCGAAGAGATCGAGTCCTCGGAGGACCCCGGCACGGTCCTCGAACAGGATCCCGCGGGCCGCTCCATGGCCGAGACCGGCGCCACGGTCACACTCACCGTCGCCAAGCGGGCCCTACAGGATCTGCCGGACGTCCTCGGCCAGGAGATCGGCAGGGTGACGAGCCAGCTGCAGCTGCTCGAGTTCGAGGTCGAAAGGGTCGACGTCGACTCGGACAAGCCGCAGGGCGAGATCATCTCTCAGAGCCTGCCCGCCGGAAAGCACCCCAAGGGTTCCAAAGTCACCCTCCAGGTCTCCAAGGGCCCGGCCCAGACCCAGGTCGCGGTCCCCGGTGACATCATCGGCAAGAGGGTGTCCGAAGCCCGGCAGATTCTTCAACAGGCCGGATTCACCAATATCCAGGTCGCCCCGGGCAAGCCCGCTGACGACAACGCCATCGTCATCAGCTCCAACCCCGCGCCGGGCACGCCGGTCGACCCGGCGACCACCGCGATCGTGCTCGACACGTTCGGCGGTGGCGGCAACGGGGGCAACGGCAACGGCGGTGGAGACGGCGGCGGCTTCATCGGCGGCGGAGACGGCGACTGACGCGACGCTCCGCACCTGACACGGCACTGAGCCCCGGCACCTTCCCAGGCGCCGGGGCTCAGCTCGTGCGGGGATCCCGACGTCAGCGCAACTCCGCCGGAGGGGTGCGCCGGTCGTCGATCTTCTCCGTGCGCTCCAGCTCGCCCCAGACGATGTACCGGTAGTTCGACGTGTAGATCGGCGTGCAGGTCGTCAGCGTGATGTAACGGCCCGGCTTCGTCTTCCCGGACTCCTCCGGAACCGGCTGGATCACGTTCACGTTGTACTTCGAGGTCTTCGGCAGCGTCTTGTAGACCTTGTAGACGTACCAGGTGTCCTTCGTCTCGAAGACGATCGGATCACCGTTCTTGATCTTGTGGATGTTGTGGAACTTCGCTCCGTGCCCGTCCCGGTGCGCGGCCAGCGTGAAGTTGCCCTTGTCGTCCCAGGGGAGAGCCGACTTGATCGGCTCGGTGTAGTAGCCGGCGATGCCGTCGTTGAGCTCGTCGGTGTCGGTGCCCTTCTTCACCAGGACCTCACCGTCACCCATGGCCGGTACGTGGAGGAAACCTATGCCGTCCCGCAGGTCGAGGTCCTTCTTGCCCGGGCTCTGGGGGCTGCTGTTCGCCCAGTCCTCCCGGATCCGGTCGCCCTGCCTGGAGGCTTCGCGGTCGGCGAGGACGTTGGTCCACCACAGCGAGTAGACGACGAAGAGCCCCAGCACCACACCCGCGGTGATCAGCAGCTCTCCGAAGACACTGATGGCGCCGGCGATCCGGCCTCGTGCACGTGCCACTGCACCTGTTCCCTGTCTTGAAGTGTCTCGGTGTCTCGCTGTCTCGGCGCCTCAGCCGACGAGTGCGTCGGGTTTACCCTCGCTGCGCGGCCGTTCGTCAACCATCTTGCCCCACACGATCATTCGATAGGTACTTGTGAATTCGGGGGTGCACGTCGTCAGAGTGATGTACCGGCCGGGCTTGGTGAACCCGGACTGCTCCGGTACGGGACTGATCACGCTCACGTTGGACGGCACGGTCTGCGGAAGGAGTCTCGACATCTCGTACGTGTAGTAGGTGTCCCGTGTCTCGACGACGATCGGATCGCCCGGCTGGAGCCGGTTGATGTACCGGAACGGTTCGCCGTGGGTGTTGCGGTGGCCCGCGACCGCGAAGTTGCCCTGCTTGTCCTCGGGCATCGCCGTCTTGAGCCGTCCTTCGCCGTAGTGGCCGACCATGCCCCGGTCGAGCACCTTGTGCTTGTCGATGCCCTCGGCGATCGGCACGACGACATCCAGCTTGGGGATGTACATGATGGCGAAACCCTGGCCGGGCTCGAAGGCGTCGGGCTTGCGGCCCTTCGTCCAGTCCTCCTGGATCTGGTCGGCCGCCCTGTCGGCCTGCTGGCCCGCAAGCACGTTCGTCCACCACAGCTGGTAGGTGACGAACAGCAGCATCAGGACGCCGAAGGTGATGAACAGTTCACCGATGGCACGGCTGGCGATGACCGTCGGGCTGTCCTTGGCGGCGCGTGCCGCCCGCCGGGCCTCGACACGGCTGAGCGGCCTTCCCGGCTCCGCCGGTTCCACGGGCTGCGCGGCGGGGCGCCTACGGCCCCGCCCTTTGGCCGCCCTGCGCCGCTCCGCCCGGCCTGGGCCGGGGGGCGTCTGAGCGGCGCGGCGCGGGTCGGACGTCCGCAGGGCCACCGTCTCGTCGTCGGAGACGAGGATCGGATCGGACACCGCGGTCCGCGGCTCCGGCTCGGGGACACGTACCGGCTCAGGCTCCGGCGCAGCGGTTCGTCCGGGGGCGGGGCCCGGCTCGGTGGCGTACCAGTCGCGCGCGTACGTCTCCGTCTCGTCCGCGGGGTACGAGTCGCCCGTCCACTCCTGCTGCGGGGCTTGGGGTGCCTGGGGTGCCTGCGGGGCCTGTGGTGCCTGCGGCTCGTCTGCCGCGGGGACGTTCGCGGCCCTGAACCACGGCGATCCGTGCCCGCCGGGAGGGACCGGATCCGTCAACGGGTCGTACGCCGGGTCACCCTGGCTCTCCGGGTCGTACCCGTAGCGGTGTTCGTACTCGTGCCCCGGGCGCACGTCGCTCACGCCAGAGCCTTGCCCACCACCGGTGCGAGCCCCGCCGAACGCCCGACGGCCCCGGCGTCCCCGCACTGCTGCAGCCAGTTGGCGAGCATCCGATGACCGTGCTCGGTGAGCACCGACTCGGGGTGGAACTGCACACCCTCGACCGGCAGTTCACGGTGGCGCAGCCCCATGATGATGCCGTCCGCCGTGCGGGCCGTCACCTCCAGCTCCGCCGGGAACGGCACCGGCTCGGCCGCCAGGGAGTGGTAGCGCGTCGCGGTGAAGGGCGACGGCAGGCCGGCGAAGACCCCCGTGCCGTCGTGGGTGACCGGCGAGGTCTTGCCGTGCAGCAGCTCCGGCGCCCGGTCCACCACGCCGCCGTAGGCGACGGCCATCGACTGCATGCCCAGGCAGACCCCGAAGACCGGCACACCCGTGGCGGCACAGTGCCGCACCATGTCGATGCAGACACCGGCCTCTTCGGGAGCGCCGGGGCCGGGGGACAGCAGCACACCGTCGAAACCGTCCTGGGCGTGCTCCAGGGCGACCTCGTCGTTGCGCACGACCTCGCACTCGGCACCCAGTTGGTACAGGTACTGGACGAGGTTGAAGACGAAGCTGTCGTAGTTGTCGACGACGAGAACGCGTGCGCTCACCGGGCTCCTCCCTCTCCGTCGACCGTCACGTCGCCGAACGGGAGCAGTGGCTCCGCCCACGGGAAGACGTACTGGAACAGCGCGTAGACGACCGCGAGGGCCAGCACGAGTGAGATGACCGCCCGCACCCATGCGTTGCCCGGCAGATGCCGCCAGATCCAGCCGTACATGCCGTCCCTTTCCGTTCGGTACGGCACCAGACTAAAGGGCCGCAGGGGCCCGTGGGTCAGCTGCGCAAAGCTGGTGGTTTGCCGTCGGTCACAGGATGGGTCGCGTCGAGGTGGGCCCAGACGACCAGACGGTGGCTGCTGCCCCACTCGGGCTCGCAGGTGGTCAGCGTCAGATAGCGCCCCGGCTCGTCGAAGGCGGCTGCTTCCTCCTTCAGCGGCCTGGGCACCGGATCGATGACGCCGACGTCGCTCGGGACCGTCCGGTACGGCTTGTTCGCGATGCGGTAGGTGAACCACGTCGTCCCGTCCGTGAGCACGACCGCGTCACCGGGGCGCAGCCTCGGGAAGTCCTTGAAGGGGTCACCGTGGGTGCGGCGGTGCCCGGCGACCGCGAAGTTTCCCTTCGCTCCGAGCGGGCCCGTGGAGGCGTAGTGCCCCAGCCCCTTCTTGAGCACGTCGGTGCCGGTGCCCTGGAGAACGGGCCAGTCCCAGTCGGCACCGAACCGGGGGATGTACATGACCGCGAAGGGCTCTCCGGGCGCGTACGCCTTCGGCGCGGGCTCGGAGTCGTTCGGCGCGGACTCGGCACCGTTCTGCGCGGGCCCGGAACCGTTCGGCGCGGACTCGGTGCCCTCTCCCCCGCCCGGGGCCGCGGGAGACGGCCCCTGGCCCGTTGCCCAGCCTGCTTCCAGGCGGTCGATCTCGCGGTCGGTGGCGTGGTCGGCCTCGACCCCGGTCCAGAAGAGCAGATGGACGACGAACAGGACGATCAGGGTGCCGGCGGTGAGGCACAGTTCGCTGAAGGTCCGGACAAGCACACGTACCGAGATCGACACCGGCTCCCCCCAAGCGCCACTGGCCCTACCCGACGGGCTTCGCGTAGTGGAGATCCACTGTGCCCGAGTAGCCGGGAAGAGTCACCGACTCGTTCTCGTCGACCTGCCAGCCGAGCCCGTACGCCTCGACGTAGAGGTGGTAGTTCTGGATGGCGGGGGAGTCGGCCAGCGCCTTCCTGAGCTTCTCCCGGTCGCCGACGGCGGTGACCTTGTAGGGCGGTGAGTAGACCCGGCCCTGGAGGATGAGCGTGTTGCCAACGCACCGCACGGCACTGGTGGAGATCAGCCGCTGGTCCATGACCTGGATGCCCTCGGCGCCGCCCTGCCACAGCGCGTTGACGACGGCCTGGAGGTCCTGCTGGTGGATGACCAGGTCGTTGGCCTGCGGCTCCGGGTAGCCCGGCGCGGCCCGTGCGTCCGGCGGAGCGTCGTCGAGCGTCACGGTCAGGGCGCTGCCCCGCAGCGGGTCGGTGCCGGCGGAATGCTGCAGCACCTTCAGCTTCGCGTCCTCGGCCCGCGTGGATCCGTCGTCGCGCTGCGCGAGGGCGTCCACGTCGCCGCGCACGGCCGCGGTGGACGCCTCGAGCTCGCCGTTCTTGTCGCTGCGCTGCTGGACCAGGTCGGACAACCGCAGCAGCGAGTCGTCCGTACGCAGGTCTGTACCCTTGGCAGTGTTGAAACTGGTCACGAAGATCAGCCCCGCGAGGGCGAAAACGGCAGCCGTCAGCAGCCGGACCGGTCGCCATGGGAATCGGCGAACGGGGCCTTGCGGGGGGTCGGCAGAAATGCTCAACGTACCCTTATCTCCTTCGGCACCGCGGAAGCACTACGCTAACGGACGCCTGGGGGCAGCAATGGCCCCCCTGGCTCCGGCCCCGGCGCCAGCCACAGTTCCCTGCGCGGTCACGCAGCGCATCGACAGGAGAGTCCCTCGTGCCGAAGTCACGTATCCGCAAGAAGGCCGACTTCACACCGCCTCCGGCCGCGAAGGCGGCGACCATAAAGCTCACCAACCGCAGCTGGGTCGCACCGGTGATGTTGGCGCTGTTCCTGATCGGGCTGGTCTGGATCGTCCTCTTCTATGTGACGGAGGGCGAGCTGCCGATCAAGAGCTTCGGCAACTGGAACATCGTCGCCGGTTTCGGTTTCATCGCCGCGGGCTTCGGCGTCTCGACCCAGTGGAAGTAACCACGGCGCAGTCGGCTCTCTGAGCCCTGGCCAAGACTTGTCCACACTGTTTTCCACAGGCCGGGGAAAAGGTCGGAAGATCTGTGGATAACTCTCGCGCCGTTGACGCCGATGTGACTGCGTCGGCCATCCCAGTGAAGCGATCAGCCCCTTGTCACTGATGGGAAACCCCAGCTCAGCGACGAGGGGCACGCTTGTTCCCCACGCGATGCACAAGATTCGCCACACACTGTGGACAACTCTGGGGAAAGCTCGGCCGCCGCAGCCGTACGGTCAGATGATCGTGACGGTCCTGGCAACGACCGCGGCGACGGCCGCGAGCAGGACGAGCGCACATGTGGCGAACTGGACGGTGTTCCGGCGCTTGCCCTGGGGGGCGTGGACCAGACCGTAGGCGATCGCCACCCCCGCGACCAGGCCGCCGATGTGGGCCTGCCAGGCGATGCCCTCCCAGTAGAACGTGAGGAACAGATTGATCGCGAGGAGCACCATGATCGGCCGCAGGTCGTAGCTCATCCGTCGCATCAGCACGACCGTGGCACCGAGCAGCCCGTAGACCGCGCCGGAGGCACCGAGGGAGCTCTGCTCGGGCGCGGCGATCAGATAGGTCAAGGCGCTTCCGGCCAGCCCGGACACAAGGTACAGCGCCAGGTACCGCACCCGGCCCAGCGCCTGCTCCAGCTGACCGCCGAGCCACCACAGCATGAGCATGTTGAAGAAGACGTGCCAGATCTCCCAGTGCAGGAACATGGAGGTCAGCAGCCGGTACGGCTCCCCCTCGGCGACCCCCTCGGTCGCGACGTACGGAGACGGCGGCCACTGCCCGACCAGCACCAGCGGTTCCAGGAACCGCTCGCCGACGATCCGGGCGGCCAGGAACACCGCCAGATTGATGCCGATCAGCACCTTCGTCACCAGATGCGGGCTGGCAGCGACGGCTCCTCCCGCGATCGTCCGCGGCCGGGTCGCGTTCGGCCGGTGTCCCGTACCGGAGCCGGTGCGGACGCACTCCGGGCAGTGGAACCCGACCGACGCGTCGACCATGCACTCGGTGCAGATCGGCCGGTCGCAGCGGGTGCAGCTGATCCCCGTCTCACGGCCCGGATGCCGGTAGCAACTGGGCAGGCCGTGGGCGCCCTGCGGCTCCTGCGGGCTGCCTGGCGCCTGGTCCATGAGGTCACCTCGTCAATCTGGGGCTCGCGAATCGCCCCGCCCATCCTTACGGACGGGCGGGGCGAAAAGGTTCCCCTGCGGAAATCCCCGCGCCGACGGGCTGCGACGCGTCCTGCCACGGTGCCCGGGCACCTACCCCGGCGGGCGGGTTCGCACGCGTCTCGCCGCCGCGCCCCTGCGGTCCCGGCGACTTTCCACAGGGCGCGTGGACGACATCCCTCAGCGGGTCTCGACGACGACCGACTCGATCACGACGTCGTTGAGCGGACGGTCTGTGCGCGGGTTGGTACCGGTGCTGACGATCGCGTCCACGACCTTCTTGCCGGCCTCGCTGACGACCTCACCGAAGATCGTGTGCTTGCGCGTCAGCCACGCGGTCGGCGCCACGGTGATGAAGAACTGCGAACCGTTGGTACCGGGGCCGGCGTTGGCCATGGCCAGCAGGTACGGCCTGTCGAAGGCCAGGTCCGGGTGGAACTCGTCCTCGAACTCGTAGCCGGGGCCGCCCGTGCCGTTGCCCAGCGGGTCACCGCCCTGAATCATGAAGCCGCTGATCACGCGGTGGAACACCGTGCCGTCGTACAGCCTGTCCGTGGACTTCTTGCCGGTCGCCGGGTGGGTCCACTCGCGCTCACCCTGTGCGAGTTCGACGAAGTTCTTGACCGTCTTGGGCGCGTGGTTCGGCAGAAGCCGGATCTCGATGTCGCCTTGGTTGGTCTTCAGGGTGGCGTATAGCTGCTCGGCCACGATCTGCCTTCCGTAAGTCGTCTGTGACGTCGCACGATCCTCGCACGGAAGGGCCGCCTCACGGACGGAAGCGGCCGGGTCGTCGTCGTACCGGCGCCTTCCGTGCCGAACGGCGGCATCATCGTTCCACACGCGTTCGGCATGACCCGGATGCCCGCCCCACATGCCGGGGCGGCGTTCAACGGGCATGATTTCGAACCGGGTGGATAGGTGGAGACAGTGCCCCAGCCGGGGACGAACTCCAGTCACCCTCAGTACGCCACCGAGGAGGAGGATCCCGTGACCCGCATGGACAGCGTGCGCGCCGCGACCGGTACGGCGAAGGACAGCGTGCTGCACGCCGCGGACGTGGTGGCGCCCTACGCCGGCACGGCCAAGGACCAGGCCGCGCATTATGCGCACGAGGCCCGCGTACGGCTCGCGCCGAAGGTTTCCCAAGCCGCTACCGCGGCCCGTGTTCAGTACGGCAGTCGTGTAGCACCACACGTACCGCCGAAAGTCGATGTGGCCGCGCGCCGCGCCAAGGTGCAGGCCAGGAGGGCCGCCCGTCAGGCGGCCGACTACACGGTCCCGCGCGTCGAGCACGCGATGGCCGCCGCTCAGCCTGTGCGACAGGAGGCTGCGGCCCGTTCGGCTGCCGCTCTGGCCGCGCTGCGCGGTCAGGTGACGGCGAAGGACATCCAGAAGCTCGTGAGGAAGCATGAGCGGCGGTCCCGGGCCGGGCGTCTCGCCAAGGGCCTCGCGGTCCTCGGTGTGCTGGCCGGCGGTGCCTTCGCCGCTTGGAAGTGGTGGGACAAGCAGGCCAACCCCGACTGGCTGGTGGAACCGCCCGCCGCGACGGAGGTTTCCGACCGCGCCCCTCTGACATCGGTCGACGGCAGTACGCAGGCCGGGCTGGACCCTGAGGTGCAGGTGAAGCAGAACGAGGCAGGGACCGGGGACCACGACGACCGTCGCTGACGGTCGGCCGTCCTGCGGACTCCGGGCGCCGGGAGTGGAAGACGCTCCCGGCGCCTCATGCTGCGACGAGCGCGGTGAGCGCGGCGCGGAGCTCCTGCTCGGCGCGGAGTTCCTCCGCGATGCGGGCGTCGTGGGCGATGCGGGCGGCCTGCGCGGCGCGGAAATCGGCCGGCGGGACGACAGCGGTGCCTGCGGAGCCCGTGGCCGGGGAGTCCGCCGGGACCACCACCTGGGAACCCGCGGTGGAAGCGGCAGGGGAGGCGGCAGGGAAGGGCGAAGAGGCGACGGCAGGCGCGTCCGGCGAGGAGCCGGCCGCATCGGAAGCGGGAGCGCTGGCCGGGGCAGCCGCGGTGGCCTCGGCACCGGCCGACGAGCCCTCGCCGGTACCGGTGGCCGGCCGGCGGGCAGGGAACCCGGTGGCCGCCCGGCCCGGGGTGGACGCGGTCGGCCCGGAGAGCGCATCGCCCTCGGTGGAGGCGACGAGCGCAAGGCCCTCGGATGTCGCGGCGGACGTGGCGACGGCCGGAGCAGCGGCGGAGGAGGTCCGGGACGCACTGGCGGAAGCGGCCGCGCCGAGCATGGCTGCGAGGCTCCTGGCCGGATCGGCGTCACTCGTGTCGACAGCGGGCAGGTGACGCACCGAGGGCGACGAGCCGTGCGCCTCGGCGCTGATGCGCTGCTTCATAGTCGGTGGCAGTGACCGCTCCCGTGCGGTCGCCGCCGTCCGGGTGGCCGGTCGGCGGTTCTGAGCCGGCACGGTTGCGCGCCGCGCCTGCGGCCGGCTGGTGTCGGCCGGCTCGTCCGCCGACTGCGCGGCCGGCTGAGCCGCGGCGGCAGCGGCGCCGGTGGTGAGCCCCACCGAGGCAAGCAGAGCAAAGAACGCGGTGATGAACGCGGTCCACAGATTCCTGACCTTGAAGGCGGCCATGACCCCTCGCTTTCGGGTTGAGCGTTTTACATACCTTCCTCATGATCTGTACGCATCCCGAGAAGTGGGGGAGCGACGCCGCCACTGCTCAGTTCTTCTGATGAACACCACCCGGATGGTCCAGTCCGCCGGGACGGAGCCCCGACTTGCGAGGCTGCCGCAGCCCGTCCAGGGCTTCACCGCCCTCACCCAAGAGCGACGAAAGCGCAGGTCAGCGCAGAGGAAGGGGTCCTGCCGGGCTGCCTTGCCGAGCGACGGCCCAGTCGGCTCACCGACTCGGCGAGGCTCCGACGCCCTTCATGGCGCAACGCCAAAGGGCGGTGGAGACGTCGGCGGCCGATTCGACAGACGCACTGCGCGCCGCTAGCGGCAGCGAAAGAGCGGCCACCACAGGAACACAAAGAGGTCCCCCGACCGGCTTCGCGGTCGGGGGACCTCTTCCGAAGTGGAGCCTAGGGGAGTCGAACCCCTGACATCTGCCATGCAAAGACAGCGCTCTACCAACTGAGCTAAGGCCCCGGAACAGCGGAACACCCGAGGAGAACGACGCCCCGGCAGCCGCCGTGGACCAGAGTACCGGGTCACCCCCGTGATCCTGCAAAAACATGGGGCTTCCGGCCGGGACTCCCCGTCACCGAGCACGCTCCGTAGGATGCACCACAAGGTTCGCGACAGCGAAGCCGCTTGGGGAAGCGATGGGGAGACGCGCATGGACGCAGCGCAGCAGGAGACGACCGCAAGAGCCAGAGAACTGCAGCGCAGCTGGTACGGGGAGCCGCTCGGCGCTCTCTTCCGGCGTCTCATCGACGACCTGGGTCTCAATCAGGCCCGGCTCGCGGGCGTCCTCGGGCTCTCCGCCCCCATGCTGTCCCAGCTGATGAGCGGTCAGCGGGCCAAGATCGGAAACCCCGCCGTGGTCCAACGCGTCCAGGCGCTCCAGGAGTTGGCCGGCCAGGTGGCCGACGGAAGTGTCAGCGCCGTGGAGGCGACCGCCCGGATGGACGAGATCAAGAAGTCGCAGGGCGGCTCCGTCCTCACCGGCACCAACAACTCGACCAGCACCTCGGGGGCCCCGACGGTCCGCCGTGTGGTGCGGGAGATCCAGTCACTGCTCCGTTCCGTCTCCGCGGCCGGAGACATCATCGATGCGGCGGACTCCCTCGCCCCGACCCACCCGGAACTGGCAGAGTTCCTCCGGGTGTACGGCGCGGGGCGCACCGCCGACGCGGTCTCCCACTTCGAGTCGCACCAGAGCTGAACGAGGCGGACAGTCGCCACGACGAGGAACCGGGGAGCTGGCGCAGCACAATGGGTGAGGTCTTCGCCGGTCGGTACGAGCTGATCGACCCGATCGGACGCGGTGGCGTCGGCGCGGTGTGGCGGGCCTGGGACCATCGCCGTCGCCGCTATGTGGCGGCGAAGGTCCTGCAGCAGAGCGACGCGCACACCCTGCTCCGTTTCGTGCGTGAGCAGGCGCTCCGGATCGATCATCCCCATGTCCTCGCCCCGGCCAGCTGGGCCGCGGACGACGACAAGGTGCTGTTCACCATGGACCTGGTGAGCGGTGGCTCCCTGGCCCACGTCATCGGGGACTACGGACCGCTGCCGACGCGGTTCGTGTGCACCTTGCTCGATCAGCTGCTGTCCGGCCTCGCGGCCGTGCACGCGGAGGGGGTCGTGCACCGCGACATCAAGCCGGCCAACATCCTGATGGAGGCGACGGGGAAGGGGCGACCCCACCTCAGGGTCTCCGACTTCGGGATCTCCATGCGCAAGGGCGAGCCCCGGCTGACCGAGACCAACTACGTGGTCGGGACGCCCGGTTACTTCGCGCCGGAGCAGATGCTCGGCGCGGAGCCGGACTTCACCGCCGACCTCTTCGCCGTCGGACTGGTCGCCCTCTATCTGCTGCAGGGCAGGAAGCCGGACTCCCGGGCCCTGGTCGAGCACTTCGCCGAGCACGGCACACCGGGCGCCCCGCAAGGCATTCCGGAGCCCCTCTGGCAGGTGATCGCGGGGCTGTTGCAGCCCGATCCGCAGGCGCGGTTCCGCAGCGCCACAGGAGCGCGCAAGGCCCTCACGACGGCCGTGGAGCTGCTCCCCGAGCCCGCGCCGGGCGAGGAGTCCGTCGAGGTCTTCGATCAACTCGGGCCGCTTCCCGCGGGCTTCGGCCCGAACGGGCCCGAGGCGGTCCCGCAGCAGGCTCCCGGCCGGAGCACGCCAGTGGCGCAGCCCAATCCGCCTTCGGAGACGGGCAGCTTCCATCTCGCCCCACCGCCGCGGCAGCCGCCCGTACAACCGCCGCACACTGCTCAGCCGCACCCGCCGCCCGCGATGCCGGCCGCGTTCCCGGCCGCGATCCCGTCCGTGGGCGAGTCCATGCCGAGCCCGACTCAGGTGCCCTCTTCTGCTCCTGTCACGGCGCATGCGGCGTCCGCTCCGCAGACCTGGCAGACGCCGCCGTCGTTCGGCGGGGCCGCCACCCACTCGTACACCGCTCATGCTCCTCAGGTTGCACAGCGTGGCGCCGGGAAGCGGCCGGGGCCGCCCCCGAAGGTCGCGGTCCCGGTGCTGCTCGTCGCCGTGCTCTGCTTCGCGGTGGGGATCTGGGCACTCACCCAGGTCTGAGCCCGCTCGCCGCCCGTCGGCCCGTCGGGCGGTCAGTGCCCCTGCGTGGGGCCGTGCTGCCCGTATCCGTACTGCTGACCGTGCTCCTGGCCGTACCCCCGGGCACCTTGTGCGGGGCCCTGCGGGCCGGGCTGCCCCGGCACGGAAAGCGCTGCCGGTTCCGTGTCCTGCGGCGTACGGCGGCGGGCCAGCAGTGTCCAGACTCCGAGTCCGAGCACCAGAAGAGTCCCGAGGCCGATCGCCCCGACCGCGAGGAGCATCATCCCGTCGCCCGTCGCCGCCTCCTCGGCGCTCTTGCCGCTCTCCGCCGCCTCCCGATTGGCCTCGGTGACCTCGAAGTCGCCGACCGGGCCGGCGTAGGCGGGGGCCTCTTTCGGCTCGCCCTTGATGTTCACCCGGAGCGTCAGCGGCATCGGGTTTTCGCCGTACTCCTCCGCGATCTCCGGGTTGAGCGTGACGGTGAGGTAGTACCAGCCGGCGAACCTCATGGCGGCGGCCGAGTCGTCGGAGTCGTAGCGGTTCTCGTAGGCCACGGGCGGAAGCGGGTCCAGCGAGACGGTCTTCTGCTTGCCGTCGTAGTACATGCTCGACTCGTCGTCGACGAAGCCCCTCGCCGGGTTGTACAACGCAAGCACAAGGGCGTTGCTGACGCTCTTCGCCCCGTCGGCGACAGGGCTGTTGGCCAGGTCGGCGCCGGCGAAGATCTGCTGTCCCCAGTCGAGTGGCACCCGGTAGAAGAGTGTCTCGCCGGGCTTGATGGTGTCCTGCCACTCGCCCTGGCCGAGTCCGGTCGAGTCGTGGAAGCCGGTGCCGCCGTGACGCTTCTGCGGCCCGCCGGCCGGCGCCGCCGGTGAGGCGGACGGCCAGTTCTCGGGTGCCTTGGTGGGGCCGGCGGCCTTCAGACCCGGCTCTGCGACGAAGCGCAGCTCCACGCCCCATGTCTCGGGCGTGGACTTCTCGTCACCGGACCGCTCCAGCACCACGTAGTACGCGTCTGCCTGCTGGCACCTGGTGCTGTCCTTCTCGATCCGCCGGCTCGCGTAATCGGCCACCGGACGGGGGTAACCGGCGGACCCGAACCTGACGTCGCCGTCACCGCACGAGGTTCCGGACTTGTCCTCGATACTCACCTCGAGCTTGTCGAGGTATCCGACCTTCGTGCCCGGCTCGGGGACGGCCACCGCGGAGACAAAGGCGTTCGACCTGCCGTCCAGGTCGATGCGGTAGTAGAGCTTCTCACCCGGCCCGATCGAGTCCCTGTACGTCGAACCGGCCGTCAGCTCGGGACCGTTGATGTTGACGGGGGTGCCCTTGACGGGCTTCGCCTCGCTGTCGAAGACGTACGGGCTCGGTTCGCCGGCTGCCCACGACTGCCCCGGCAGCACGCCCACCACGCATGCCGCCGCCACCCCGGCGAGCGTCACCCGGCCTCTGCCGCGCTGCCTCTTCACGCGCTTCTCCTTGTGGTCGACGAGTCCACCGGGTAGCCGGTCGGCCCTGTGCCATCCTGCCCCGGTCGCCCCATCGCTGTCTGCGCGCGCGGGTGAATCGCCCTGCTTGTCCTGCGGCGCGTTACTCGCCTGCGATATTTGCAGAAGCAAGGGATATATTCACCGACGCGAATCGGCCACGCCCGGGCTGCGGCCCCGACAGCGGCCCCGACAGCACGGAGCCCCGGCCGCTTCCGCGGCCGGGGCCCGTGTCCAAGAAACGTTGCGTCTCACACACCCGAACCTGCGGGCACGGAGTCGGTCGCCTCCGTCCACAGATCCTGCTCGGCGCGATCCGCCTGGATCTGGCGGTACACGAGGAGCCCGCCGATGGCGGCCAGTGCGACCAGGAGAAGCTTCTTCACCGCGCGACCTCGTCTTTCCTTGACGTATGAGGACTTCTGGCGCCCGACTATACACACGACCGATACCGATCGGTGACCTGCACCCGGCGGCGGCCGGCTCATGCCCCGCCCCCAACTCCGTTGGCCGACAAAACGCCAGGCCCGGCCGGAGAATCTCCGGCCGGGCCTGGTGTCACTGTGGGGCTAACAGGATTTGAACCTGTGGCCTCATCCTTATCAGGGATGCGCTCTAACCAACTGAGCTATAGCCCCTCCGCGCTGCGCGCTGACCTCTGAAGATTAGCGCACACGCGGTGCAGCGCCAAAATCGGAATCCGAGGACCCCTCCGCGGCGCTACTCGTCCTCGGCGAGCGTGAGCTCGACACCGCCCACAAAACCGGCGGAGAGGTTGTAGATGAAGGCCCCCAGCGTCGCCAGCGCCGTGGCCAGCACCACATCGATCACCGCGATGACCGAGGTGAAGACGAGCACCCGCGGCAGCGAGAGGAACGACTGGAGGTCGAAGCCGTTGCTCTCGTTCGAACCGGTCGCCTCGCTGATCGTCCCGCCGACGGTCGAGAAGACGCCCATCGCGTCCATGACCATCCACAGCACGGCGGCGGCGACCACCGTGCAGATACCCAGCGCGATGGAGAGCAGGAAGCTGACCTTCATCACCGACCACGGGTCGGCCTTGGCCACCCGCAGCCGCGCCTTGCGGATACGCGGCGTCGTACGGGCCCCTGTGCGGGGCCGGCGCACCGCGGCGCCGGCTTCCTGGCCGGGGCGCTGCTGTCCGCCCTGCGTCCCGCCCGGCGAGGGATACGCCTGCGGAGGGTGGTACGGCTGGCCGACCTGCGCCGCGGCAGGCTGGTCTCCGCCAAACATCTGGTACGGGGGCTCCTGCCCCCGGGTGTCCGTCACTGTGGCCCCCTGGGAGTCCGCGGCAGGGCCACGGGCACCGTTCGCTCCGGATGCGGCCGGTCCGGCGCCCGTGGCTCCACTCACGCTCTACTCCTCGTGCTCCCCGGCCGAGGACTGTGTGCCCTCGGCTGCCGCCTCGGCCGGCTCGGCGCCAGCCTCCTCGGTCCCTTCGACCTCTTCGGCCTCGCGACCGGCCTCGGCGTTACGAGCGATACCGACGACGGCATCGCGCTTGCCCAGGTTGATCAGTTGGACGCCCATGGTGTCACGGCCCGTCTCCCTGACTTCGTTGACTCGCGTACGAATCACACCGCCACCGAGGGTGATGGCGAGGATCTCGTCGGTCCCCTCGACCACCAGCGCCCCGACGAGCGAGCCGCGGTCCTCCACGATCTTGGCGGCCTTGATACCCAGACCGCCGCGGCCCTGGACGCGGTACTCGTCGACAGCGGTCCGCTTCGCGTACCCACCATCGGTTGCAGTGAACACGAACGTACCGGGCCGGACGACATTCATCGAGAGCAGTTCGTCGCCCTCTCGGAAACTCATCCCCTTGACGCCGGATGTCGCACGTCCCATCGGACGCAGCGCTTCGTCCGTGGCGGTGAAGCGGATGGACTGCGCCTTCTTGCTGATGAGCAGCAGGTCGTCCTCCGCGGAGACGAGCTCCGCGCCGATCAGCTCGTCGTCCTCGCCGCTCTCCGTCTCCCGGAGGTTGATCGCGATGACGCCACCGGAACGCGGCGAGTCGTAGTCCTTCAGGGGCGTCTTCTTCACCAGGCCGCCCTTGGTGGCCAGCACGAGGTACGGCACGGCCTCGTAGTCGCGGATCGCCAGGATCTCGGCGATCTGCTCGTCCGGCTGGAAGGCCAGCAGGTTGGCGACGTGCTGTCCGCGCGCGTCCCGGCCGGCGTCCGGGAGTTCGTACGCCTTGGCCCGGTAGACCCGGCCCTTGTTGGTGAAGAACAGCAGCCAGTGGTGGGTGGTGGAGACGAAGAAGTGGTCGACGATGTCGTCTTCCTTCAGCTTCGTGCCGCGCACACCCTTGCCGCCGCGCTTCTGCGAGCGGTAGTCGTCGGTCTTGGTGCGCTTCACATAGCCGCCACGGGTGATCGTGACGACGATGTCCTCCTCGGCGATCAGGTCCTCGATGGACATGTCACCGTCGAAGGGCACCAGCTTGGAGCGGCGGTCGTCGCCGTACTTCTCGACCAGCGCCGCCAGTTCGTCACTGACGATGCCGCGCTGCTTCTCCGGCGAGGCGAGGATCGCGTTGTACTCGTTGATCTTCGTCTGGAGCTCGTCGTGCTCCTGCACGATCTTCTGCCGCTCCAGGGCGGCCAGCCGGCGCAGCTGCATCTCGAGGATGGCGTTGGCCTGGATCTCGTCGATCTCGAGCAGGCCCATCAGGCCCTCGCGTGCGACGTCGACCGTGTCGCTGCGCCGGATCAGCGCGATGACCTCGTCGATCGCGTCCAGCGCCTTGAGCAGACCGCGCAGGATGTGCGCCCGCTCCTCGGCCTTGCGCAGCCGGAACTTGGTGCGCCGGACGATGACCTCGATCTGGTGCGTCACCCAGTGGCGGATGAACGCGTCCAGCGACAGGGTCCGCGGCACTCCGTCGACGAGCGCCAGCATGTTGGCGCCGAAGTTCGTCTGCAGATCGGTGTGCTTGTACAGGTTGTTGAGCACGACCTTGGCGACGGCGTCGCGCTTCAGCACGATCACCAGACGCTGGCCGGTACGCGACGAGGTCTCGTCACGGACGTCCGCGATGCCGCCGATCTTGCCGTCCTTGACCAGGTCGGCGATCTTCTGGGCCAGGTTGTCCGGGTTGGTCTGGTACGGGAGCTCGGTGACCACCAGGCACTGGCGGTTCTGGATCTCCTCGACCTCGACGACCGCGCGCATCGTGATGGAGCCGCGGCCGGTGCGGTACGCCTCCTCGATGCCCTTGCGTCCGACGACCAGCGCGCCGGTCGGGAAGTCCGGACCCTTGATCCGCTCGATCAGCGCCTCGAGCAGTTCCTCGTGCGTGGCCTCGGGGTGCTCCAGATACCAGCGGGCACCGGCGGCGACCTCGCGGAGGTTGTGCGGCGGGATGTTGGTCGCCATACCGACCGCGATCCCGGCGCTGCCGTTGATCAGCAGATTCGGGAAACGCGCCGGCAGGACCGTCGGCTCCTGGTTGCGGCCGTCGTAGTTGTCCTGGAAGTCGACGGTCTCCTCGTCGATGTCGCGGACCATCTCCATGGACAGCGGCATCATCTTGCACTCGGTGTACCGCATGGCGGCGGCCGGGTCGTTGCCCGGAGAACCGAAGTTGCCGTTGGAGTCCACCAGCGGCATGCGCATCGACCAGTGCTGGGCCAGACGGACCAGGGCGTCGTAGATCGAGGAGTCGCCGTGCGGGTGGTAGGTGCCCATGACGTCACCGACGACACGGGCGCACTTGTAGAAGCCCTTCTCGGGCCGGTATCCGCCGTCGTACATCGCGTACAGCACGCGGCGGTGGACGGGCTTGAGGCCGTCCCGGACGTCGGGCAGTGCGCGCGAGACGATGACGGACATCGCGTAGTCGAGATACGAGCGCTGCATCTCGGTCTCGAGCCCCACGGGCTCCACGCGCATGCCCACGCCCGGCACGATGGGCTCCTCTTCGGGCGTCACAGTGGTGTTCTCGTCGGCCATTGCTGGTCTTCAGTCCTTTCGTGCGGTCAGCTGAGACCGACTCAGATGTCGAGGAAACGAACGTCCTTGGCGTTGCGCTGGATGAACGAGCGCCTCGCCTCCACGTCCTCACCCATCAGCACCGAGAAGAGGTCGTCGGCCTGCGCCGCGTCGTCCAGCGTGACCTGGCCGAGCACTCGGTGGTCCTGGTCCATGGTGGTGATGCGCAGCTCCTCGGCGTTCATCTCGCCGAGGCCCTTGAAGCGCTGGATCGAGTCTTCCCTGATCCGCTTGCCGCCCCGCTTGCCCAGCTCCACCAGAGCGTCGCGCTCGCGGTCCGAGTAGGCGTACTCGAAGTCGTCCCGGCCCCACTTGATCTTGTACAGCGGCGGGCGCGAGAGGAAGACGTGCCCCGCCTCGACCAGCGGCCGCATGAAGCGGAACAGGAAGGTGAGCAGCAGGGTGTTGATGTGCTGCCCGTCGACGTCGGCGTCCGCCATCAGAATGATCTTGTGATAGCGGAGCTTCTCGATGTCGAAGTCCTCGTGGACACCGGTGCCGAAGGCCGAGATCAGCGCCTGCACCTCGGTGTTCTGGAGGATCTTGTCGATCCGCGCCTTCTCGACGTTCAGGATCTTGCCGCGGATCGGCAGGATGGCCTGGTACATCGGGTTGCGGCCGGACTTGGCCGAGCCGCCGGCGGAGTCACCCTCGACGATGAAGATCTCGCACTTCGTCGGGTCGTTCGACTGGCAGTCACTCAGTTTGCCCGGCAGCGACGCCGACTCCAGCAGGCCCTTGCGACGCGTCAGATCGCGCGCCTTGCGGGCGGCGACGCGTGCCGTCTGCGCCTGGATGCCCTTGCGGATGATGTCCGCGGCCTCGTTCGGATTACGGTCGAACCAGTCGGTGAGGGTCTCGTGGACGACCTTCTGCACGAAGGTCTTCGCCTCCGTGTTGCCCAGCTTGGTCTTCGTCTGGCCCTCGAACTGCGGCTCGCCCAGCTTGATCGAGATGATCGCGGTGAGACCCTCGCGGATGTCCTCGCCGGAGAGGTTGTCGTCCTTCTCCCGCAGCAGCTTCTTCTCGCGCGCGTAGCGGTTCACCAGACCGGTCAGAGCGGCTCGGAAGCCCTCTTCGTGCGTGCCGCCCTCGTGCGTGTGGATCGTGTTCGCGAAGGAGTACACGCCCTCGGTGTACTGCGAGTTCCACTGCATCGCGATCTCGACGGAGAGCATCCGCTCCCGGTCCTCGGACTCGACGTCGATGACCGTGGGGTGGATGAGCTCGCCCTTGCGGGAGTTCAGGTACTTCACGAAGTCGACGATGCCGCCCTCGTAGTGGTACTTGACCGTCCGCGCCGGCTCCTCGATGTCCTCCGGCGCCTCGCCCGTGTCCGCACCGGCGGTGGCCTTGGCCGACTCGCGCTCGTCGGTCAGCGTCAGGGTCAGGCCCTTGTTCAGGAACGCCATCTCCTGGAAGCGGCGCGAGAGCGTCTCGAACGAGTACTCCGTGGTCTCGAAGACGTCACCGTCCGCCCAGAACGTGACCGTGGTGCCGCTCTCGGACGTCTCCTCGTTGCGAGCGAGGGGCGCGGTGGGCACGCCGAGCTTGTAGTCCTGCGTCCACCGGTAGCCGTCACGCTTGACCTCGACCGAGACCTTGGAGGACAGCGCGTTGACGACGGAGACGCCGACACCGTGCAGACCGCCGGAGACGGCGTAGCCGCCGCCGCCGAACTTGCCGCCCGCGTGCAGCACGGTCAGCACGACCTCGACGGCCGGCTTGTTCTCCGAGGGGACGATGTCCACCGGAATACCGCGGCCGTTGTCGACGACCCGTACGCCGCCGTCGGCGAGGATCGTGACATCGATCGTGTCGGCGTGGCCGGCCATGGCCTCGTCGACGGAGTTGTCGACGACCTCTTGGACGAGGTGGTGGAGGCCGCGCTCACCGGTCGAGCCGATGTACATGCCGGGGCGCTTGCGGACCGCGTCCAGACCCTCGAGGACGGTGATCGCGCTGGCGTCGTACGAGGCCGTGACCTCGCCGTTCCCACCGGCAGGGGTGGACGGGGTGTTCTCGTTGGGGTTGCCGGAATCGGCCACGAAGCGCCCTTTCTGGCACAGCACGAGCCGTTCACCGGGCAAGCGGGAGCGGCTGCGTCGTTCGGCATCTAATCGACGTGTCCCGCAACAGAAGCGGGACTGCCGACCAGTCTACCGGTATCGCTGACACTCATGGGGGTTTGCCGGTAGCTGAGTCCGCCTGTGGCGCCCTGAAGCCGCACCGTCCGACTCCCCATATCCGGGAAGGGGCTCCAAGAGGCTCACACCCGCCTTGAGCGCTTCGGCCTGTCAACCTCCGGCTACCGTGAGGGACACCTCAGCCGCACCGCCCGTTTTCTCCCGTTCCGGGTGCCACGGAACCCGCCGGACCTCAGCCGTAGGTGTCGCCCGGGCCCGTGCTGCCAGGCGCCCGCAGGGGGCCGAATCTGCGCTGCGGGCCACCGGGCCCCAGGACCTTGATCACGCGGACCGTTCCGTGCCCCAGGTCTTCGTTGAGCCGGGCCACCAGCCGCGGGGCCAGCAGGCGCAGCTGCGTCGCCCACGCCGTCGAGTCGCACTGCACGGTGAGCACCCGCTCGTCCGGGGCCTCGTCGTACCGCAGCGGTACGCAGTGATTGGCCAGGTCCTCGCCCACGATCTGCGGCCAGCGGCCCATCACCCCGCCCACGGCAGCCGGGGTCTCCCAGCCGCGCTCGGTGATCAGCCGATTGATCGCCGCTCCCAGCGGCAGCGGATCGCGGCCGTCCGCCCTCGCCCCCGAGCGCAGTCCGCCACCACGCCTGGCCTGCTTCTTCTGCTGCGCCGCCGCGCCCCGGGCCTTGGCCTGCTCCTTCGCGGCGCGCAACGCAACGCGCGCCAGATCCACACCCGACGCCTCGGGAGCCACCGGCCCGGCCGGACGCTCCGCGCCCTCGCCGCTCATACCCGCTCCACCGCTCCGCCGAAGACCTCGTACCGTGCGCCCGCCAGCACGGCGGGTACGTCGTCGTCGACCGCGGCGGTCACCAGTACCTGCTCTCCGGGAGCGACCAGCTCCGCCAGCCGCTCCCTGCGCCGGGAGTCGAGCTCCGCGAAGACGTCGTCGAGGACGAGCACGGGCTCGTTGCCCTCGGCCCGCAGCAGGTCGTAGGAGGCCAGCCGCAGCGCCAGCGCGTACGACCACGATTCGCCGTGGCTCGCGTACCCCTTGGCGGGCAACTGCCCCAACTTCAGGACCAGCTCGTCACGGTGCGGGCCGACGAGGGTCACCCCACGCTCGATCTCCTGCTTGCGCACCTCGGCCAGTGCCGCCGTCAGCTGCTCCACCAGCGCCTCGCGGGTGTGCGCCTCCCCTGCCCCACCGGCGGAGGAACGGTACTCCAGGAGCACCGGCCCGCCACCCGGCGCGAGCGCCTCGTACGCCTTGTCGGCCAGCGGCTGGAGGGCGGCGACCAGGTCGAGCCGCTGGGCCGTCACCTCGGCGCCCACGCGTGCCAGGTGCTGGTCCCAGACGTCGAGCGTCGACAGGTCCATGCCGCGTCCGCCGTGCCGCCGGGCCATCGCCGCCGACTTCAGCAGCGTGTTGCGCTGCTTGAGCACCCGCTCGTAGTCGGAGCGGACACCCGCCATCCGCGGCGAGCGTGCCGTGACGAGTTCGTCAAGGAAGCGCCTGCGCTCACCGGGGTCGCCCTTCACCAGCGCCAGATCCTCCGGGGCGAAGAGCACCGTGCGCACGATTCCCAGCACGTCACGCGGTCTGACCTGGGAGGACCTGTTGATCCGGGCACGGTTCGCCTTGCCCGGGTTCAGCTCGAGCTCGACCAGCTGCGAGCGCTCCCCCTGAGTGACGGCGGCCCGGATCACGGCCCGGTCGGCCCCCATCCGCACCAGCGGCGCGTCCGAGGAGACACGGTGGCTGGCCAGGGTGGCGAGATAGCCGACGGCCTCGACAAGATTCGTCTTCCCCTGCCCGTTCGGCCCCACGAAAGCGGTGACGCCCGGATCGAGAGGGACCTCGACCCGGGCGTACGAGCGGAAGTCGGCCAGCGACAGATGCGTGACGTGCATGGTGTGCGCCGACCTTCCCCCGGCATGGCTGTGCACCGCGGTGCACGACCTCTGGCTACTTCTTGCTCTCCACCGCGTGACCACCGAACTGGTTGCGCAGCGCGGCGATCATCTTCATCTGCGGGGAGTCGTCCTGGCGGGACGCGAACCGGGCGAACAGCGACGCGGTGATCGCGGGCAGCGGGACGGCGTTGTCGATGGCGGCCTCCACCGTCCACCGGCCCTCGCCGGAATCCTGTGCGTAACCGCGCAGCTGGTCGAGGTGCTCGTCCTCGTCCAGCGCGTTGACCGCGAGGTCGAGGAGCCAGGAACGGATGACCGTGCCCTCCCGCCAGGACCGGAAGACCTCGCGCACATCGGTGACCGAGTCGACCTTCTCCAGGAGCTCCCAGCCCTCGGCATACGCCTGCATCATCGCGTACTCGATGCCGTTGTGGACCATCTTCGCGAAGTGGCCGGCGCCGGCCTTGCCCGCGTGGACGGCTCCGAACTCGCCCGCGGGCTTGAGGGCGTCGAAGATCGGCTGGACTTTGGCGACGTTCTCGGCGGTGCCGCCGTACATCAGCGCGTAGCCGTTCTCCAGGCCCCACACGCCGCCGGAGACGCCGCAGTCGACGAAGCCGATGTCCTTGCGGCCCAGCTCGGCGGCGTGCTTCTCGTCGTCCGTCCAGCGGGAGTTGCCGCCGTCGACGACCACGTCGCCCGGAGACAGCAGGTCGGCGAGCTCGTCGATGGTGGACTGCGTCGCGGCCCCGGACGGGACCATGACCCAGACGACCCGCGGGCCCTTGAGCTTGGCCACAAGCTCCTCAAGGCTGTGGACATCGGCGAGGTCAGGGTTGCGGTCGTAACCGACGACGGTATGGCCGGCGCGACGGATGCGCTCGCGCATGTTGCCGCCCATCTTGCCGAGACCGACGAGACCGAGCTCCATCAGATGATTCCTCAATCGTTGTGTGCAGTACCTACCCGTGTCCGAGCCTACGCCGGGACACGGGTGCACACCTGTGGGGTCACGCGCTCACAAGCCCGCTTCAGCCGCTGAGGCGCACCGGCATGATCAGGTACTTGTACGCCTCGTCCGCCTCCGCGTCGACGGCCGGCTTGCCGCTCAGCAGCGCCGGCTTGGTCGACGTGGTGAACGACAGCTGGGCGACGGGCGAGTCGATCGCGCTCAGACCGTCGAGCAGGAACGTCGGGTTGAAGGCGATCGAGATGTCGTCACCCTCCAGCTGCGCGTCCACCCGCTCCACAGCCTGTGCGTCGTCGCTGGAGCCCGCCTCGAGGATCAGCACGCCCTGCTCGAAGCTGAGCCGCACCGGGGTGTTCCGCTCGGCGACGAGGGCCACGCGCTTGACGGCCTCGACGAACGGCGCGGTCTCGATGACGGCCACCGAGTTGAACTCGGTCGGGAACAGCGTCCGGTACTTGGGCAGGTCGCCCTCGAGCAGCCGTGTCGTGGTGCGCCGGCCTGCGCCCTCGAAACCGATCAGTCCCTCACCGGCGCCGGAACCGGACAGCGCCAGAGTGACCGTGTCACCGCTGGTGAGCGCCTTGGCCGTGTCCAGCAGCGTCTTGGCGGGCACCAGGGCGACCGCCGAGGCATCCGGGTTCTCGGGCTTCCACAGGAACTCGCGGACCGCGAAGCGATAGCGGTCGGTCGATGCCAGGGTGACGCTGTCACCCTCGATCTCGATCCGCACACCGGTCAGCACCGGGAGGGTGTCGTCACGGCCGGCGGCGATGGCGACCTGCGCCGCGGCGGAGGCGAAGACCTCGCCGGGCACGGTGCCGGTCGCAGTCGGCATCTGCGGCAGGGCCGGGTACTCCTCGACGGGAAGGGTGTGGAGGGTGAACCGGGAGGAGCCGCAGACCACGGTCGCCCGTACACCGTCTGTGGAAATCTCCACCGGCCGGTTGGGGAGGGCACGGCAGATGTCGGCGAGAAGACGGCCGGAGACCAGGACGGTGCCGTCCTCGTCGACCTCCGCCTCCACCGAGACACGCGCCGAGACCTCGTAGTCGAAGCTCGAGAAGCTGACCGCGCCGTCCTCCGCCTTCAGGAGAAGGCCCGCGAGAACGGGCGCCGGCGGGCGGGCCGGGAGGCTGCGGGCCACCCAGGCCACCGCCTCCGCGAGTACATCGCGCTCCACCCGGATCTTCACCCGAACCGCCTCCTGCTGTTGCTGCTGGCTCGCCCTGCTGGCCTTCGTCGTCGGCTTGATGCCGGGGTCCAGTCTGACGTACGGCGCCGACAGTCGGTGCGGGTCGGGGTCAAGTCGCTCCGAGCGGCACCTGGCGGTCCGGGCCCGAGTTGTGCACAGGGCCTTCTTCCAAGCGGATTCCGGGCTAACTCTGAGTGGGAGTAGTAGTAGGGCCTGTGGAAACCGTGGATAACGTCGTTCACGCAGGTCAGAGCCGCTTTTTTGTCCACCGTGCCTGTGGGCGGAGCCGGTGGACAACCCGGGCCTTCTGTGGACACCGGAAAGTTCTGCACATTCGATGCACAGCCGGAGGGCACTTCTCCCCAGTGCCGTCCCCAGCTTTACCCACGTTCCCCACAGGCCAATCGACGTTCTTGGTGTGACGGCTTTCACTCGACGCGGTGAGCGGGTGTGTTTCGTTGCCGAACAGTGGACAGGGGTGTGGAGAAGCTGTGGGCAACGAGCCGCTGCCTGTGGGCTGCCGGTGGACAACGTTGATCACAGCCTGTGGAAAGATTCCGTGTCCACAGGCTGTGGAGTTCGGTTGACCACAAATCCCCAAGGCACTGACCTGGACGGACGGTCTCTCCACCGGTGGGCCTGTGGACCGATTCTGGACAACTTCCCGGTCCCCAGGCTGTGGAGGAAAGAATCTGCCCACATCTGTGGAGAACGGCCCGACGGCCGGGTGAATTCGAACACGACCGGCGGGCGGAAACGGCCGAGGGCGCCCCGGGGCGGGTCCCCGGAGCGCCCTCAGGTGCTGTGACGGCTTGCTCGTCAGCCGTTCTTGATGCGGTTGGTGAGCTCGGTGACCTGGTTGTAGATCGACCGCCGCTCCGCCATCAGCGCGCGGATCTTCCGGTCCGCGTGCATCACCGTCGTATGGTCGCGGCCGCCGAACTGCGCACCGATCTTCGGCAGCGAGAGGTCGGTCAGCTCTCGGCACAGATACATGGCGATCTGCCGTGCCGTAACCAGTACGCGGCTGCGCGACGAGCCGCAGAGGTCCTCCACCGTGAGCCCGAAGTAGTCCGCGGTGGCCGCCATGATGGCGCTCGCCGTGATCTCCGGCGCGGCGTCCTCCCCACCGGGGATCAGGTCCTTCAGAACGATCTCGGTGAGCCCCAGGTCCACCGGCTGCCGGTTGAGCGACGCGAACGCCGTCACCCGGATCAGCGCGCCCTCGAGTTCCCGGATGTTGCGCGAGATACGGGAGGCGATGAACTCCAGTACCTCCGGCGGAGCGTTGAGCTGCTCCTGGACGGCCTTCTTCCGCAGGATCGCGATTCGCGTCTCCAGCTCCGGCGGCTGCACATCCGTGGTCAGGCCCCACTCGAAGCGGTTGCGGAGCCTGTCCTCCAGGGTCATGAGCTGCTTGGGCGGCCGGTCCGAGGACAGGACGATCTGCTTGTTGGCGTTGTGGAGGGTGTTGAAGGTGTGGAAGAACTCCTCCTGCGTCGACTCCTTGCTCGCCAGGAACTGGATGTCGTCGACGAGCAGGATGTCGACGTCCCGGTAGCGCTTGCGGAAGGTGTCGCCCTTGCCGTCGCGGATGGAGTTGATGAACTCGTTGGTGAACTCCTCCGAGCTCACGTACCGCACCCGGGTCCCCGGATAGAGGCTGCGGGCGTAGTGCCCGATGGCGTGCAGCAGGTGCGTCTTGCCGAGCCCCGACTCCCCGTAGATGAAGAGGGGGTTGTACGCCTTGGCCGGTGCCTCGGCCACCGCCACGGCCGCGGCGTGCGCGAACCGGTTGGAGGCGCCGATGACGAAGGTGTCGAAGAGGTACTTGGGGTTGAGGCGGGCATGCGGCTCGCCGGGGCCCGGTGCCGGTGCGGGCTGAGCGCCCAGCGGGCCGGGGGCTCCCGAGGGGCCGCCGCGGTGCCGTCCCTGCGGTTCGGGCAGGGAATGACGCTCCGGACGGGACTCGTACGGCCGGCGCTCCGGCGGCTGCGGAGAGCGGTAGTCGTGCTGCTGCGGGGCCGAGGCGTAGGGGTCCCGGTCCTGGAAGCCGCCGAGGCGCGGCTGCTGCCACGACAGGTCCTCCTGGGTGCGCGGCCAGGCACCGGGTTCCGGGCGCTGCTGGTACTCGGGATAGGCCGGCCGTGCCGTCGGGAGACCGTCGTCGGAGGGCCGGCGCCCGTATGTGTCGTAGCGGTCGCCCTGCCGGTGCTCGTCGTGCCGGTGCTCGTCGTGCTGCGGGCCCGGATACCGGGGCTGCTGCTGAGAAGGAGGTGACTGGGGGGCCGGGCCCTCGCCGACGGAGTCGTCGACGGTGATCGCGATCCGGATCGGGCGGCCGCACTCACGGCTCAGGGTCTCGCTGATGAGCGGTGCCAGCCGGCCCTCGAGGACCCGCTTGCCCCATTCGTTGGGGACGGCGAGCAGGGCGGTGTCGGCGACCAGGGCGAGCGGCTGGCAGCGCTCGATCCACTGTTTGTCCTTCGGCTCCACGCCCTGTTGCCCCTCATCGAGGAGATGCTCGAGCACTCGTGGCCACACTGCGGCAAGATCGGCAGGTACGTCAGCCACAAGGCACGCTCTCTCACAGGTCCCACGAATGTGTGGTTCTCGGGACGGGATGGGAAGACAGGCAGGAAAGGAATCCGAGTTCAGCCACGGTAGTCAGGGCGACCCGCGCGGTTCAAGTTGTTGTCCACAGCCTGTGCACAGTGGACCACGGTCCCGGCCTGGTTTGACCGGATGGCGCGGCCCCGCGTACCGTGACCAGGTCGAGTTGTCGATGGCTGCTGCCGCCTGCCTCCGATGGGCAAAGATCACGATCTGTGGTTGTGAAGCGGTGCACTCGGGCGTAATCGCGAGCTACTCGTGGGCGCACGGTGACAGCCAGGCGATGTCCCGCCATCTACGAATCATTTCTGGAGCCCCCGAGTGAGCAAGCGCACCTTCCAGCCGAACAACCGTCGTCGCGCGAAGACCCACGGTTTCCGCCTGCGCATGCGTACCCGTGCCGGTCGCGCCATCCTGGCGAACCGTCGTGGCAAGGGTCGCGCCAACCTGTCCGCCTGATCGCGTACAGGGCATGACGTGCTGCCTACCGAGAACCGGCTGAGGCGGCGCGAGGACTTCGCGACTGCGGTACGGCGAGGACGCAGGGCAGGCCGCCCGCTCCTTGTCGTCCACCTTCGCAGCGGCACAACGGACCCGCACGCGCCTGGGGAGAGCGCCTCCCCGACGTGTGCGGGTTTCGTCGTGAGCAAGGCTGTGGGCGGTGCCGTCGTCCGCAACAAGGTCAAGCGGAGACTGCGCCATCTCATGCGCGATCGGCTCTCCGTGCTGCCCCCCGGTAGCCTGGTGGTCGTACGGGCGCTGCCCGGCGCGGGCGACGCCGAACATGCTCAGCTGGCCCGAGACCTGGACGCCGCTCTTCAGCGGCTGCTGGGAGGGGGCGCGCGATGAAGTACCCGCTGCTGGCTCTGATCAAGATCTATCAGTGGACGATCAGCCCGCTGCTGGGGCCCGTCTGCAGGTACTACCCGTCGTGCTCCCACTACGGATACACGGCCATCGACCGGCACGGCGCGATCAAGGGCACGGTGCTGACCGCCTGGCGCATCCTGCGGTGCAACCCGTGGTCGCCGGGCGGCGTGGACCACGTGCCCGAGCGCAAGCGCCCACGGTGGCACGAAATGCTGCGCAACGCCTTGCGCGGTGACAGCAAGGGCGGGGACTCCGCCGCTGATCTGCCTGCCCCGGGGTCTGCCTCCGCGTCCCAGGGTCCGGCCGCAGAGACCTCGCCCAATGCTCAAGGAGCCTGATTAGTGGACACGATTGCCAGTCTGTTCAGTTTTATCACCACGCCTGTCTCGTGGATCATCGTCCAGTTCCACAGTCTCTACGGGGCGATCTTCGGCCCGGACACGGGATGGGCCTGGGGACTGTCCATCGTGTCGCTGGTGATCCTGATCCGGATCTGCCTGATCCCGCTCTTCGTGAAGCAGATCAAGTCGACCCGGAACATGCAGGCGCTCCAGCCGAAGATGAAGGCGATCCAGGAGCGCTACAAGAACGACAAACAGCGTCAGTCCGAAGAGATGATGAAGCTGTACAAGGAGACGGGCACCAACCCGCTCTCCTCGTGCCTGCCCATCCTGGCGCAGTCGCCGTTCTTCTTCGCCCTCTACCACGTACTCAGCAAGATCGCCTCGGGTGAGGAGATCGGGGTTCTCAACGAGAGCCTCGTGAACAGCGCGCGTGAGGCGCACATCTTCGGTGCTCCCATCGCGGCCAAGTTCATGGACGACCCGTCGACGGTGGAGGCGCTCAAAGCATCGCTGACCGACGTGCGCATCGTCACCGCAGTCATGATCATCCTGATGTCGGCGTCGCAGTTCTACACGCAGCGCCAGCTGATGCAGAAGAACGTCGACCTCACGGTCAAAACCCCGTACATGCAGCAGCAGAAGATGCTGATGTACATCTTCCCGGTCATCTTCGCCGTCATGGGCATCAACTTCCCCGTCGGTGTTCTCGTCTACTGGCTGACCACCAATGTGTGGACCATGGGCCAGCAGATGTACGTGATCAACCAGAACCCCACGCCGGGCAGCAAGGCCCAGGACCAGTACCTGCAGCGTCTGCTCAAGAGTGTCACGTCTCACGGTGAGGTCCGTTCGCGGCGCAAGCGCAACGTCGTCCAGGCGATCGTCGCCAAGGGCACGGACCGCAACGACAACGAGCGCCGGTTCGTCACCGGTCTCGCCAAGGCCGGCCTGGCCGCGCAGGCGGACGGCAGGGTGATCAAGAGCGACACCGCTGTGGCCGAGGCCGAGGGCGGCGCCGCCCAGAAGCGCCAGCAGCCCAAGCGTCAGACCAAGGCCAAGCGCCAGGCCGCCACGACGCAGACCGGTGCGGACAAGCCCGCCGGGGGCACCGGGGCCGCGGCGAAGACGTCCCTGGAGAAGGACAAGCCCACCACGGGGCGTGCCCGAGCAGGCTCCTCGCAGGGTGATGCCAAGCCGAACACGGGCGGCGGCAACGCCGCCGGTTCCGCACGCCAGCCCAAGTCGGGACAGCGCAAGGGTCCGCAGCGGCCCAAGCACCCGTCGTCCAAGAAGTAAGAAGGAGTCCATCCGTGACGGAAGGCACCATCTCCGCTGCCGCAGTAGGTGGCGACACCCTGACCCGCCTCGAGCAGGAAGGGGAGATCGCGGCAGATTACCTTGAGGGTCTGTTGGACATCGCCGACCTCGACGGTGACATCGACATGGACGTCGAGGCCGACCGGGCCGCGGTCTCCATCGTCAGCGACACGGCCGGCCGGGATCTGCAGAAGCTTGTGGGGAGGGACGGTGAGGTACTCGAGGCACTGCAGGAGCTGACGCGCCTTGCCGTGCACCGGGAAACGGGCGACCGCAGCCGGCTGATGCTCGACATCGCCGGTTTCCGGGCGAAGAAGCGCACCGAACTGGCCGAGCTCGGAGCCAAGGCGGCGTCCGAGGTGAAGGCCACCGGCGAGCCGGTGCAGCTCGACCCGATGACGCCCTTCGAACGGAAGGTCGTCCACGACGCCATTGCGGCGGCAGGTCTGCGCAGCGAGTCCGAGGGCGAGGAGCCGCAGCGCTTCGTCGTCGTACTTCCTGCCTGACCGCTTTGTTCTGTCGGCCCCGTCTGTTCGCAGGCGGGGTCGATCTTTGTCAGCCTGTTAGTCAGCCACCACAGTCCGCATTGCGGCAGTGCGGTACGGAAGGACGGTCCTCGTGACGGAGGCAGCACAGCTTCCCCAGGCGCCCGAGGCGGCACGGAAGGTGTTCGGTGAGTACTTTCCAGCGGCCGTACGGTACGCGGAGCTGCTCGCGGATGCCGGGGTCAAGCGCGGTCTGATCGGCCCTCGCGAGGTGCCGCGACTGTGGGAGCGGCATCTGCTGAACTGCGCCGTGCTCTCGGAAGTGGTGCCGGAGGGCGTCACGGTCTGCGATGTCGGCTCCGGTGCAGGGCTTCCCGGCATCCCCTTGGCCCTGGTCCGGCCCGACCTGAAGATCACCCTGCTGGAACCGCTGCTCCGCCGGACGAACTTCCTGCAGGAAGTCGTGGAACTGCTGGGCCTGGACCATGTGACGGTGGTGCGGGGGCGGGCCGAGGAGGTCCTTGGGAAGCTGACTCCGGTGCACGTGGTGACCGCGCGAGCGGTGGCTCCCCTGGACCGGCTGGCAGGCTGGGGCGTCCCCCTGCTGCGCCCGTACGGCGAGATGCTGGCGCTCAAGGGCGATACGGCGGAGGAAGAGATCCAGGGAGCCAGGGCTGCCCTCAGCAAGCTGGGTGTGGTGGAGACCTCGGTCTTGCAGGTCGGGGAAGGACTCGTCGATCCGCTGTCCACTGTCGTTCGGGTCGAGGTCGGGGAGAGCCCAGGCGGTGTGAGGTTCGCCGCAAAGCGGGCCAAGGCGGCGCGGACGAGTCGCACACGCCGTCGCCGCTGAGCCATACACGTAGCCATACGTACTGATTTCGGAGTGTCGTCCCGGTCTGGTCGTGCGGCGTGTGCATCGTGTTTCACGTGAAACGTCGCTCACTTCTGCAGGGAATTATCAGCCGCGGCCGTGCGGCCGCCCCGTCGAAGGGGCGAAAGCCCCTCTTGCGGGCTACGGAGTTGTCCACAGGCGTGGATTCCTCCACAGAACCACGGGCCTCGCTGGTTCACGACCCCGAAAGCATGACAGGCTCTGCTCATTGCGAGCCTGATGTCGAGGAGAGTGAATCCTTGCGGTCCGACGCCAACATCGCGGGACCGATGACCGATCCGGTCCCCGGTCCCCGTACCGAGTCCGCGGGGGAGGATGTTTCACGTGAAACACCGCCCCCCATGGACGACACCCCCATCGGCCGTGCTGCACAGCTGGCCGTGGAGGCGCTGGGGCGTGCCGGTGAGGGTCTGCCCCGACCTGAGCAGACACGCGTCATGGTCGTCGCCAACCAGAAGGGCGGCGTGGGAAAGACGACCACCACGGTCAATCTCGCCGCTTCACTCGCGTTGCACGGCGCACGTGTGCTGGTGGTCGACCTGGATCCGCAGGGCAACGCGTCCACGGCTCTGGGGATCGATCACCATGCCGAAGTTCCCTCGATCTATGACGTCCTGGTGGAGAGCAAGCCTCTCTCCGAAGTGGTCCAGCCGGTCCCGGACGTCGAAGGACTCTTCTGCGCCCCAGCCACCATCGATCTCGCCGGTGCGGAGATCGAGCTGGTGTCGCTGGTGGCGCGGGAGAGCAGACTGCAGCGGGCGATCCAGGCGTACGAGCAGCCGCTGGACTACATCCTCATCGACTGTCCCCCCTCGCTGGGCCTGCTGACGGTCAATGCCCTCGTGGCGGGTGCGGAGGTGCTGATCCCCATCCAGTGCGAGTACTACGCGCTGGAAGGGCTCGGGCAGCTGTTGCGCAACGTGGACCTGGTGCGCGGGCACCTCAACCCCACGCTGCATGTCTCGACCATCCTGCTCACCATGTACGACGGCAGGACGAGGCTCGCCTCGCAGGTCGCGGAGGAGGTGCGCAGTCACTTCGGCGAGGAGGTCCTGCGCACAAGCATCCCGCGTTCGGTGCGTATCTCGGAGGCACCGAGCTATGGGCAGACGGTGCTGACCTACGATCCGGGGTCCAGCGGCTCCTTGTCGTATCTCGAAGCGGCCCGCGAGATTGCTCTGCGGGGAGTCGGTGTCCGATACGACCCGCAGCATGCCCACACGGGCCGGAACAGTCAGCAGAACATGTCGGAGGGGATCCAGTGAGCGAGCGACGTAGAGGGTTGGGGCGTGGGCTCGGTGCGCTGATTCCTGCCGCTCCGCAGGAGAAGCAGCCGAATCACCAGGGAGCTTCGGCCTCTCCGGGAGCGTCTCCCGTGCTGACCGCGGAGAGGGGGGTGGCGGCAGCCAAGGTCGCCACGCTGCCGGGTGCATCAACCGCGCCCGAAGCACCCGCTTCCTTCCCCGATGGAGAGGCCGCCGCCGCACAGGCGACCGCCCCGGCCGGCGCCCACTTCGCCGAGGTACCGCTCGACGCGATTACTCCCAACCCGCGTCAGCCGCGGGAGGTGTTCGATGAGGACGCCCTGGCGGAGCTCGTCACCTCCATCAAGGAAGTGGGTCTTCTCCAGCCGGTCGTGGTCCGTCAGCTGGGGCCGAACAGCTATGAGCTCATCATGGGTGAGCGCCGCTGGCGCGCCTGCCGTGAGGCAGGGCTCGAGCGGATCCCTGCGATTGTCCGGGACACCGAGGACGAGAAGCTGCTGCTGGACGCCCTTCTGGAGAACCTGCACCGGGCTCAGTTGAATCCTCTGGAAGAGGCAGCCGCCTACGACCAGTTGCTGAAGGACTTCAACTGCACGCACGACCAACTGGCCGACAGGATCGGCCGTTCTCGCCCGCAGGTGTCGAACACGCTGCGGCTGCTGAGGCTTTCACCGCCGGTCCAGCGGCGGGTTGCCGCAGGTGTGCTCTCTGCCGGGCACGCCCGTGCCCTGCTCTCCGTGGACGATTCCGACGAGCAGGACAGGCTGGCGCACCGGATCGTCGCGGAGGGCCTGTCGGTCCGGGCGGTCGAAGAGATCGTGACGCTGCTCAACTCGAACTCTCAGAGCTCTCCCAAGCCGAAGGGTCCCCGAGCCGGTACGCGAGTCTCTCCGGCGCTGTCGGATCTTGCCTCTCGGCTCTCCGACCGCTTCGAGACGCGAGTGAAGGTCGACCTCGGCCGGAAGAAGGGCAAGATCGTCGTTGAGTTCGCCTCGATGGACGACCTCGAGCGCATTCTCGGCACCCTGGCACCGGGCGAGGGGCGTGTTCTGGAGAAGAGCCTCGGCGACGATCCGGCAGATGACCAGGACGCCTGAGTTCACCGTTTTGCGCTGTCTGCAGGGCGGGTCGTGTTCCGTACTCCGGAAGGCGACCCGCCCTTTGCCTTGGTGCGGTATCCGTGCCGGGGCTGGGTGGATACGATGCGTTCTGGTATGACGCATCCACCTTGAGCCACTTCGGAGAGAAGGCGACGGCCATGCGATCGGTGAGCTGCGGCCAACTGGTGACGGCGGCCCTGGGGCTCGGGGCGGTGGGTGGCTTCGTCAGCAGCCTGCTCCTCGGGAGGAGCGCCCTGGCGGTCGCTCGCAGCGCGGCAGACGAGGGAGAGAGGACTAGCCTCCATGGGGCGTCGGCTCGTACCGCTCACGCTGGACAACCTTCCGGACCTTCCCAAGCGTTGTCGGGCGTGTGTCTTCTGGGAACTCGATCCGGTCAGCGGTGAGGCCGCGGCGAAGGCCGGAACCCCCGAGCTCGAGAAGGAGGCATGGATCTCCGCCGTGCTCCTCGAGTGGGGCTCCTGCGGTCGGGTCGTCTATGTAGACGACGTCCCCGTCGGTTTCGTTCTCTACGCTCCCCCGGCTTATGTGCCCCGTTCGATGGCCTTCCCCACGAGCCCCGTGGCAGCGGACGCGGTGCAGCTGATGACGGCGTGGATCATGCCCGGCTATCAGGGGCAGGGGCTCGGCCGGGTCATTGTCCAGACGGTCGCCAAGGATCTGCTGCGTCGTGGGTTCCGAGCCATCGAGGCATTCGGCAATGCACAGTGGAAGGAGCCGGCCTGCGTGCTGCCGGCCGACCATCTCCTCGCCGTCGGCTTCAAGACCGTGCGACCGCATCCGAGGTATCCGCGCCTGAGGCTGGAGCTGCGCACGACGCTCTCGTGGAAAGAGGACGTGGAACTGGCGCTGGACCGCTTGCTGGGAGCCGTTCAGAAGGAGCCGGCGCTGCGGCCGCTCTGAATGCGGAGGCCGAATGGGCCCGCCTCCGAGGGGGACGGGCCCATTCATGTTTCACGTGAAACGGTGGAGCCGTGCTTACTCTCCGATGAAGCCTTCGAGGTCGCGTACGATCGCGGCCTTCGGCTTCGCGCCGACGATGGTCTTGGCGACCTCACCGTTCTGGTAGACGTTCAGTGTCGGGATCGACATGACGCCGTACTTGGCTGCGGTGGCCGGGTTCTCGTCGATGTTGAGCTTTACGACCTGGATCTTGTCGCCGTGCTCGGCCGCGATGGCCTCGAGGGACGGCGCGATCTGGCGGCAGGGGCCGCACCAGGCGGCCCAGAAGTCCACCAGTACGGGCTTGTCGCTCTTGAGGACATCCTCCTCGAAGGAGTCGTCAGTAACGTTCTTCAGGGCGCCGGCCACGGCGGCCTCCTTAGTTCTCTGCGGGGTGTGAGGGGAGTGGGATCCAGAGATCAGACCACAGGGGTCTTCTCGGGCTCGGCAGCCTTGTCGCTGTCCGAAAGGGCTGCGAGGAAGCGCTCGGCGTCCAGGGCCGCAGCGCAGCCTGTGCCCGCGGCGGTGATGGCCTGACGGTAGGTGTGGTCGACGACGTCACCGGCGGCGAAGACACCGGCGAGGTTGGTGCGGGTCGAAGGGGCGTCCACCTTGAGGTAGCCCTCGCCGTCCAGCTCGAGCTGGCCCTTGAACAGCTCGGTCCGAGGGTCGTGGCCCACCGCGATGAAGAGCCCGGTCACGGCGAGCGGGGACTTCTCGGCCGTCTGCGTGTTGTTCAGCGTCAGACCCGTGAGCTTCTGGTCACCGTGGATCTCCGCGACCTCGCTGTTCCAGGCGAAGGAGATCTTCGGATCAGCGAAGGCGCGCTCCTGCATGGCCTTGGAGGCTCGCAGGGTGTCGCGGCGGTGGATGATGGTGACGGACTTGGCGAAGCGGGAGAGGAAGGTCGCTTCCTCCATGGCCGTGTCGCCACCGCCGACGACGGCGATGTCCTGGTCCTTGAAGAAGAAGCCGTCGCAGGTCGCGCACCAGGAGACCCCGCGGCCGGACAGCACGTCCTCGTTGGGCAGGCCCAGCTTGCGGTGCTGCGATCCGGTGGTGACGATCACGGCCTTGGCGCGGTGTACGGTGCCGGCGGTGTCGGTGACGGTCTTGATGTCGCCGGTGAGGTCGACCGACACGACGTCGTCGGGAACGAGTTCGGCGCCGAAACGCTCCGCCTGGGCCCGCATGTTGTCCATGAGGTCAGGCCCCATGATGCCGTCGCGGAAGCCCGGGAAGTTCTCCACATCGGTCGTGTTCATCAGCGCACCGCCGGCGGTGACAGCGCCCTCGAACACCAGCGGCTGGAGCGATGCCCGCGCGGTGTAGAGCGCGGCTGTATAGCCCGCGGGCCCGGAGCCGATGATGATCACATTACGGACGTCGCTCACGGGTTTCTTCCTCGTCTCTGCAGACTGCCTACTGCCTACGGGGCGGGTTCAGGACTCTCACCCCACCCAACGGATCCTACGGGGCGTGCATTCCCGTGGAACCGGAGCGGCACCGGCGATATCTCAAAGGTCTCAGGGGCGAGGGAAGGACTGGCTGAGAAGCAGCTCGCCCGCGGGCTCGGCCGGGCGGTCGACGCAGGCCGCGTCGATGACGTACGCTTGGACCCGGGTGTCGTCCTTGGGGTGTGCCATGAGGACGAGATACGCGGTCGCGCCTTCGTAGGTCCCCTGCTCGACGGCGATCGGGTTGTCGGTCCGTCCCGTCCCCTGCTGGATGCAGGCGGGTACGACTGCGTCCGGGCTGCTCTTGGGCGAGACGGTCGTAGGACCGCTGTCCAGGGAAGGCGCCTTCTCGATCCTGGGGGCGGCCTCCTGTGTGCGGCCGTCCGCCAGCAGAGTGTGGACACGGCTGTCGAGGGCCGTGCCGGAGAACTCCGCGCCGTCGCGCGCCGCAGTGCTGACGCTCGTTTCCTTCTGTGCCGTCGCGGCATCGTTGCCGGAGCCTGCCTGCGTCGACTGGAGGAACACCACCGTCACACCCACGGCGGCGGCACCGAGAACGGCGCCGAGGACGGTGGTGTGCCGACGACGCGCCGTGCCCTTTCGTCCAGGACCGGTCGCGGCGCGTGGATGTCCTGCCGGGCGGGCGGGCGAGGGCGGCTGCTCCGCCGTGAGAGGCCGCGGCACCGTTTCACGTGAAACATGGGCTGCTTCACCGCGGGTGGTGGAGTCGAGCAGAGTTTCCGCGGCGAGAGCGGCATCGATACGGCCGGCGATCTCGGCCGGCATGCGTGGAGGGCCGGGCAGTGTGCCCAGCAGGCCACGGATCTCCTCCAGAGACGTCTGTACGTCCGAGCAGAGGACGCAGTCGTCGAGGTGTCGACGCACCTCCTCTGTACGGGACGCCGCGAGGATGCCTTCGGTGAGGTCGGAGATTTCCGAGACGTCCGGGTGCTGAGTGGTGTCGGCCCTGCCGGTCGAGGATGTCACGCGCGCCCACCTCCGCCCTTCACTGCCGCAGGGTCACTCTGCCCTGACTCTCTTGGTCCCGACGCCGGTGGGACGGATGTCCCCGGCGTCCGGTTCCTTCCCATGCCGATGTCGCTGCTATCCCCGTCCTGACGACGCAGATGAGTGAGCATGGGAAGGAGGCGGGCCCGGCCCCGGGCGCAGCGGCTCTTCACGGTTCCGGTCGGTACCTCGAGCACCCGCGCAGCCTCGGCGACGGGGTAGCCCTGCATGTCGACGAGCACGAGGGCGGCGCGCTGGTCCACCGGAAGTTTGGCGAGGGCAGCCAGCAGCTCTCGGTGAAGGTCGTGGCGCTCGGCGGGGGCCTCTGCAGACTCGTGCGGCTCCAGGAGCTGTTCCAGACGCTCCGTGTCGTCCACGGGTGAGGTTCTGCGGGAGGCTGCCTTCCGGGCCCGGTCGAGACAGGCGTTGACGGTGATGCGGTGCAGCCATGTGGTGACTGCGGACTGGCCCCGGAAGGTGTGGGCCGCCCGGAAGGCCGAGACCAGGGCGTCCTGGACGGCATCGGCCGCCTCCTCGCGATCCCCCAGGGTGCGCAGGGCGACGGCCCACAGCCTGTCGCGGTGGCGCCGGACGAGCTCACCGAAGGCATCGGGCTCACCGTCGACGTGGCGCGCCAGCAGGTCCTGGTCGCTTGCGTCACCGAGCGTCGCGTTGTCCAACGGTGAGCCCCCTCCCCATGTCGTCGGTGCGGTTGTCCGTCAGCCGGTGAACTTCACGTCCTCGATGCCCTGCTTGTGTCCGGCACCGTTGTACCCGTCCTGCGGGGAGTAGGGCATCGCGGTCATCCACAGCAGTACATACCGGCTCTTGGCCGCCTTCTGGGCCGTCAGCGTGAGATCCGTTCCGTTGGTCTGCCCCGTGGCGAGCTTCTCCATCGAGTCGACGGAGCCGGACGGCGCCAGGGAGTCGACCGCGTAGAGAGTCATGGTGGTGTGGTTGCCGCCGTAGCGCAACGCTATGGAAGCACCGGACACCTCCTTGTCGGACCCCAGGTCATAGACGATGCCCACACCCTTCTTGACGGAGGGCACCAGCTCCGGCCCGTCCACGAAGAAGCCGGTGCGCCAGTCGCTCGCCGTGTCGTCGTCATAGGTGGCACCGACCTTGCCCGCGTTCTGCGGCCTGCCGTCCGGCGCGTACTCCTGCGCGTCCTGGATCGCCAGCGGCACCGGCGCCCTGGGCTTGTCGTCCTTTCCTTCCGGGCCCGCGGTCTGGGACGTCTCGGGCTCGTCCGTGGCGTTGCGGTCGTCCAGCAGTTTGTCGGCGATCTGCCAGCTACCGAGGCCGAGTGCAGCGATGAGCAGTGCGGAGACGGCCCACTTGAGGGCCTTGCCGGTGCGGGTCTGCAGGGGCGGGGGTGGTGCGGGTGTCGGCTGGGTGGTGGCGGGCGCGCCCGGCCGGCTGCCCGGCCGCCCGTGGTTGGTCTGCTGGTACGTGCTGCGCTGGTACTCGGGCGGTGCGGTGAAGGACGGCTCCGGCGGGCGGATGCGCGGCATGGCGGCGACGGCCTTGGCCAGTTCGTCGGGTGTGGTGCACGGCGGTTCTTCGCGGGACGCCGTGGCGCCGTCGTTGATCAGGGCGCGCATGGCGAGTTCCGAAAGCCCTCGGTGTACGCCGGCCCGCACCTGGTCGGGAGCGATCAGACCGACTCCCTTGGGCAGCCCGGAGAGGCCGTACGCATCGTTCTCGTAGGGCCAGCGCTGGGTCAGGGCGGCGTACAGGAGGGCACCGATCGCTTCGGTGTCCGCACGCTGAGGGCTGTCGGCGGAGATACCTCTCAGGGCGGCGTTCACCGCCAGGCCACGGATCCGGTACTGGCCCGTCGAGGTGCGCAGTACGGCCCCCGGCGTGAGCCTCAGATGGGCGAGGCCCTCGCGGTGGGCGGCGGCCATGGCTTGGGAGAGCTGGTCGACGAGCTGGTAGGCGTCGTGCGGCTCGAATGGTCCGGCGGCCAGCAGAGCGGTCAGCTCGACGGCGTCGGGCAGCCATTCGTGCACGACGTAGACGAGGTCGTTCTCCTCGACGGCGTCCAGCACTTGGACGAACCGGGGATCGCCCAGCAGCGCCGAGGAGCGGGCGGCTGCCAGGACGGAGCGCGCCCGGGAGTGGTCGGACGGGAGGATGTGCACGCCGACAGCGCGCCGCAGTTTCTCGTCGACCGCACGCCAACTGCTGAAACCGTCCAGTCGGGTGACGCACTCCTCGAGCCGGTAGCGTCTGGCGAGCTTGTGACCGCTGTGGAGTTCGGGCGTGGAGTGGGGCGGCCGGTCGCCCTGCTGTTCACCGTCCTTGTCCGAAGTCTCCTTCCGCGTCGTGCTTCGGGAGTCCGCCGTAGGGGATTTTGCCGTCTCGGATTCCGCCGCCCCGTCGGTCGTGGCCTTGCCCGCCTTGGCGGTCAGCGGTTCGTCCCCGCCGTTGTCGGCCACGTCGACGGCAGCCGTGCTACGTTCCGCCACCGTCGTTCCTGCCTCCCCATCCGTTGCGCCATGTCCAACAGCCATGCCAATTGTGCCCACAGTCCGACGCCATGCACGACACACGGGGTCCGACGATGGTTGTGCGGGGCGCGTTCGATGCCCCTGCCAGGCGGCGTTTCCGCAGGGCCTAGCGGCCGAGACGACCACGCACCATGCCCACCATGGCGTTGAGTTCCTCGATGCGCATCCGCCTGGCGGCGACGAAGAAGACGCTCATGAGCGCGACACCGCCTGCCACCAGCGCCACCAGTGAGCCGCCGGCACCGCTGCCGAGGGCCATGAGCACGCCGTAGGCCACGGCCCCGCCGGCCACTGCCGCGGGCACGGAGGCCATGGAGAGCCGGGCGTAGGTACGCATGATGTGGGAGCCGTCCAGATCCCCTCCCAGGCGGTTCTTGAGCCTCCTCCAGGCGACGCCCACGCCGACCGCGTAGGCGAGGCCGTAGGAGGCGGCCATGCCCACGACGGCCCATCGGGCGGGCAGCAGCACGTAACACAGTGCGGAGGCACTTGCGTTGACGACGGCGACGATGACGGTGTTGTAGAAGGGGGTCCGGGTGTCCTCGTAGGCGTAGAAGCCGCGCAGCACCACGTACTGCACGGAGTACGGGATGAGGCCGAGACCGAAGGCCATCAGGATGAAGCCCATGCCCCGGGCCGCCTCGAGACCGGTGGAGGCGAACAGCAGCGTCGACATCGGGAGACCGAGGGCCAGGAACGCGAACGAGACCGGGACGATGGCGACGGCCGAGTTGCGCAGGCCCTGGGAGATGTCGTCGCGTACGGCGCCGGGGTCGTTGTCATGGGCGGCGCGGGAGATCCGGGGCAGCAGCGCCGCCATCACGGAGACGGTGATGATGGCCTGCGGCATGCCCCAGATCAGCTGGGCATTGGTGTAGGCGATGAAGCCCGCGCCCTCCGCGCCGGATGCCTTGCCCGCCGCGGTGGCGAGCTGGGTGACGACCAGCACGCCCGCCTGGTTGGCGAGGACGAAGAGCACCGTCCACTTCGCCAGCTTCACGGTCCTGCCGAGCCCGTGGCCCTTCCAGTCGAACCGGGGGCGGAAGCGGAAGCCGGTCTCCCGCAGATACGGGATCATGGCCAGCGCCTGGACGACGAGCCCGAGGAGCGTTCCGACGCCGAGCAGGCGGACACCCTCCGGCGGGATCGTCTGCACACCCATCTGGGACTCGGCCGAGGTGCCGTAGACCCAGATGAAGAGTCCGAACGTCGTGATCATCACGATGTTGTTCAGGACGGGGGTCCACATCATCGCGCCGAACTTGCCACGGGCGTTGAGGATCTGTCCCATGACCACGTGGATGCCCATGAAGAAGATCGTGGGCAGGCAGTAGCGGGCGAACGTGACCGCGACGCCGTTGGCCGCCTGATCGGAGGCGATCGTGTCCGACATCAGCCGGATCAGCAGCGGCGCGGCGAACACCGCGACGGCGACGATCGCGCCGAGCGCCACCATGACGAGTGTGAGCAGACGGTTGGCGAACGCCTGACCGCCGTCGGCGTCGTTCTTCATCGCGCGGACCAGCTGCGGGACGAAGACGGAGTTGAGACCACCGCCGACGGTGAGGATGTAGATCATCGTCGGCAGCGTGTAGGCGACGGTGAAGGTGTCGCCGAGGAGCGCGGCGCCGAGGGCGGCGGTGATCACCAGGCTGCGTACGAAACCTGTGAGCCGGGAGACCAGGGTCCCCGCCGCCATCACGGCGCTGGACCTCAGCAGGCCGGCGGCGCGCCCTTGCGGTTTCTTGGGGGCCGGTGCGGCGGGCAGCGGTTCGGGGGCGGGAGGCGGTACGGAGGACTGCTGGTCCCGGAAGAGGTGGGCGAACGCGTCGGTCTCCGGCTTGTTCCCCCCGGCCCGGGAGACCAAGTCGTCCACGCCGGTGAACTGGGTGGTCCGTGCGTCGTCACCGTACGGCAGATGACGGGACGGGCCCTCGGGTTCCGGCGGAGGGGTCTGCGCCCAGATGCGGGGGTCGGGGGCGTACTGGGGCGCAGCGGGCTGCTGATAGAGCGGCGGCGGTTCCTGGTAGGTACCCGGAGGTGGCGGCGGGTGCGCCGAGCGGTCGTAGAGCGCTTCGTCCACCGGGTCCTGGGCGGACAGATCCTGGGCCTGGAAGGGGTCGCCGGCGTAGGCGTCCCCGACGTAGGGGTCCTGTGCATACGGGTCGGACGGGGGCTGCTGCGGCGGGAACGAACCTGCCGGGTCACCACCCGCGCCCGTACCGCGGTCACCGTCGTACGGCGCGTTCATGACTACCCCACCTCATCGTCCCCGGCCGACCGGCCACGACATCGCTCAACGGTCCACTTTCTCACCAGCGCCCGACGGGTTGCCGTTTTCCGGTCCGGTGTCAGGTGCGAGGTCACTCGGCTGCTCGGGATCGGAGCCGTCGGTGTCACTCTCCGTGTCAGCCGGGTCGTGATCGCTCGCGGCACCGGCATTCGCCGCGGCGGCGCGCTTGCGCTGGGTGTACATCCTGATGCCCGCGAGGACGAGCAGGAGGACACCGCCGGCGAGGACGAGCATGACGGTCGGCGTGATCTCCGAGACCTTCACCGTGAACGACATGGGCTGCCCATAGGGGGTGCCGTCGGCGGTGTAGAGCTGTGCGGTCATCTGGACCGGGCCGTTGGCATTGGCGGCGGCCGGGAACTTCACCGACTGGCTGTGGCCGCCCTCGACCTTGATCGGCTGCTCCGCCACTCCCTTGTTCTCGTCCCCGCCCAGGTGGAGACGGTTGGGGTTGGTGGACCTCAGCTGCAGTACAAGGTCGTCGATCCCCTGGACCAGCTGGTTCTGCACCGTGACCGGGATGGTCGCACTGCGCCCCGACAGGGTCACATCCGACTTCTCGATCAGCTGGACCTCTTCGGTGAGGCTCCGCAGATAGGAATGGACGCCGGACCGGTACTGCTGTGCCGCCTCCGGCTTGCCTCGCCAGGCGGTCGACAGCTCGCGGTCGACGGCGCGCCCGAACGGTGCCTCCACCCGGTCGGCGGAGGTGAGGATGACCTTGAACTTGTCCAGGGTGTTCTGCGTCTTCCTGATGTCCTCGAAAGCCTGGACCGGCAGTTCCTGCTTGCGTAGCTCGGCGGGGTACCGGGAGGGGCCCGGCACCTGGTTGTTCGCGTCGGCGTCCGGCTTGGCGGACGCCGCGGCGACCAGGTCCAGAGGCTGCGTCCAGCGCTGTGGCTCCAGGGCCCGCAGTGCGCGGGCCATGGACTGGGCCTGGGCGATGGTGGGCACGCGTTGCGGGGCCACGACGATGCTCCGCTGGTTCTCCGCGTCCTGGAGCGCGAGGGCCAGCGAATGCGCGAGGAAGTTCTGGACGGCGAGCGTGGACTCGCCGGCGCGGGTCATGTCGCCCTGGAAGGCGGTCGACAGCCGGGCGTCGGCGACCACGGCGGTCGTGCCGCCGCCGATGGGACGGGCGGCCGTGGGCGTGTAGGGGAGGGTGTCCTGAAGGCTGTCGCTGCGGGCGATCACCTTGTGCGCCCCGGCGGAGGTGGCCACGTCGACGATCGAGGAGTCGATCGCGCCCTCTACCGGCCAGGCGAAGTCGAGCGACGGCTTCACATGAAGGATCGTCTCCACCGTGACCTCGGCCACCTCGGTGGCCGGCTGAAGGTGGCTGAGCGATCCGGAGACCGACTTCCCCCTGTGCGCCAGGGAGGCGAGATCCGGATCCGCGAAGGGCAGAGCGACCACCTTCCGACCCTGCACGGCGGCCTCGACGGCGCTCAGCCACTGCTTCGCAATCGCCTGGTTCTTTCCGGCGACCGTCGAGTCGCCGGCCTTCACCTGGTAGTTCCGTGTCATGGCGTCCACGGTGGCCAGAAGGTCCGGGTCGATGACCCAGGTGACCGGCAGCTCCCTGCCGAGCGAGACGAGCTGGTCGAGCCGGCCGCCGGGGGCGAGCTCGGCAGCCAGTGCCTCGTCCTCGAAAACAGGTGTCTGCTGTTCGTCCGAACCCGTCTCCGAGGTGAGGTGGGTCGAGGAGATCAAAGGCCAGAGGTAGGTGAGGCGCGTCTTCTTCTCCAGGCCCTTCGGCTGCCAGGGCAGGAAGGTGCGCTCGATGCCCAGCACACGCTCGTAGGACACCGGCGACGTCTGTCCCGCGAGGGAGACCCCCAGCTGATAGACGCCGCCGTCCTCGTCGAGGGGAAGCTCATCGGCCGGCACGGAGAGGGTGAAGTCGTAGCTGACGCCGGAGACCAGCTTCGGAAGCTTGACGCTGTACTTGTCGTCGATCGTCGGGCCGTCGACACCGTAGGTGTAGCCCGTTCTCTCCGCTGCCCGGTCGATGGCGGTCCTGCCGTTGATCTCCGGGCCCACCCGGAGGTCGACGTGGGCATTGGTGATCGTCTGCCGCCCCTTGTTGACCACTGTCCCCGAGACGGTGATCCGGTCCTTCTGCCCGGGCGCTACCGGTGTGAGCGTGTCCAGGGACACATCCACGGTGCGCGATCCGGTGGGCTCCTCCGCCGCGTGTGCCGGTGCCGCGGCGGGCCCGTACAGCAGTCCGGCCACCAGTGGCACGCCGGTGATCAGGGAGGCTGTTCGACGCAGCCACCGGCGCGCAGGAGAGATGCGCATCCCCTGGATGTCTGCCGCCTCGGCCACGCGCTGTCCGTCCCTCGTCGTCTGCTGCCTTGGGTGGTTCTCCGCCTGTTGCGTCCACGCATGGTAACGAGGCCCGCTGTGCCGAAGTGCCGCGGAGTGGTCCACAAGATCAGGAGGTGCGTACCGCGCTCCGAAACGGGGACGACCCGGTCGGCCCGGGCACGTACCCTTTTCTGTTGTGCCGAACGCCAATGAAGACAACCCCACTGCCCTGAGTCAGGTGCAGCACCGCGCGGTGAGTGAATTGCTGCGGGTGTCGCCTGTCGCCGACGATCTGGCTCGCCGTTTCCAGGATGCCGGATTCGGTCTCGCGTTGGTCGGGGGCTCGGTCCGCGATGCGCTGCTCGGCCGGCTCGGGAACGACCTCGACTTCACGACGGATGCGCGGCCGGAGGATGTGCTGAAGATTGTCCGCCCGTGGGCGGATTCCGTGTGGGACGTCGGCATTGCCTTCGGTACGGTCGGTGCTCAGAAGGACGAGCAGGTCGGGGACGCCGCACAGCGCTTCCAGATCGAGGTGACGACCTACCGGTCGGAGGCGTACGACCGGACGTCGCGCAAGCCGGAGGTCTCCTACGGCGACTCGATCGAGGAAGACCTGGTCCGTCGCGATTTCACGGTGAACGCGATGGCCGTGGCGCTGCCGGAGAAGGAGTTCATCGATCCCCACGGTGGTCTGGAAGACCTCGCCCGGAAGGTCCTGCGTACGCCCGGCACCCCTGAGGAGTCGTTCTCCGACGACCCGCTGCGGATGATGCGGGCCGCACGGTTTGCCGCACAGCTCGACTTCGAGGTGGCGCCCGAGGTGGTGTCCGCCATGAAGGCCATGGCGGATCGCATCGAGATCGTCTCCGCCGAACGCGTGCGCGACGAGCTGAACAAGCTGCTGCTGTCCGCCCACCCCCGTAAGGGGCTGGCGCTGCTGGTCGACACGGGTCTCGCCGCGCATGTGGTGCCCGAGCTTCCGGCCCTGCGGCTCGAGAGCGACGAGCATCACCGCCACAAGGACGTATACGAGCACTCTCTGACAGTGCTGGATCAAGCCATTGCCCTGGAGGAGGACGGGCCCGACCTGGTGCTGCGGCTGGCAGCCCTGCTGCATGACATCGGCAAGCCCCGGACGCGACGGTTCGAACCGGACGGCCGAGTCTCCTTCCACCACCACGAGGTGGTGGGGGCGAAGATGACCAAGAAACGGATGACGGCGCTCAAGTACTCGAACGAGATGGTCAAGGACGTTTCCCGCCTCGTGGAGCTGCATCTGCGCTTCCACGGCTACGGAACCGGCGAGTGGACCGATTCCGCGGTTCGGCGATATGTGCGCGATGCGGGGCCGTTGCTGGACCGGCTGCACAAGCTGACGCGATCGGACTGCACCACACGCAACAAGCGCAAGGCCGGAGCCCTCTCCCGCGCCTACGACGGCCTTGAGGGTCGCATCGCGCAGCTCCAGGAGCAGGAGGAGCTGGACGCGATCAGGCCGGACCTGAACGGCAACGAGATCCAGGAGATCCTGGGGATCGGCCCCGGCCCGGTGATCGGCAAGGCGTATGCCTTCCTCCTCGATCTGCGGCTGGAGAACGGGCCGATGGAGCGCGATGTCGCGGTGGCGGCCCTCAAGGAGTGGTGGGCGGCTCAGTCCTGAACGTGAAACGGCGCCATGTTTCACGTGAAACATGGCGCCGTTTCGCTTCGGTCGGGGTTGATGTTTCACGTGAAACATCAACCCTGAGGCGAGCTACTTCTTGATCTCGTTGAGGCACAGTACACACGACTTGCTCGAGCTGCGTCGGCCGCTGGCCTGCTCGAAGTAGCCGATGTCGGCCCTGTCCTGGCAGATTTCCCGGTTCGTCGTGTCGTCGTGCACGGACACCGCCTTGTAGGCCGCCTCGGCGCCGCCGCAGTCGACCACCTGGAGATCCGGGTTGATGTCGCTGCCGCTGTTCTTGAGGCAGTCCCCCGACCTTTGCGGTGTCCGCGTCGTCCCGACCCATGAACCAGAAGACGGCGAACGCGATCGCGGCCAGGATGCCCACGGCTATCTGGAACTTCATCTTGAGGCTGAGGCCCCCACGCGCGGGAGCCGGGGGCGGTGGGGGCGGCGTCCCCCACTGCTGCTGCGGAGGCTGAGGCTGCTGGGGGTAGCCGTACCCCGGCTGAGGTCGTCCGGGCTGAGGCTGCTGCGGGTAGCCGTACCCGGGCTGCTGCGGCTGCTGGCCTTACGGGCCGGGCTGCCCGTACGGCCCTTGTCCCTGCTGCGGTGGATAAGTCATGCGGAAGCCCCCGTGAATGTGCCTCGAATTGTTGACGCGGGCACGCTATAGCACTCGGCCGGTACGGCTCCAACGGCCCAGAGCGGCGGCCACGGTCGCGTAGATCACCGCCACCATGACGACCAGCGGAGCCGACCGGCCGTCCGGGGGGAGCATGAGGGCGGCGACGGCGGCCGCGCCGACGAAGGCGACGTTGAACAGCACGTCGTAGAGCGAGAAGATCCGGCCCCGGAAGGCGTCGTCCACGGACGTCTGCACCACGGTGTCCGTCGCGATCTTCGAGCCCTGGGTGACAAGGCCGAGCACGAACGCGGCGACCAGCATCGGTCCGGCGGCGAACGGCAGGGCCAGGGCCGGCTCGAGGACGGCGGCAGCCGCCGTGCAGGCCACCATCCATCCGAACCGGCCGAGCCTGTCGATCCCCCATGGCGAGAAGACGGCCGCCGCGAAGAAGCCGGCGCCGGAGACGGCGAGAGCCACCCCGAGGAGAGCGAGTCCCTCCGACTCCGAGGCGGACCACGCGTAGCGGCACAGCATGAGCACCATGACGGTCAGCGCCCCGTAGCAGAAGCGCAGCATGGTCATCGCCGCGAGCGCGAGGGCGGCCGCCCGGCGGTGGCCCAGGTGTCGCAGCCCGTCCAGCAGCCCGCGCGCGGTGGAGGCGAGCGCGGCGCCGAGGTGGGGCTGCACCACGTCCTGATCGGGGCCGAGCAGTTCGCGGCCCATGCGCAGTGAGGAGAGCGCCGAGCAGAGATAGAGCACCGCTCCGAGCAGGACCACCGCGGCGTCCGAGTCGGAGGCGACCACGCGCACGAGGAAGGCCAGGCCGCCCCCGGCGGTCGCGGCCAGGGTCCCGGCGGTGGGTGAGACGGAGTTGGCCATGACCAGGCGGTCGGGGTCGACGACACGCGGCAACGCTGCCGAGAGTCCGGCCAGGACGAAGCGGTTCACTGCCGTGACGGCGAGGGCCGAGGCGTAGAAGAGCCAGTCCGGGACAGAGGCGATGATCAGCAGGGCGGTGCAGCCGGCGAGCAGGGCGCGCAGCAGATTCCCGTAGAGGAACACCTGACGGCGTTGCCAGCGGTCCAGCAGGACTCCGGCGAAGGGACCGACGAAGGAGTACGGGAGGAGCAGCACGGCCATGGCGGAGGCGATCGCCGCCGGAGAGGTCTGCCTTTCCGGCGAGAAGACCACGTACGTGGCGAGGGCGACCTGGTAGACGCCGTCGGCCGACTGGGAGAGCAACCGGACGGTCAGCAGGCGGCGGAAGTTCGGCAGGCGCAGGAGTACGCGCAGATCACGTACGACGGGCATGCGAGCAAGCGTCACATACGCGGAGGGTCCCCGGGTGGACCACCCGGGGACCCTCCGCGACGGCGGGTGCGAACGATCAGCGCTCGACGTCGCCCTGGATGAACTTCTCGACGTTCTTCCGGGCCTCGTCGTCGAAGTACTGCACCGGCGGGGACTTCATGAAGTACGAGGACGCGGAGAGGATCGGGCCGCCGACACCGCGGTCCTTGGCGATCTTCGCGGCGCGCACGGCGTCGATGATGACACCCGCCGAGTTCGGGGAGTCCCAGACCTCGAGCTTGTACTCCAGGTTCAGCGGGACGTCACCGAAGGCACGGCCCTCGAGGCGGACGTAGGCCCACTTGCGGTCGTCAAGCCAGGCCACGTAGTCCGACGGACCGATGTGGACGTTCTTCTCGCCCATCTCACGGTCGGGGATCTGCGAGGTGACGGCCTGCGTCTTCGAGATCTTCTTGGACTCCAGGCGCTCACGCTCGAGCATGTTCTTGAAGTCCATGTTGCCGCCGACGTTCAGCTGCATCGTGCGGTCCAGGATGACACCCCGGTCCTCGAAGAGCTTCGCCATGACGCGGTGCGTGATGGTGGCACCGACCTGGGACTTGATGTCGTCACCGACGATCGGGACGCCGGCCTCGGTGAACTTGTCCGCCCACTCCTTGGTTCCGGCGATGAAGACCGGAAGCGCGTTGACGAAGGCGACCTTGGCATCGATGGCGCACTGCGCGTAGTACTTCGCAGCGTCCTCGGAACCGACGGGCAGGTAACAGACCAGGACGTCGACCTGCTTGTCCTTGAGGGTCTGGACGATGTCGACCGGGGCCTCGGGCGACTCCTCGATGGTCTCGCGGTAGTACTTGCCCAGACCGTCGAGGGTGTGGCCACGCTGAACGGTGACGCCGGTGTTCGGCACGTCGCAGATCTTGATGGTGTTGTTCTCGCTGGCGCCGATGGCGTCCGAGAGGTCGAGGCCGACCTTCTTGGCGTCCACGTCGAAGGCGGCCACGAACTCCACGTCACGGACGTGGTAGTCGCCGAACTGGACGTGCATCAGACCCGGCACCTTGCCGGCCGGGTCGGCGTCCTTGTAGTACTCGACGCCCTGCACCAGCGAGGCGGCGCAGTTGCCCACGCCGACGATGGCTACGCGAACCGAACCCATTGGCGGTTGCTCCCTGTTTGATCTCGGTGTTTCTGATGAAACCCTGCGGTGCGCGGGGTCTCACTTGGCGGTGTCGTCGGACGGATCCGGCGGGGCGGAGCCCATGGGAGGTGTCCCTCCGGAGGGCTCGTCGTCCCTGTGCCGGGGCAGGCCGTCCTTCGCTCCTGATGTGTCGTCCTGCTGAGCGGTGCCTTCGGACGAGGGTCGTCGCTGATCCCGCCCTGCCCGCTCGCTCTCGATGAGCTCGTTGAGCCAGCGCACTTCGCGCTCCACGGACTCCATGCCGTGGCGCTGCAGCTCAAGGGTGTAGTCGTCGAGGCGCTCGCGGGTGCGGGCCAGCGAGGCGCGCATCTTCTCCAGGCGCTCCTCCAGCCGACTGCGACGGCCCTCGAGCACCCGCATCCGCACCTCGCGCTCCGTCTGTCCGAAGAAGGCGAAACGCGCCGCGAAGTGTTCGTCCTCCCACGCGTCCGGCCCGGTGTGGGAGAGCAGCTCCTCGAAGTGCTCCTTGCCTTCTGCCGTCAACCGGTAGACGATCTTGGCGCGTCGGCCCGCGAGCGAGGCGGCGAGGGCGTCCTCGGGAGCGTTCCCCGGTTCCTCGATCAACCAGCCGTTGGCGACCAGCGTCTTGAGGCAGGGGTAGAGGGTCCCGTAGCTGAAGGCCCGGAAGATTCCCAGTGACGTATTGAGCCGTTTGCGCAGCTCGTATCCGTGCATCGGGGCTTCACGGAGGAGACCGAGAACGGCGAACTCGAGGATGCCGGAGCGCCTGCTCACAGTCGCCTCCTTCGCCGGTCCCGATCGTCTATGCCGTGCTGATGTATCGACTCGATACATCAGCACGATAGAACGACCTGACTGCGGCGACAAGTGGCGCCACGGTGAGCGGCGTCACATCGTCAATCGCCGGGGCTGAGTTGCCTGATTTGGGGTGAACTTCGGACCTAGGAGGGTTTTGGCCGTGCGTAGTCTGTGCGGATGCAGACCACCGGGAACCATGTGACGCCCCCACGCGTCATCGCCGTGGATGCACGACGGGTGAGCCCCGCGCAGGGCTTGTCCGTATCCATTTCGGGGGGACCGGAACTCAACTGCCGCTTCCAGGCGTCTCGCCTGCCCGAGGAGTAGTCGTTCGATGAGCGAGCACCGTCGCAAACAGCCGCAGCCACAGGGTGGCGGGCGTGCCGCCGCCAGACGCGCCACCCAGCAGCCTTCCGGCCGTCGTGGCGTCCCGTCGGCCTCTTCCTCCGTCCCCCACGGCGACGAGCGCCCCTACGGCGGCCGCGCCGAGGCCCGGCGTGCCGCGCAGCGGGGCGGCGGCCGTCGCGGTGTCGGCGGTCATGAGGTCCCGGGCCGCCGCGGTGGCCGGCCCGGCAGAAAGCGGCTGATCGACTACCCCCGCCACGACAAGTACGGATGGCGTCGCTGGGTGCCGTCGTGGAAGCTCGTCACCGGACTGTTCCTGGGGTTCCTGGCCAGCCTGATGGCGGCGGGGACGATCGCCTACGCCATGGTCGGCATCCCTGAGCCGGCCAAGATCGCCGGGGCGCAGAACAACGTCTACTACTGGGCAGACGGCACGCAGATGGTCGCGACCGGTGGTGAGGTGAACCGGCAGATCATCGACATCTCCCAGATTCCCGAGGACATGCAGGAAGCCGTCATCTCGGCGGAGAACAAGACCTTCCGCGAGGACTCGGGCATCGACCCCATGGGTATCGGCCGGGCCGTCGTCAACATGGCCATGGGCGAGCAGACCCAGGGTGGCTCCACCATCACCCAGCAGTACGTGAAGAACGCGCGGCTGGACAATCAGGACCAGACGCTCAACCGCAAGTTCAAAGAGCTGTTCATCTCCATGAAGATCGATTCGGAGATGGAGAAGTCCGACATCATGGAGGGGTACCTCAACACCTCCTACTACGGCCGTGGCGCCTACGGCATCCAAGCCGCCGCCCGCACGTACTTCGACAAGGACGCCAACAAGCTGAACGCGAGCGAGTGCGCCGTCCTGGCCTCGCTGCTGAAGGGCCCGACCTACTTCGACCCGGCCGGCGTCACCGCCATCGACGCGGCGGCGACCAAGGAGGCCAACACCGAGCGGCTGACGAAGCGCTGGCGCTGGATCCTCGACGAGATGGTCAAGGACGACCACCTGGACGCCGCGGAGCGCCAGAAGTACAGCGAGCTGCCCAAGATCCAGGAACCGCTGAAGAACGCCCAGCTCGGCGGCCAGATCGGCTATCTCGTCGACCTGGCCAAGGCGAACTTCATCAACAGCTACGACAAGGAAGTCGACCTCTCCAAGGGCGGCTACGAGATCCACACGACCTTCGACAAGAAGAAGGTCACCGAGCTCGAGAAGGCCGTCAAGAAGGTCATCAAGGAGAACATCGACCCGAAGAAGCGCCCCAAGACGGACACCCACGTCCAGTTCGGCGGCGCCTCGGTCGATCCGCAGACGGGCCAGATCGTAGCGATCTACGGCGGTGAGGACGCGACGAAGCACTTCACCAACAACGCCGACGCGACCGGCGCCCAGGTCGGATCGACGTTCAAGCCCTTCGTGCTGGCCGCCGCCATGCGCGACGGAGTCCGCGACCCGGAGCTCGGTCCGGAGCAGGGAGCCGACACGCGCCGGATCGTCGATCCCGACAAGAGCCGGTACAGCGGCAAGAACAAGCTGAAGATCAGGAACTGGGACGGCTCCGTCTGGCACAACGAGGAGGGGAAGGAGTGGCTCCAGACCAACGACGGTCAGGAGGACTACGGCAACATCAGTCTGCGCGAAGCCATGATCCACTCCGCGAACTCCCCCTACGTGCAGCTCGGCATGGACGTCGGCATCCCGCAGGTCCGTGAGGCGGCCGTCGACGCGGGTCTGCTCGAGTCCAGCCTGACGAAGGGGAACGTTCCGTCCTTCTCGCTCGGCATCTCCGAACCGAGCGCCATCCGCATGGCCAGTTCCTACGGGACCTTCGCCGCCGAGGGCGAGCAGCGTGAGCCGTACTCGGTGAAGTTCGTGGAGTACGAGGGCCTGGAGATCTACAAGCACGAGGACAAGGTCGAGCAGGTTTTCGAGAAGAACGTCGCCAACAACGTGACCGACGTCCTGGTCGATGTGGTCGAGAAGGGCACCGGCAAGAACGCCCGGATTCCGGGGCGCCCGGTCGCGGGTAAGACCGGTACCACCGACGGCAACAAGTCGGCATGGTTCGTCGGCTACACGCCGCAGCTGGCGACGGCCATCGACATGTACCGCCTCGACGACAACGAGAACAACAAGAAGCGCGAGTTCCTCGAGATGTACGACACCGGTGGCCAGGACAAGATCCACGGTTCGTCGTTCCCGTCCGAGATCTGGCAGGACTACATGTCGGACGCCCTCAAGGGCGAGAAGGTCATGAGGTTCCCCGAGGCGGAGCCCATCGACGGCGAGGCCGTCTACGGCGGCGGCGCCCCGAGCCCGAAGCCGACCCCGAGCGACTCCCCCTCCGAGTCCCCGTCCTCGAGCCCCTCGGAGACCCCGTCCCAGAGCCCGTCGAAGACCCCGGGGCGGCCCACGGAGTCCTGCAACCAGTGGGAGGACTGGACCTGCGGCGTCGACGGTGGAGTCGACGGCGGCACGGACCAGGGCGGCGACAACGGGGGCGTGACGTCGACCCCCGAGTCACCCCCCGCCAGTGACGGCGGGACGGAGACCGGTGGAAACGGCAACGGTGGCGGGAACGGCAACGGCGGCCTCTTCGCGGGCACCGACGGCGACGAGTGAGATGGGGGCGTCACCGGCCGGAGACGGCTGACAGCGCTCCGCCCGCACCACCGGCGAGGGCCGCCGCACCCGCAAGGCGCAACAAGATGCGCCGGACACGGGTGCGGCGGCCCTCGCCGCGTCCCCGGCTCCGTACGGCAGGATGTGCACCATGCCCAGCGCAGAACAGACGAGCAGCGTGTACGAGGAACGGTCCGGCGCATGCCCCGCGCCTCACGACGTGCGGCCCACGCGGCGTGACCGGATCGCCGCGGCCGGCAGCGAGCTGATCGGCGGCCCGGCAGGGCACTGGGCACTGCGCGGGGGCAACGGCCGGTTCACGCCCGTACACGTGGTGGCGCTCGTCGCCATCGGCATGTTCGCGCTCGGCATGGTGCAGAAACTGCCCTGCTACAACTGGGCGTGGTTCAGGGGTACGAGCTCGCAGTACACCCACGCCTGCTACTCGGACATCCCCCACCTCTTCGTGGGCCGCGGCTTCTCCGAGGGCCTGGTCCCCTACTTCGACCGGCTGCCCGGCGACATGGAGTACCTGGAGTACCCCGTGCTGACCGGCGTGTTCATGCAGGTCGCCTCCTGGTTCAGCGGCGTCGGCGGCAGCTCGGGCCAGGACCGGCAGCAGCTGTACTGGATGGTCAACGCGGGCATGCTGATGATCTGCGCCGTGATCATCGCCGTCTGCGTCGCACGCACCCACCGCCGGCGCCCCTGGGACGCGCTGCTCGTCGCCCTCGCACCGGCGCTCGCCCTCACCGCCACCATCAACTGGGACCTGCTCGCCGTGGCCCTGACGGCGGCGGCGATGCTGATGTGGTCACGCGGCAGGGCTCTCGCGTTCGGCATCCTCATCGGGCTGGCCACCGCCGCCAAGCTCTACCCCGTGCTGCTGCTGGGGCCTCTGCTGGTCCTGTGCTGGCGGGCCGGCAAATGGCGTGAGTTCACCACGGCGGCGCTCGGCGCGGCCGCAGCCTGGCTCGCCGTCAATCTCCCCGTGATGCTGCTCGCGCCGGAGGGCTGGAAGAAGTTCTACACGTTCAGCCAGGAACGAGGCATCGACTTCGGTTCGTTCTGGCTGATCATCACGCAGCGCACCGGCGAATCGATCGACGTCGAGAAGGTCAACACCTACGCCACCCTGCTGATGCTCCTCGCCTGCGCGGGCATCGGCCTGCTCGTTCTGACGGCGCCCCGCCGCCCCCGTTTCGCCCAGGTCGCCTTCCTGGTCGTGGCCGCCTTCATCCTCACCAACAAGGTCTACTCGCCGCAGTACGTGCTGTGGCTCATTCCGCTGGCAGTGCTCGCCCGGCCCCGCTGGCGTGACTTCCTCGTCTGGCAGGCGTGCGAGGTCATGTACTACCTGGGCATCTGGATGTACCTCGCGTACACGACCAGCCCCAAGCACCAGGGGCTGCCGGCCGAGGGCTACCAGCTGGCCATCGCGCTGCACCTGCTCGGGACCCTGTATCTCTGCGCCGTGGTCGTGCGCGACGTCCTCATGCCGGAACGCGACGGTGTGCGCCAGGACGGCTCGGACGACCCCGGCGGTGGCGTGCTCGACAAAGCGCCGGACGTGTTCGTCCTGGGGGCGGCGCATCGGCTGCCGGGGCAGGCCGCCGCGGAGGCCGAGGAAGGGCCGCGGGTGGAGTGGGGCGCCTCCCTGGGCGACGGCAGCGGGACGGGACCGCAGCCGTCGGCCTGAGCCCTCTGCAGCCCTCCGGAGCACCTGTCGATCCGGAGGGCCCGGCGCCGGATCCAGTGGTGAGCTAGCGGTCGACCAGCCGGTCGAACTGGGTGGTGGTGTGCCGCAGGTGCGCGACCAATTCGTCCCCGACCTTCGGCTCCTGGGCGTCGGCGGGCACGAAGAGAATCGAGACCTGCATGTGCGGCGGCTCGGCGAACCAGCGCTGCTTGCCGGCCCAGACGAACGGCGACAGATTGCGGTTGACCGTCGCCAGACCCGCTCGTGCCACACCCTTGGCGCGCGGCATCACTCCGTGCAGCGCCTTCGGGGCCTCCAGGCCCACGCCGTGGGACGTACCGCCCGCCACGACGACGAGCCAGCCGTCGGACGCCGCCTTCTGCTGGCGGTAGCCGAAACGGTCCCCCCTGGCCACGCGCGTGACGTCGAGCACCGCACCGCGGTACTCCGTCGCCTCGTGGTCGCCGAGCCACAGCCGGGTGCCGATACGGGCGCGGAACCGCGTTTGCGGGAACTGCTGCTGCAGCCGGGCCTGCTCCTGGGCACCCAGATGGCTGACGAACATCGTGTGCAGCGGCAGCCGGGCGGCACGCAGCCGGTCCATCCAGCCGATGACCTCCTCGACCGCGTCGGAGCCGTCCGTGCGGTCCAGCGGCAGGTGCAGGGCGAACCCCTCCAGCCGTACGTCCTCGATGGCCGCGTGCAGCCGGCCGAGGTCCTGCTCGGAGATCCCGTGCCGCTTCATCGAACTCATGCATTCGATGACGACCCGCGCGCCCACCAGCGCGTGCACGCCGTCGACCGACGAGACCGAGCGGACCACCCGGTCCGGCAGAGGAACCGGTTCCTCACCGCGCCTGAAGGGCGTGAGGACCAGCAGGTCGCCTCCGAACCAGTCCTTGATCCGCGCAGCCTCGTACGTCGTGCCCACGGCCAGCATGTCGGCGCCGAAGCGTGCGGCCTCCTCGGAGAGCCGTTCGTGGCCGAAGCCGTAGCCGTTGCCCTTGCAGACCGGGACGAGACCCGGGAACTGGTCGATCACCGATTTCTGGTGCGCCCGCCAGCGAGCGGTGTCGACGTAGAGGGAGAGCGCCATGGCCGGCCCGGAACCTTTCTGGTGGCTGCGATGGAACAGATATCTGTACGAGAACTGTCCGTACGAGAACTGCGGGACGTACGAGAGCTACGAGACTACGGAGTCGGCGGCGCCGTCGTCAGCGGCGCGACATGTAGAGGTCCAGCGCCTTGTGGAGCAGCTTGTTGAGCGGGAAGTCCCATTCACCGACGTACTCGACGGCCTCTCCGCCGGTGCCGACCTTGAACTGGATGAGACCGAAGAGGTGGTCCGTCTCGTCCAGCGAGTCGCTGATGCCCCGCAGGTCGTAGACCGTCGCGCCCATGGCGTACGCGTCGCGGAGCATCCGCCACTGCATCGCGTTCGAGGGCCGGACCTCGCGCCCGATGTTGTCGGAGGCGCCGTACGAGTACCAGACGTGGCCGCCGACGACGAGCATCGTCGCCGCCGAGAGGTTGACCCCGTTGTGTCGTGCGAAGTAGAGGCGCATGCGGTTGGGGTCCTCGTTGTTGAGCACCGTCCACATGCGCTGGAAGTACGACAGGGGGCGTGGCCGGAAGCGGTCGCGCTCGGCCGTGATCTCGTAGAGCCGCTGCCACTCCTCGAGGTCCTCGTAGCGGCCCTGGACGACCTCGACGCCGGCCTTCTCGGCCTTCTTGATGTTGCGCCGCCACAGCTGGTTGAAGCCCTTGAGGACGTCGTCGAGCGAGCGGTTCGCCAGCGGCACCTGGTAGACATAGCGCGGCTGGACGTCACCGAAGCCCGCGCCGCCGTCCTCGCCCTGCTGCCAGCCCATCTTGCGCAGCCTGTCCGCCACCTCGAAGGCGCGCGGTTCGATATGGGTCGCCTCCACGTCACGCAGGCGCTTCACGTCCGGGTCCTGGATACCGGCCTTGATCGCCGCCGCGTCCCAGCGGCGGATGACGACCGGCGGGCCCATCTTCACCGAGAAGGCGCCCTGGTTCTTGAGGTGCGCCAGCATCGGCTGCAGCCAGTCGTCCAGGTTCGGGGCGTACCAGTTGATCACCGGCCCCTCGGGGAGATACGCCAGATACCGCTTGATCTTGGGCAGCTGGCGGTAGAGAACCAGGCCCGCGCCGACGAGTGCACCGCTCTTGTCGAACCAGCCGAGGTTCTCCGAGCGCCATTCGGTCTTGACGTCCGCCCATGCCGGGACCTGGCAGTGACTCGCTGAGGGCAGGCTCTGGATGTACGCCAGATGCTGTTCACGACTGATGGTCCTCAGGGTCAGGCTCATGCGGGGCGCTCCTCGGCAGGTGTGTCCCCATGGGTCAGGGGCTCCGGCTCTCGCGCCGAAGCCTACTGGTCTGTGGCCGGGCCTCGGATGGCCGTGCGGGGGAGCGGGCCGCGACCGGCCCGCTCCCACTCCCCCTGCTGTCCTGTTTCCCGCTTCCTTGTCACTGCCGGCCCGGTCCGGCAGTACGGTGCCGGTTCCCGTCTCAGCCGAGGACTCCGCCGAAGAGGCCGCCGTGGGCCATCCCCAGGAAGAACCCCACGGCAGATGCTCCGAGCCCGATGATCAGCAGGAAGCGCTCACGGGTCGTGACCGAGATGAACTGCCCGTACGCACCGGTGATGATCCCGACGAGCCCCGCCCATGAGCTCAGCAGATGCAGGTGGTGGAACATTGCCGTGATGAACGTGAGGGCGCCGAGGATCAGCGTCACCGCCATCAGGGTGTCCTGCAGCGGATGGGGCTTGCCGTCCGTGTTGAGGAGGGAAGCGGGGGACTGACGTCGCATTGCCTGTGCCATGAGGCACCTCCTGGCTGTGCCGGAAGGCGGCGCATGGTAGCGCCGCGCGCACCCGATGTGTACAGATTGGGGCCATCGGTCACCGGATTTCAACCGGAAGCCCCAGTGCGGGTACTGTGTACGGTCTGCACCGGTGTCTGCCCAGGCCACGAGGCGATCTCCACTCGACGAGAGGGATTGTCAGTGGCGGCCGATACCGTTGCTCACGCATCACGACCCTCCTGCCACGGATCGACCGTGGCCGCTGAGTCCAAAGGAGGTGGGTTCCACATGCGTCACTACGAGGTGATGGTCATCCTCGACCCCGATGTCGAGGAGCGCGCTGTCTCCCCGCTGATCGAGAACTTCCTCTCCGTCGTCCGTGAGGGCAACGGAAAGGTGGAGAAGGTCGACACCTGGGGCCGTCGTCGTCTCGCTTACGAGATCAAGAAGAAGCCCGAGGGCATCTACTCGGTCATCGACCTGCAGGCCGAGCCTGCGGTCGTCAAGGAGCTCGACCGCCAGATGAACCTGAACGAGTCGGTCCTCCGGACCAAGGTCCTCCGTCCCGAGACCCACTGAGCAGTAGCTCAGAGGTCATCGGGTTCGAGTAGCAGCACAAGCAGCCAGAAGCAATCCCGCCGAGAGGTTCACCCATGGCAGGCGAGACCGTCATCACGGTCGTCGGCAATCTCGTCGACGACCCCGAGCTGCGCTTCACCCCGTCCGGTGCGGCGGTCGCGAAGTTCCGCGTCGCGTCCACTCCCCGCACCTTCGACCGTCAGACCAATGAGTGGAAGGACGGCGAGAGCCTCTTCCTCACCTGCTCGGTCTGGCGTCAGGCGGCGGAGAACGTCGCCGAGTCGCTTCAGAAGGGCATGCGCGTCGTCGTGCAGGGCCGGCTGAAGCAGCGGTCCTACGACGACCGCGAGGGCGTCAAGCGCACGGTCTTCGAGCTGGATGTCGAGGAAGTCGGCCCCAGCCTCAAGAGCGCCACGGCCAAGGTCACCAAGACCACCGGCCGCGGCGGTCAGGGCGGCTACGGCGGCGGTGGCGGTGGCCAGCAGGGCGGCAACTGGGGCGGCGGCCCCGGCGGCGGTCAGCAGCAGGGCGGCGGGGCACCCGCCGGCGACCCCTGGGCCACCGGCGCTCCGGCCGGCGGCGGCCAGCAGGGCGGGGGCGGCTGGGGCGGAAGCTCCGGCGGTTCCGGCGGCGGCTACTCGGACGAGCCGCCCTTCTAGGGCGGCCCGTACCACACTTCTTGATCACACAGGAGAAACACCATGGCGAAGCCGCCTGTGCGCAAGCCTAAGAAGAAGGTCTGCGCATTCTGCAAGGACAAGACCGTCTACGTGGACTACAAGGACACGAACATGCTGCGGAAGTTCATTTCCGACCGCGGCAAGATCCGTGCCCGCCGCGTGACCGGCAACTGCACGCAGCACCAGCGTGACGTCGCCACGGCCGTCAAGAACAGCCGTGAGATGGCGCTGCTGCCCTACACGTCCACCGCGCGATAAGGGAAGGGTGACCTAGACATGAAGATCATCCTCACCCACGAGGTCTCTGGCCTCGGTGCCGCCGGCGACGTCGTCGACGTCAAGGACGGATACGCTCGCAACTACCTGGTCCCGCGCGGTTTCGCGATCCGTTGGACCAAGGGTGGCGAGAAGGACGTGGCGCAGATCCGCCGCGCCCGCAAGATCCATGAGATCGCGACCATCGAGCAGGCCAACTCCATCAAGGGCCAGCTCGAGGCCGTCAAGGTGCGCCTCGCCGTTCGCTCCGGCGACGCCGGCCGCCTTTTCGGCTCCGTCACCCCGGCCGACGTCGCCTCGGCGATCAAGGCCGCCGGTGGCCCGGAGGTCGACAAGCGTCGCGTCGAGCTCGGTTCGCCGATCAAGACCCTGGGCTCGCACCAGGTGTCCGTGCGTCTGCACCCCGAGGTCGCCGCGCAGCTCGGCGTCGAGGTCGTCGCCGCGTAAGCGCTCTGCTCCGCTGAGCAGCAGGAAGGGCCGCACCCCTCAGGGTGCGGCCCTTTCCCGCGTTCTGTGGGACGTCTCCCTGACCGCGAGTGTGGAACGTCTCCCCGGCCGAGTGGCGGGGGTGCCGCCCCCCTGCGAGCTGTGCCGCAGGGCTTCAGGGCAACTGTTCCCATGGGTCGTTTCACGTGAAACGGGGCAGCGGTCCGACGTGTGTCCGTTTCACGTGAAACGGTGCTCAGCGAGTCGCTCCAGTCACGATCCACCGCCCCGATCGCGCCCGCCACCAGAGGGTCAGCAGCCGCACGGTCATCATCAGGGTCATCGCCCACCAGAGTGCGGTCAGGCCGCCGCCGAGCGTAGGGACCAGCAGGGCGACCGGCGCGAAGACCGCCAGGGTGAGCAGCATGGCGACCGCCAAATATGGGCCGTCGCCCGCGCCCATCAGTACACCGTCCAACACGAAGACCACTCCGGCGATCGGCTGGGACAGCGCGACGACCAGGAGCGCGGGAGTCAGCGTGTCCTGCACAGCCGGATCGCCGGTGAACAGCGGGGTGACAAGGGGGCGGGAGGCCACGACGAGGACTCCGAGCACGACGCCTGACACCACACCCCACTGCACCATTCGCCGGCATGCCTGACGTGCCCCCGTGGTGTCACCGGCACCGAGGTAGCGGCCGATGATGGCCTGCCCGGCGATGGCGATGGCGTCCAGCGCGAAGGCCATCAGGCTCCACAGAGAGAGCATGATCTGATGAGCGGCGATGTCCGCGTCGCCGAGCCGGGCCGCAACAGCCGTGGCAATCAGGAGCACGGCCCGCAGGGAGAGCGTGCGCACCAGCAGAGGCGCGCCCGCCTGCGCACTGGCCCGTATACCGGCGGCGTCGGGACGCAGCGACGAACCGTGTTGCCGGGCTCCCCGGACCACGACGACGAGGTAGGCGGCGGCCATCCCGCACTGGGCGACCACCGTGCCCCAGGCGGAGCCGGCGATGCCCAGGTCCGCCCCGTAGACGAGACCTGCGTTGAGGCCGACGTTGGCGGCGAAGCCGCAGACGGCGACATACAACGGCGTGCGGGTGTCCTGGAGGCCGCGGAGGACTCCGGTGGCGGCCAGCACGATCAGCATGGCGGGAATGCCGAGACTGGAGATCCGCAGATAGGTGATCGCGTGCGGTGCCGCCGTCTCGGAGGCACCGAACACGCCGACGAGCCATGGGGCGGTGGGCAGGACGACGGTGACGACGGCGATGCCGAGCCCCAGTGCCAGCCAGATGCCGTCCATGCCTTGCCGGATGGCGGCCTGGAGATCGCCCGCCCCCACCCTCCGTGCGACGGCGGCAGTGGTCGCGTAGGCGAGGAAGACGAAGACGCTCACTGCGGTCATCAGCAGAGCTGCCGCGACACCGAGGCCCGCCAGCTGCGGGGTGCCGAGATGGCCGATGATGGCGCTGTCGGCCATCACGAACAGCGGCTCGGCGACGAGGGCGCCGAAGGCCGGAACGGCGAGTGCGATGATCTCCCGGTCGTGCCGCCGATGCCGTTCTTTCGGCTCTGCCGGTACCTGTGTCATGGCCGCCAATCTAATCTTCCACAGGTAAGCGATGCAATACGGTTGCACCCCTTACTACTGAACGCGTGGACGGCTCGTCCGTGTGCCGTTTGTTCTGATCTTGGTCCGGTCGAGAAAGTTTTTCTCCCCCACAGGGGGTGGATGCTGAACGAGCAGGTCAGAGGGGTTACGGGTGGAGCAGCGTGAACTTTTCCACACTGCTGTCCCCCGGTCCGTGCACAGGTTGCGGATACTTCTCCACAGCATCTGATCCTTGGTCCACAGGGCCTGTGGATAACCAGATTGGCTGACGGTGCCCGCGGGCCTACCGTGGACCGTCGCCCGGCGTGCGGAAGCCTCTTTGAGAGCGGAGTCGGGCGACTCGTCTTGTCAGTGTCGTGGCGTAGAAAGAGTGCCACGGCGTAGGTCCGTGGAGCGGACCGGGAGGAGGTGGCCCGGGTGAGCATTTCCGAACCCTTGGACGACCCGTGGGCGGCCGAAAGTCCGGGGGACCGGCTCCCCGCCTCCCGTCAACGCCGCAGTGACGGACGTGGCCGCGAGGACCAGCACGATCGGGGCAGGGACGGCGGCGGCTGGGACGGTGGGTCGCCCGGCTTCGAGCGCGTCCCGCCGCAGGATCTGGACGCCGAGCAGTCCGTGCTGGGCGGCATGCTGCTGTCCAAGGACGCCATCGCCGATGTCGTGGAGATCATCAAGGGCCACGACTTCTACCGGCCGGCCCACGAAACGGTCTACCAGGCCATCCTCGACCTGTACGCCAAGGGTGAGCCGGCCGACCCCATCACGGTCGCGGCGGAGCTCGTCAAACGGGGTGAGATCACCCGGGTCGGCGGAGCCCCGTATCTGCACACGCTCGTCCAGTCGGTACCGACGGCGGCCAACGCTTCGTACTACGCGGAGATCGTCCACGAGCGCGCCGTGCTGCGACGGCTCGTGGAGGCCGGTACCAAAATCACACAGATGGGGTATGCGGCCGACGGGGACGTCGACGAGATCGTCAACTCCGCCCAGGCCGAGATCTACGCCGTCACCGAGCAGCGCACCAGCGAGGACTACCTTCCCCTCGGCGACATCATGGAGGGCGCGCTCGACGAGATCGAGGCCATCGGCTCCCGCAGCGGCGAGATGACCGGTGTGCCGACGGGCTTCACGGACTTCGACTCCCTCACCAACGGCCTGCATCCCGGCCAGATGATCGTGATCGCCGCCCGTCCCGCGATGGGTAAGTCGACGCTGGCGCTGGACTTCGCGCGCGCCGCGTCCATCAAGAACAACCTGCCCAGCGTGATCTTCTCCCTGGAGATGGGCCGCAACGAGATCGCCATGAGGCTGCTGTCCGCCGAGGCCAGGGTGGCGCTCCACCACATGCGGTCCGGCACGATGACGGACGAGGACTGGACACGGCTGGCCCGCCGGATGCCGGACGTGTCGCAGGCCCCGCTGTACATCGACGACTCCCCGAACCTCTCCATGATGGAGATCCGGGCGAAGTGCCGTCGGCTCAAGCAGCGCAACGACCTCAAGCTGGTGGTGATCGACTATCTGCAGCTGATGCAGTCGGGCGGTTCCAAGCGGGCCGAGAGCCGCCAGCAGGAGGTCTCCGACATGTCCCGTAATCTCAAGCTCCTGGCAAAGGAGCTCGAGGTCCCGGTGATCGCGCTGTCCCAGCTGAACCGTGGCCCCGAGCAGCGCACGGACAAGAAACCGATGGTCTCGGACCTGCGTGAGTCGGGTTCCATCGAGCAGGACGCCGACATGGTGATCCTGCTGCACCGTGAGGACGCCTACGAGAAGGAGTCACCGCGCGCGGGCGAGGCGGACCTGATCGTGGCAAAGCACCGTAACGGCCCCACCGCGACGATCACCGTGGCATTCCAGGGCCACTACTCCCGGTTCGTCGACATGGCGCAGACCTGATCGACGGAGCTGTAGGGTCTCAGGTTTCGCGTCCTCATCTCAGGCGCGATGTCCAAGTGAAGTCCTATGGCACGCGATTCTGAGACTGGCAGGTCAGGTCGTTCACTCTTTTTCGGGGCTGGAGTGCAGTGCGGACCGTCCCATAGCACTCTGCTGGCACCGTGGCCGTACGGGCAATCGCCCGCGAGTATGAGGGCAGGGTCATTGCATGACCGGGGTCTGTCCCGGTTGGTCACGTGAGGCCGAGAGCCGCAGTGGTCGGAGGCAGTCGCGGCTGGTGTGGCGGAGGGCGGCGGGCTGTCCACCCCAGTGGTGGCGTTCACGGTCGCGTGGACCCGGCAGGCGGTCGAGTCGCGTGACGGGCGCTCAGCGCCTCGTCTCGTACCTGGTCAGGATCACGCCGCAGGGAAGCGTCCGCGTCTCCACCAGGTTCAGGTTCACCCAGCTGTCCAGCGCGGTGAAGAACGGCGTGCCGTCGCCCACCAGGACCGGCGCGGTGGCCAGCACGTACTCGTCAATCAGCCCGGCCCGCATGGCCGCCCCGGCGAGCGTCGCGCCGCCGATGTCCATCGGGCCGCCGTCCTCGGCCTTGAGCCGGGTGATCTCGGCGACCGCGTCGTCGGTGACCAGGCGGGTGTTCCAGTCGACCTTGTCGATCGTCGAGGAGAACACCACCTTCGACATGTCCCGCCAGCGGCGCGCGAACTCGATCTCCGCCGGGGTGGCGTTCGGCTGCTGGTCGCCGGTCGGCCAGTAGGAGCTCATCGTCTGCCACAGCTTGCCCCCGTACAGCGACAGGTCGGTCGCCTGCAACTGGTCGGACCAAAACTGGAACAGCTCGTCGCTCGGTACGCTCCAGCCGATGTCGTCGCCGGGCGCGGCGATGTAGCCGTCCAGGGTCAGGTTCATGCCGTAGATCAGTTTCCGCATGGCGCCAGCCTTCCGTGAGTCGGTCTCACGCGTACAGACCGGCGCGGCGCGGGAAACTCATCGGTGCGCGATCTGAGCTCGCCTGTAGTCCTCGTGCTCGGTGGCTCAGAGCCGCAGACTCATCGTTCCGCCGAGGAAATGGCATCGATCTGAGACTGATCTTGGGTGACATCGCGGTGAGGCAACGGAGAACCAGCAGGTCACAGAAGATCGACATGTGATCGGCGGCGGGACCCTACAGGAGCCCGGCCCGCGCTTTTCGGGGCGCGTGTGATCGGGGCATGCGGTGGGTCTCCGTGACGCGGCGTGTCCCGGGGATGCGGTCGACGTGGCGGACCGGCACCGATAGACCTGCTCCATGACGTCCTCATCGGAAGAACTGCTCCCCGGCACGCAGCGGGCTCTGCTGCACCGCATCGCCGTCGCCCAGAGGGAGGGCCGTGCGCCGTCCTTCGCAGCCGCCGTCCAGCGCGACGGGCACCTGGTGTGGACGGGAGCCCGCGCCTCGGTGGACGGGCACGCGCCGGATGCCGACACCCAGTACCGCATCGGTTCCATCACCAAGCCGTTCACCGCGGTTCTCGTCATGCGACTGCAGGACGAGGGGTTGATCGACCTCGAAGACGCCCTGGAGAAGCACCTGCCCGGCACCGGTGCCGGCGAGGTGACCATTGTGCAACTGCTGGGTCACAGCGCCGGCTTGAGTGCCGAGGCGCCGGCTCCCTGGTGGGAGCGGACGCCCGGCTCGACGCGTCCCGAACTGTCCGATGTGCTCGGCGGCGGGACGGGCGTCCATCCACAGGGTCGGCGGCACCACTACTCCAACCCCGGTTACACGCTGCTCGGTTCCCTGGTCGAAGAGGTCCGTGGGGTGCCATGGGAGGAGGCGCTCAGTCAGGAGATCCTTGAACCGCTGGGGCTGTCGAGGACCAGTACACAGCCGCAGGCACCGCATGCGGGTGGATGGGCGGTCCACCCGTGGGCGGACGTGATGCTTCCCGAGCCCACGGAGGACCTCGGGCTCATGGCCCCGGCCGGTCAGCTGTGGTCCACCGCTGCAGACCTGTGCCGGTTCGCAGCCTTCCTGGCCACAGGGGACGACCTGGTGCTCGGTGCGGAGTCCGTGCGCGAGATGCGGACGCCGTCCGTGCCGCCGGAGGCGGGGGAGTGGAACAGCACCTACGGGCTGGGACTGCAGATCATCAGGAGCGAGGGGCGCACCCTCGTCGGCCACACCGGCTCGCTGCCCGGGTTTCTCGCCGGATTGTGGGTGAGCGTGGATGACGGGGTCACCGCTGTGGCCTTGGCCAACGCTACCTCTGGCCCGCCGACGGCGATGGTTGCAGCGGACCTCGTGCACATCGTCGCCGACGCCGAACCGCGGATTCCCGAGCCGTGGCGCCCGCTGCCCGAGGCCGATCAGGAACTGTTGGCGTTGACCGGCCTTTGGTACTGGGGGACCTCCGCCTATGGTCTGCGGCTGGTTTCCGACGGTGGTCTGGAGCTGGATCCGCTGCGCGGCGGGGGCCGCCGTTCCCGCTTTCGCGCCGGCGTGAAGGAGACATGGACCGGTCTGGACGGCTACTACGCGGGGGAGACGCTGCGGGTCGTGCGCCGGGACGACGGTTCGGTGAGCCATCTTGATCTGGGCTCGTTCGTCTTCACGCGGGAGCCTTACCAGCCCGGGGATGCCGTGCCTGGAGGCGTGGACCCAGCCGGTTGGCGCGGGTTCCGATCCTGATCTGCTGCTGAGTCGTATGCCGTGTTTCACGTGAAACCAGCCGTTTCACGTGAAACAGCTGCCTAGCTTTCTGTCCGGGTGCCTGGTTGTCACGGCAGGCTTTTACGCTGCTCCGGTGCAGCGAGGGCCAGGGCGGCTCAGACGGCGCGAGCAGGAGCCTTGAGCTCCTCGACGGCCCCGACCAGCGGGGTGAGTTCCGGCTTCTTGCCCGCCTTGTCGAGGGCGTCGCGCAGCGCGGTGTCGTTGGTGGGTCGGGCGCTCCGCGAGCAGCCGGAGGCCGGCCTCGGTCACGTCGGTGCAGATGCCGCGGCGGTCGGTCAAGCAGGCGTAGCGGGAGAGCAGGCCGCGGTCCTCGAGGCGGATGATGAGTCGGGTGGTGGCGTTCTGGCTCAGCACCACGGTCGGCGACCTGCTTCATCTGGAGGTGGCCGCCCTCGCCGTCGTGCTGTCGGCGAGCACTCCGCGCCTAGCTAGGGCGTGTCCGGCGGATCTAGGCGGCCCTCGTGGCTCTAGCCTGCTGCGACCGTCAGGGGGGCGAACCGGCGCGTCCAGTCGCCGGGCAATTCGGCGATGCGGAAGGTCATCACGGCGTTGAAGGCGATCGGCGCCAGGCCCCGCTCCTTCACCCAGGAGAGCAGTTCGTCGTGGCGTACGTCGATGTCCGTGCGCAGCGGCCGGTCCGTGCCGACGGCCAGCGAGGAGATGAGAGCCTTCGCCGTCTCGGTGTCCCGGGCGATCAGCGGGCCGATGACGTGCGTCTCCATGTTCGGCCATGCCGCGGCGTACCCCGTCAGCACTCCGCCCTCCACCGCCACCCGAAGCTGGTCGGCGAAGGCGGGAAGCCGCGCGATCACATGGGTGCGGTCGGAACCGAAGACCTCGTGGTCGAGGCGGAGGAGCGCGGGCATGTCCTCCGCCGTCGCCGGACGGGTCTCCACCTGAGGTTCCGGGCCGGAAGGGGTGAAGTGGCCTCGGACCATCTCTGCGCGACCGGTGGTGGTGAAGCCCAGTTCTTCGTAGAGGGGCTTGCCGTAGGGAGTGGCATGGAGGGTGACCGGGAGGCTTCCGGTCTCTTCGAGCACGTGCTTCATCAGGCGCCGTCCGACGCCCTGCCGGGCATGGCGCTCCGCCACCAGCACCATGCCGATGGCCGTGAGTCCGGTGTCGTAGCGGGTGAGGACGCAGGCGGTCACCAGCCCCTTGCCGTCGGGGTCGTCGATTCCGTAACCCGTACCTGCCGCGAGCAGCAGACCCCACTTGTGTTCCTCGCGCGGCCATCCGCGGTCCTCGGACAGATCGGCGCAGGCCACGAGGTCGTCCGTGGTCAGCCGCCTGATGGGCAGGTCGGAAAGCGGTGTCTGCATGGGGTCAGGCTGACTGACGCAATGATCGTCCGTCCACCGGTTTTGGTGAACTGGCCGATACCCGCATTCGTCGGCCACGGCGGGTGGGTACGCACGGTTCGGGACAGAGACGACGGTCATCACGTGTGACCCGGTTACCGGGACGCTTGAGTGGTTTCACGTGAAACACGGTGCCGGTCCGAGAAGGGTGGCCGCCTCTGACGGCGGGAGGGCCCGTGGCTACTGGCCTCGGCGTACAGGAGTGGACGTCCGCGACTCCCTCCCGCGATCCGGCGGTACCGTGAAGGGACTCCCGGGGGTCCATGGGTTCGGCGACGCCGGTCGACTCAGCCGAGGTCAGGCGCGTGCATGGCCCGCACGCCTTCGATGTTGCCGTCCAGGTAGTGGCGCAGGGACAGCGGCACCAGATGTACGGCGGCGATCCCGACGCGGCTGAACGGCACGCGGACGATCTCGTACTCGCCGAGAGGCTCGTCGATCTCGGGTCCGTGCCGAAGCCCGGGGTCCATGGACTCCAGACGGCACACGAAGAAGTGCTGCACCTTCACGCCGGTCACGCCGCCGTCGGCGATGTGCTCGACGGTGTCGACGAAGCACGGCACCACATCCGTGATCTTGGCGCCGAGCTCCTCGTCGACCTCGCGGTGGAGGGCGTCGACGACGGTGGCGTCCTCCGGCTCGACCCCGCCGCCCGGCGTCAGCCAGTACGGATCCATGCCTGGCTTGGTGCGCTTGATCAGTACGAGGTCGTCGCCGTCGAGCAGGATGGCGCGTGCGGTGCGCTTGACCACCGGTCGTTCGGTCATGGCAAGAGAGTGGCCCATGTCTCGGCATCTGAAACGCGTGTGGGCGTTCTGTGCCGTTCTCCGTCACCAGGCGACGGCCGCGCTCAGCAGTCCTTCATGGGCCCTGGCGATGTGCGGGTGGGCGAGCGTGCCGGTGCGTATGACGAGGAAGTAGGTCCGCAGCGGTGGAACGGCAGGGTCGAGGAGAGCGATCACCCGGCCTTCTGCGAGGGCGTCCTCGCACAGGTAGCGCGGCAGTACGGCGAGCCCGGCACCGGAGGCCGTGGTCTCCAGGACGGCTCTCAGGTCCGGTGCGACGACGGTGCCTGCCGCAGCCGGCGGTGAGTCGAAGACGGCGTGCCAGTACCGTGAGACGAACGGCAGGGACTCATGGACCTCCACCACAGGCAGCTGCTCGAGGACGACATGCCCCTTGCGCAGCACCCCGGGGCCCAGATGCGCCGCCCATCGGGGAGCCGCGACAAGCACGTGCTCCTCGTCGCAGAGTGCGGTGGCGGTGAGGAGCCTGCCCCGTGGCCGGGCCGTGGCGATGGCGAGGTCGTGGTGGCCGGCCGCGAGTCCGTCGAGGACCTCCTCCGCGTTCCCGAAGGAGGCGCGTAAGGCGAGCCCCTGGTTGATCAGGGGGTGAGTGCGGGGAGAGCGCGGACCGAGGTGAACTCGGGTGGGCCGGCAAGATGGAGGGTGCGCGTTCTCGCCCCGCCGTCGAGACGGGCCTCGGCGATCTCGACGAGGGCGTCCAGGTGGGGGGCCGCCCGGTGGGCGAGCTCATCGCCGATGGTGGTGGGGGTGACGCCGCGCGCCTGACGCAGGAACAGCGGCTTGCCCAACTGACGCTCCAGCGTGCGGATCTGACCGGTGACCGTCGGCTGGGAGAGCCCGAGCAATGCGGCAGCGCGCGTGAAGGACCCGGCCCGGTGCACGGTGACGAATGTGCGCAGCAGGGCCAGATCCATGCCATGCCCTTCCCGGTCCGACGTTGCCACCCGAACCAGGCCAACTATAAATATGTCGATAGGTCTGTGTCGCTACCGTGATTGGACACTGACGCAGAGTCAACTAGCCTTGTCGACACGGTTCTTGGCGCGCGGGAACCGGGGCGGTCCGAACCACGAGGGGGGAGGCTCGGACCGCCCGTCGCATGAGGCGCGACCGTGGCCCGTGGGTGCGCCGTTGGCCACGGGGGTGCCGCTGCGACGCACTGCACGTGGGCGGGCGTTCACGCGGAGGGCATGGCCCCGTCCAGCGCGCGCAGCACATCGGCGACCAGGTCCTCGCCGTCCTCCGCTCCCGCCGAGAAGCGGATGAAGCCCTCGGGAACGGCGTCGCCGCCCCAGCGCCCGCGGCGTTCGGCGGTGGAGCGCACTCCGCCGAAGCTGGTCGCGTCGTCGACCAGCCGCAGCCCATCGAGGAAGCGCTCCGCGTGGTCGCGGTCGGGCAGGCAGAAGGAGACCACACAGCCGAAGCGCCGCATCTGCCCCGCCGCGATCCTGTGCGAGGGGTCGGCCGGCAGCCCTGGATGGCGCAGGCCGCTGACCTCGGAGCGGTCGCTGAGCGCCCGGGCGACGGCCAGCGCGTTCGCGCTCTGCCGGTCGGCACGCAGCTGCAGTGTGGCCAGTGACCGGTGTGCGAGCCACGCCTCCATCGGGCCGGGGATGGCCCCGACGATCTTCCGCCATCGCCGGACCCCGGCGGCGAGCCGCGGGTCACGGCAGGTCACGTGCCCGAGCAGGACATCGCCGTGGCCGGTCATGCCCTTGGTGTCGCTGGCCACCGAGAAGTCGGCGCCGAGCTCGAGGGGTCGCTGACCGAGGGGCGTGGCCAGTGTGTTGTCGACGGCGACGAGCGCGCCCGCCTCATGGGCCGCGTCGGCGAGCCGCCGCACGTCGCACACGTCGAGCCCCGGATTCGAAGGGGTCTCGATCCACAGCAGCGCGGCCCCGTCGAGCAGGGCAGCCTGGGCGTCACCGCCGGTGGGGGCCGTGCGAACCTCGATACCGAAGGCGCGCAACTGCTCGTGCACCAGCGGCAGGGCCTGGTATCCGTCGTCCGGCATGACGACGGTGTCCCCCGACGTCAACTGCGACATGAGTACGGCGGAGATCGCTGCCATGCCCGAGGCGAAGGAGACGGTCTCGACCGTCTCCCCCGGCGCCTCGAGCTCACTGATGGCCCGCTCCAGGTGGGTCCAGGTCGGGTTCTCGTCCCTGCCGTAGGTGTACGGGCCGGTCGGGTCACCCGGGAGGTGGAAATGGGCGGCGAAGACCGGGCCGGGCAGGGTCGGTTCGTACTTCACCGGCTCGGGCAGCCCGGCCCGTACCGCCGTGGTGCCGTCTCCGTGGGAGGCCGAGGTCGGGTCACTCACGTTCAGTCCTTGTCGGGCAGGACGAGGTTCAGCGCCCACGAGACGATGGAGATGATCAGGCCACCGAGGACCGCTGTCCAGAAGCCTTCGACGTGGAAGCTCAGGTTGAACTGGTCGGCGAGCCAGGAAGTGAGCAGCAGCATCAGCGCGTTGACCACCAGGGTGATCAGCCCCAGGGTCAGGATGAACAGCGGCAGGGTCAGCAACTTGACGACAGGCTTGACGAGGAAGTTCACCAGGCCGAAAAGCAGTGCGACCAGGATCAGCGTCCACGTTTTCTTTCCGGTGCTGTCACCGGTGAGGGTGATGTCCTGCAGCAACCACACGGCCACCCACAGGGCACCTGCGTTGGCGATCGTCTTGACTAGAAAATTCATCATGTGTCTGATCGTGGCAGACGTGACCGGAACAAGGGCAGGGGCGGGACCTCGATGAAGGTATTCAGGCTGGACGACCTGGAGGCGGAGCGTGCCGCGAACGACGGCGCGTATCTGCAGTTCCTGCGCGAACGGAACATGTCGGTCGGTCTGTACGCGCTGGACGCCGGTGAGACCGATCCTCAGCTCCCGCACCGCCAGGACGAGGTCTACTTCGTGGTGAGCGGCCGGGCGGCGATCACCGTGGGGGTGGAGACCACGCAGATCGCGCGGGGCAGCGTGGTGTACGTGCCGGCCGGTGTGCCGCACAAGTTCCATCACATCAGCGAGGACCTGCGGGTCATGGTGGTCTTCTCTCCGCCTGAGAGCTGACGTCCGGGCTGCCTGTCCCTAGGGGGACGGTCAGGGGCGTTCAAGGGCTCGCGGCCCCCTGCCGGCGCTTCGGGCCGCCTAGCATCGAAGGCAGGCAATCCGGAGAAACGAGGTAGGGACGATGGCTGTGCAGGAGATATTCGCGGGGATGCCGTGGTGGGTGAAGTGGGTCGCCGTTCCGGTGATCGCGCTCGTCGTTTTCGGTGGACTGATCGCGAGCGTCGTCGGATTCGTGATCGGGCTGCTCTTCAAGCTCTTGGTCTTCGTCGCCCTGGTCGGTGGACTGGTGTTCCTGGTGAGGAAGTTCATGGCGTCCTCGAGTTCGCGCGGTGAGTGGTAGCGAAGGGGGCGACCGTATGGTCGCCCGTTAGCCCGGCCGGGCGAAACGGCCGGACCGGCCCCTGTTCCGGCCGGTGCTGCCATTAGAGTGGTTCACCGCTGCCGCCCTCGGGAATTGTGTCCGGAGCAGGATCGCTCTCACCAGCGCTTCGGTGCCTCGCGGCGCTGAACGGCTGCGCCAGTGCCGGGGCTGCGGCGGCCGCGGGGGCGGCCCCCGCAGGCGGGCGCGCTGCCCGTCACCATGCCTGGGGGTGACCTGTGGCCGGGGAAACGAAAGCCGCTTCCGCACCGACCCTGATCGGCTCCGTCCAGCGCGCCCTGAGACTGCTGGAAGCCGCCGGTGCGCATCCGGACGGGGCCCCCGCGAAACTGCTCGCGCGCGAGGCCGAAATCCCTTTGCCGACCGCCTACCATCTGCTGCGCACCCTGACCCACGACGGCTATCTGCGGCGCCACAGCGGCCTGTACGTGCTCGGAGAAGCGGTGGATCGGCTGGTCGCGGGCGGGTCGCCGGAGAACCGCCGCAGCACCCTTGAGGAGTCCCTCGCCCACTGGCGGGACGCGATCGGTGTGCCTGTCTACTTCGCCGTCTACCTCGAGGGCGAGATCGATCTCGTCGCCGTCTCCGACACGCCGTACGCCCCGGCGGTACCCGAGTGGGCGGACTTCCGCGAGACCGCGCACGCGCACGCGCTCGGCCAGTGCCTGCTGGGCCAGCTCGACGAACCGGCCCGCCGCGACCATCTGAGCCGCCATCCCGTGCAGCCCGTGACGCCGTACACCGTTCGCGACCAGCGCACCCTGCTCGACCGGCTGGCCGCCCATGGGCGCACGCAACCCGTCGTGGAGCGTCAGGAATATGCAATCGGCACGGTCTGCGCTGCTATTCCGATCACTGTCGGTTCCGGTGCCGCGACGATGGCCATTTCTCTTCCCGCCCATCAGGAGGCCAGACTGCTTCCCGCGGTCGAGCAGTTGCGTACAGGAATCGGTGGGCTGTTGGGGTCACTTGCCTTCTCTATCAGTATCTGAAATATCACTCCTTGTGATCTGCTAGCCCTTCGACCACGATGACGCAAGAGGGCCTGGAGGATCGTTCCTGGCCGTTTTCTTCTGCTTTGCCGTACGGGTTCATTCAATGCTTCATCTGCTGCGGGGTATGTGATGCGCGAGTCGGTCCAGGCCGAGGTTCTGATGAGCTTTCTCGTCTCCGAGGAGCTGTCCTTCCGGATTCCGGTCGAACTGGGTTATGAGACGGGAGATCCGTATGCCGTGCGGATGACCTTTCACCTGCCCGGCGACGCGCCCGTGACCTGGGCGTTCGGGCGGGAGCTGCTGCTCGACGGAATCAACGGCCCGAGCGGGGACGGCGATGTGCACATCGCGCCCGTCGGGCCGGAGATCCTCTCCGACGTGAGTATCAGGCTCCGTGTCGGCCGTGACACGGCTCTCTTCCGGGCGGGAGCGGCACCGCTCGTCGCCTTCCTCGACCGTACGGACAAGCTGCTGCCCATGGGGCAGGAGCTCACGCTGGGTGACTTCGACGTGAGCCTGGAGGAGGCGCTCGGGCGGATCCTCGCCGAGGAGAACGCCGGCTGACGTGCTTCCGGCTGCCGCGGCGTCACCGCTTGCGCCGTCACCGCTTGCGCCGTCGCCCCCGGCCCGCGCGGCCCGGCGAAGCGCCCGGCGCCGCCGGTCCGGAACGGTCGGCCGAGACCACCAGGGTGGCGAGTGCCGTCGTCACCGGCACCGAGGCGACCAGCCCGATCGAGCCGACCAGGGTCCGTACGATCTCCTCGGCCACCAACTCGCTGGTGGCGACGGTGCCCACACTGGACTGAGCGATGGAGAAGAGCAGCAACAGGGGCAACGCGGCGCCGGCATAGGCGAGTACGAGCGTGTTGACGACGGACGCGATGTGGTCGCGGCCGATCCGGATGGCGGAGCGGTAGAGAGCGCGCCGGCCCATGTCCGGGTCGGCCTGGTGCAGTTCCCACACCGCCGAGGTCTGCGTCACTGTCACGTCGTCGAGCACGCCGAGCGAGCCGATGATGACGCCGGCGAGCAGCAGACCACTCATGTCGATCTCCGGATACAGCCCGTGGATCAGACCGGTGTTGTCGTCGGTGTTGCCGCTCAGGCTGGCCCAGCCGATGAACAGCGAGCCCAGCAGCCCGATCAGCAGCAGTGAGATCAGGGTCCCGAGCACCGCGACGGAGGTCCGCGCGGTCACCCCGTGACACAGATACAGCGCGATCAGCATGATCGCGCTCGCCCCGATCACCGCCACGACCAGCGGGTTCGAGCCCTGCAGGATAGCGGGCAGGATGAACAGCGTCAGGATGGCGAACGAGACCACGAGCGAGATCAGGGCCATCACACCCCGCATCCGGCCCACCAGGACCACGACGACGGCGAAGATCGCCGCCAGCAACGCCATCGGGAAGCCCCGGTCGATGTCCGTCACCGAGTACTGGAGGTCGCGGGGCGCGTCGGGCGCATAGGCGACGACGACGCCCTGGCCCTCCTCCAACTGCCGCGGCGCGTCCGGCTGGACGATTTCGACGAAGGTCCGGCCCTTGTCCGGGCCGGTGGTCACCTCGACGGTCGCCCTGGCGCACCGGCCCTGCTGCGAGTTCACCGCCTCGCGCCCCTGCGGCGTGGAGGTGTCACCGGTCGGCGGGACCTGGGCGGCGTTGACGTCCTCGCAGTCCACTCTCTCGACCGACACCACCCTGCCCTGCTCCGTCTGCCGGTCGAAGCCGACTCCGGTGCGCTCGTGGCCCGGCGCCCCGCCGGGCCACAGGACGGCGAGCCCGACGAGGACGGCCGTCGCGAAGGGGATGAGCACGGCCGCGATGACCCTGCGAAGGTGCTGGGAGACCGGCGCGGCGGGCCCATGACTGTGCACATGACTGTGGGCCTGGCCGTGCGGCTCGGGGGGCTGCTGCGATGAAGTCACGGACCGATCATCGCAAGAGCGGGAGGGGCCCTCTGTTCAGCGCGCCAGACATGACGCTAGCGTGGTGGCACCTTTGCACACGCGGGAGCTCGGAGCACCGGGCTGAGAGGGCGCTGACCTTCGTACATCCGTACGGGACAGCTGCGCCGACCGCCGAACCTGTTACCGGGTAATGCCGGCGTAGGGAGTAGGTCTCATGACCGTATCGGACGCAAGCACGCCTGCCTCGAACCAGAACGACGAGGCCGGGAAGTCCATCGGCTGGCACAAGGGATACGTCGAGGGCTCCCGCCCCGACCTCCGTGTGCCGGTACGGAAGGTGCACCTCACCAACGGCAGGGACGTGACGCTGTACGACACGTCCGGTCCGTACACCGACCCGAACGTCGAGACGGACGTACGCCGCGGTCTGCCGCCGCTCCGGGAGAACTGGATCATCGGTCGCGGCGACACCGAGGAGTACGCGGGGCGGCCCGTCCGCCCGGAGGACGACGGGATCAAGCACACGTCCCCGCGCGGCGGACTCCGCAACCTGGACGCGGTCTTTCCCGGCCGTCCGCGCCAGCCCCGCCGCGGGCGGGACGGCCGGGCCGTGACCCAGCTCGCCTATGCGCGCCGGGGCGAGATCACGCCGGAGATGGAGTACGTCGCCATCCGTGAGAACGTCTCCCCCGAGGTCGTGCGCGAAGAGATCGCGGCCGGCCGGGCCGTTCTGCCGGCGAACGTGAACCACCCCGAGATCGAGCCGATGATCATCGGTAAGCGTTTCCTGGTGAAGGTCAACGCCAACATCGGCAACTCCGCCGTCACCTCCTCCATCGAGGAGGAGGTCGAGAAGATGACCTGGGCGACCCGCTGGGGCGCCGACACGGTCATGGACCTGTCCACGGGGCGCAACATCCACACCACCCGCGAGTGGGTGCTCCGCAACTCCCCCGTGCCGATCGGCACCGTGCCGCTGTACCAGGCGCTGGAGAAGGTCGACGGCAAGGCCGAGGAGCTGACCTGGGACGTCTACAAGGACACGGTCATCGAGCAGGCCGAGCAGGGCGTGGACTACATGACCGTCCACGCGGGCGTGCTGCTGCGCTATGTGCCGCTGACGGCCCGCCGCAAGACCGGCATCGTCTCGCGCGGCGGCTCGATCATGGCGGCGTGGTGCCTGGCGCACCACAAGGAGTCGTTCCTGTACGAGAACTTCGAGGAGCTCTGCGAGATCCTCGCGGCCTACGACGTGACGTACTCCCTCGGCGACGGTCTGCGGCCCGGTTCGATCGCGGACGCCAACGACGAGGCGCAGTTCGCGGAGCTCAGGACGCTCGGTGAGCTCAACACGGTCGCCAAGCGCATGGGCGTGCAGACCATGATCGAGGGCCCGGGACACGTCCCGATGCACAAGATCAAGGAGAACATCGACCTCCAGCAGGAGATCTGCGAGGAGGCGCCGTTCTACACGCTGGGCCCGCTGACCACCGATGTGGCGCCGGCGTACGACCACATCACCTCGGGCATCGGAGCGGCGATGATCGCCTGGTGGGGCACGGCCATGCTCTGCTACGTGACGCCCAAGGAGCACCTGGGCCTGCCGAACCGCGACGACGTGAAGACCGGCGTCATCACGTACAAGATCGCCGCCCACGCGGCGGACCTCGCCAAGGGGCACCCGGGCGCGCAGGAGTGGGACGACGCGCTGTCCGACGCCCGTTTCGAATTCCGGTGGGAGGACCAGTTCAACCTGGCTCTGGACCCGGACACGGCGCGGGAGTTCCACGACGAGACGCTGCCTGCGGAGCCGGCGAAGACCGCGCACTTCTGCTCGATGTGCGGGCCGAAGTTCTGTTCGATGAAGATCAGCAGAAGCATCACGGAGCAGTTCGCCCCGGACCTGCTGCCCTCGGCCTCGGCCTCGGCCGAGGAGGTCGAGGCGGGGATGCTGGAGAAGTCCAGGGAGTTCGCGGCGGGCGGCAACCGGGTGTATTTGCCGCTTGCGGACTGACGGTGACGTCTCTCGGCGGTGCCCCGTGGTTCGATCGGCCATGGGGCACCGTCTTTCGTCAAGGGCGTTGTGCGTACCCCGATGGGCGGTTTCGCGGTGGTAGCCGGTCCCTCGGCTTCTCTTCGCAAGAGTGGATGTAATGACTGGCCCTCACCTGTGTAGCGTAAACGTTTCACTCGAATGTCAGGCATCAGGGCTAGTGGAACGCTCGTTATTAGGAATATGACGAGAGCACAGCTTTCCCCCGAGGCCGGGGCCCGGGGTACGGCCGGCACGGGGGCGGTCCCAACGGGCGCGTGGGCGTTGGGTCCCCGCTCTGCGGAGGGCGTGGCGGAGGGTAACGCGACGCTCCACCAAGAAGAGGATGGAATCGACCCGACGCACACTTCTTCCCTGCTGAACGACTTTCTGGCGTTGATCGGCCGTATCCAGGCCGATTACCACCGACTGTCGAACACAGTGGACGTGTCGCCGACTGTACGAGGCGATGGACGGACGGGGCTAAGCCTTCATGTATGACGAGTACGGCTCATTCGGTTCAGCGGTTTCCCACCCGGAAATGGGGGGCTATGGCAGGTGGGAGGACCCGTATGCCGCTTCCCCGGAGAACTTGCTGAGTACGCGTGAGCCGATGGCTCCTCTCGGCCTGGTCCTTGACGGGACGTGGGACCCGACAGCGGAACTGCAGCAATTGCTGCAGCCTTCTGCCGGACAGGAGATGCCCACGGCTTTCTCCGGCTATGGCAGCGGCCTTGAGCCGGGAGACGGCAGCGCACTCGCAGACCGGAACAGCGGCACCGCCGAACTTCCCCATGTCCGCCCCGTCCCGGGGCATCGCCGACGGGTACCGTCGCAGAAGCCGAGGTTCACTCTGCTGCAGACAGCCAGCGTCTCCATTGCCGTGGTGGCCGCCGTCATCGTTTCCGGGGTGAGCATCTTCGGAGGCATGGTCGCCCTGGACCCATTGCGGCAGATTGCCGCGTCACGAACGTCCCAGGGCCTGATGAGCTGGTGGCCGGTTCTGCTCTACGGGCCCTGGCTGGTTGCGTCTCTGTCCATCCTGCGCGCATCGCTCCACCATCGCCGAACGGCGCAATCCTGGGTGGTCGTACTCTTCTTCTCGGCCATCGCGACCTGGCTGTGCGTGGTTGAGTCAGCCGGGTCGCTCCCCGACGCCGCTGCTGCCGCGCTCCCTGCCCTTGCAGCGCTTGCCTGCTTTCAGCAGCTCGTCCGGCTCGTCACACTGACCCGGCCGCCCCGCCGTCCCTCCGCGCGCCATCGTGTCCGCGTTCCATCCACACCATTCCTGCCCTCCACGCCCGGCTAGACGAGCCGCTGAGCAACCCACGCACGCCCGGCAGTGCCACCGCACGGCAGCCAGCGGGCTGATCTTCTGTCGTCCCAGCGTCCCCCGAACACTCTCCGGGGGACGCTGTCGTACTGGGCAGGAGGGCAAGGCTCGGCTCAGCCGTTCCCAGGTCGCATCACGCGGATCACCCGCCCGTGCCCACATGGAGGCATCAGGCATGATGCAGCCACCTGGTCGCGGTCACCGGCCGGTGATCAGTCCGGCTGGTGCTCGGGGCTGCCGAAGTCCGGGCTCGTGAAGTCCGGGCTGGTGAAGGTCGTGCGCCGACCCGAAGCCGCCCCATCCGCAGGACTGGAGAACTCCGGTCCGCTGTACCCGACCTTCGGCAGGTGGTTCACCGGTCGCGGTGGCCCCGTGGACGCCGGGTCGGCGCTGGGGTCGGCCAGTGCTGCTCGCAGGAAGGGCAGAATCCCGCGCTCCAGCAATGCGTGGCGCCAGGCATCCTTCGCCCGTGACACCTCGTCCGGAAGCCCTCCGGCGGGCGCTTCTTCGGCCACTTGGGCGGCGCCGTTGTGCAGAGCCGTCAGCAGCAGCCCCACCGCGGCGACCAGGATGGCGGCCGCCGTGAGCGCACCGAAGAACCACCCGGCCGTCAGCAGGGCTTCGGCGAAAGAAGGGGTCGGGTTGAGCATTTTGAGGATGTAGCCGACGAGTAGGAAGATCGCGGCGGCCGTTCCGGCGAGGACAGGGGCGAGTACGGCGATGACGGCGGCGAAGCCGGCGCCGCCGCCCTCCGAGCTGTCGCCGACCGGGGAAGCGCGTACGGAGGTGGCGGTCGTGAGGGTGCGCATTTCCCGGCGCACTTTCACATAGTGCTCGTACTCGGCGGCGGCCGAGGCGGTTATGAGTGCCGTCGCGTTCAGTGCCATGGTGCGCAACTGCTCAGCGTTGAGACGTAGTCCCACGGTGGCGAGGTCAGGCCGTTCATGGGCATTGCGCAGTGTCTCGTCGAGCACCCGCTGGTACTCGACGCGGTCCTCGTTCAGCAGGTGCGGAGCGCTGTTCATGTGCATCCCCCGATGCTCCGCCCGCCGACGGCCCGTGGATGCCGGGCAGTTGAGCGGAAGCGGAGGAGAGTCTGCTACGGATACGCCGATGGTAGAGCGGTTACACCACAGGGTGACAGGGGGTTTCCGTAAATCACCTGCCGCAAGTGAACTCAGTTCGGCAGCGGGAGGTGCTGGACAAGGAGCTTTCCGGCCATGGTCACGCCGCCGTCCATGGCGATCGCCAGTCCGTCCGCGTACACGTGCGGACCCTCGACCACCGGGCGCTCGTCGTCCTCGCCGTCCTCGGTGCCCACCTCGCCCAGCAGATACGGAATGGGGCTGTGGCCGTGCACGACGCGCCGGCCGCCGTAGGCACCGAGCAGCTCGCGCACCGCCTGCGGGCCGCCGTCGTCGCGGAAGGCGAAGCGCTTGGTGAATTTGCGGAACAGGTCCCAGCACTCGTCCGCGTCGTTCCGCGTGAGGATCGAGTGCACGGTGTCGTTGACGTCCGCGATGGTGGAGCCGTAGTCGAGATAGGCGGTCGTGTCGGAGTGCAGCAGCAGGTGGCCGTCCTCCTCGACGATCGCGTCGAGCCGGGCCATCCACTGCAGATGGACCTCCTGCAGCCGGTCCATGTCCGCTTTCTGGCCGCCATTGAGGAGCCAGGCCGCCTGGAAGGTGGCGGTGCCGGCACCGGAGTTGACGGGCGTGTCACCGAAGCGTTTGGCGCCCAGCAGCAGCAGTTCGTGGTTGCCCATCAGGGCCTTGCAGTAGCCGCCGGCGGCGGCGGCCTCGGCCGAGAGGCGCATGACGAGATCGATCACCCCGATGCCGTCGGGGCCCCGGTCGGTGAAGTCCCCGAGGAACCACAGCCGGCTGTTGCCCGCGGCCCAGTGCCCTTCGGCGTCGACGAGGCCCTGTGCGGCCAGGGCCGCCACGAGCTCGTCGAGGTAGCCGTGGACGTCGCCGACGACGTAGAGCGGGCCGAGTCCTTCGGACGGGGCCGCCCCGGCCGGGTCGACCTGGACCTGGACGGTGTCACCGGGGCCGCCCCGGCCGATGACGGGAAGATCCCGCTCGGTGGGGGTGTAGCCGTCGGGCGGCTCCCCTTCGGGGAAGGCGTTTCCGGGATGGTCCGAGCGGACCGGGTCCGCCGCGTGCGACTGCACGGGAACCTGCGCGTACGGCGGTACGCGGAAATCGCGCAACGTCGCCGTCCGCACCACGGGTCCTTGACCGGCCCCCTGAGTCATGACCCCTCCACCACCGTCGCGCCGCCGTTCACCTCTCGGCCCAGCCTGGTCGGGGTGGTCCGCGGTGTCGTTCGCCCATCATAGGAATGAGCCAGGCGGTGTGTGACGCACCAGGGGTGGTGAATCCTCGGGCACGTGTGGTTCGCCGGTCGTTTCGTCCCGATTGGGAGGTTCCGGACCCCCGTGCGGCACGGTCCGGTCGGGGCCGCCGGGCGCGCCGCGGTTCATCCGGCTCCGGCCGGGGAGCCCCGGCGCTTCGGGCCTCAAGGCTGCGACGGGGACCGTGGCGCGCTCACAGTCGTCCGCGGGGGGCGTCGCTGCGACGACGTCCTGACGATCAGTTCGGTGGGTATCACCTGCTCGATCGGCAGGTCCTTGTCGATTCCCTCGATCGCGTCGATCAGTAACTGGACGACTGCCGTGCCGATTCTGCGCGGCTTGAGCGAGAGCGTGGTGATGGGCGGCTCGGTCGTGGCGTAGACGGTCGACTCGCTGCAGCACACGAGCAGCAGATCCTCGGGTACCCGCAGTCCGTAGCGGCGGGCCGCGGCGAGCAGATCGGTGCCATTGGGGTCGAACAGTCCGTACACCGCGTCCGGCCGGTCGGGCCGGGCCAGCAGCCGGTCGGCGGCGACGGCGCCGGCGCAGGGGTCGTGCGCCGGGTAGGACTCGTAGACGGGTTCCTGGCCGACCCGTTCGCACCAGTGGAGGTAGGCCGTGGTCGAGAGCCGGGTGTAGGTGTCGGTGGTGGTGCCGGTGAGCAGGCCGATCCGGCGGGCGCCGGCGGCGGCGAGGTGGTCGAGCAGGTCGAGTACGGCGGCTTCGTGGTCGTTGTCCACCCAGGCGGTGACCGGGAGCGTGCCGGCGGGGCGGCCGTCGGAGACGACGGGCAGGCCCTGGCGAACGAGTTCGGTGACGACCGGGTCGTGGTCGGAGGGGTCGATGACGACGGTGCCGTCGAGTGCGACGTTCGACCAGACGTCGTGTCTGGAGGTGGCGGGCAGGATGACCAGCGCGTAGCCGCGGGCGAGAGCGGCCGAGGTCGCGGCTCTGGCCATCTCCGCGAAGTACGCGAACTCCGTGAAGGTGAAAGGTTCATCCCCGTATGTGGTCACGGTCAGGCCGATGAGGCCCGACTTACCGGTACGGAGGGTGCGGGCGGCGGCTGACGGGCGGTAGCCCAGCCGGTCTGCGACCTCGCGGACGTGTCGGCGGGTGGCGTCCGGGAGCCGGCCCTTGCCGTTGAGGGCGTCGGAGACGGTTGTGATGGAGACCCCGGCCGCGGCGGCCACGTCTCTGATGCCTGCCCGACCCTGTCTGCCGCCCCGGCGCGTTGTGTCCGTCCGGCTCACCTGGTGCTTCCCTGCTGCTGTCATGGCGTGCCGATAGTAGGGCTCACGCAGGGGGTCGGGCCGGTCGCATATGCGCGCATTGACAGGCACGTTTCTGCAAGATCATAAATGCGCTACTTCCTTGCAAGTAAAGGGAGTTGAGTGACTGAGGTGTGGAGTGCCCGGTGCTGGGCCGCAGATGCCTGGCGAAGGGGCCATGTCTCGAAGAGGTCTCAACTCATCATTACGGGGGATGCGCGCCACGGCGCGAGCCACCGGCGCGCGCCACGGCGGCCAGCGCTCCCCCCTCGTATTGCGCCCTTCGTCCCGCTTCCCGCCGGAGCTCGGCGGGAGCCGTCCGCGCCCGGCCATTCGCAGCAGAGGCGAATCCTCATAAGGTGAGCAGTATTGGTTGAGCGGTACCGATGTGCACGGACGGTCGAGGAGGACCTGCGGTGAGCGAGACGAGCCCCAAGCTGCGCGCCGAGCTGGACGGCATCCCCACGTACAAGCCGGGCAAGCCGGCGGCGGCCGGCGGCCCGGTCGCCTACAAGCTGTCCTCCAACGAGAACCCCTATCCGCCGCTGCCCGGTGTGATGGAGAGCGCCATGGCCGCGGCGCAGAGCTTCAACCGCTACCCCGACATGGCCTGTACCGGACTCATGAACGAGCTCGCGGACCGGTTCGGGGTGCCGGTGACCCATCTGGCCACCGGCACCGGTTCCGTGGGCGTGGCGCAGTCGCTGCTGCAGTCCACCTCCGGCCCCGGCGACGAGGTGATCTACGCCTGGCGCTCTTTCGAGGCGTACCCGATCATCACGCAGATCAGTGGTGCGACATCGGTGCAGGTCCCGCTGACCGAGGGGGAGGTGCACGACCTCGACGCCATGGCGGACGCCATCACCGACCGGACGCGGCTGATCTTCGTCTGCAACCCCAACAACCCGACCGGCACCGTGGTGCGCCGCGGCGAGCTGGAGAGGTTCCTGGACCGGGTGCCCTCCGATGTGCTGGTGGTGCTGGACGAGGCGTACCGGGAGTTCATCCGCGACGCCGACGTCCCCGACGGTCTCGAGATCTACCGCGACCGGCCGAACGTGGCGGTGCTGCGCACCTTCTCGAAGGCGTACGGCCTGGCCGGGCTGCGGGTCGGCTTCGCGGTCGCCCACGAGCCGGTGGCCGCGGCGCTGCGCAAGACCGCCGTGCCCTTCGGCGTCACACAGCTCGCGCAGGACGCGGCGGTCGCCTCGCTGCGCGCCGAGGACGAGCTGCTCGGCCGGGTCGGCTCGCTGGTCACCGAGCGCACCCGGGTGCACCACGCTCTTGTGGAGCAGGGCTGGCCGGTGCCGGAGACGCAGGCGAACTTCGTCTGGCTGCGGCTCGGTGAGCGGACCCTCGACTTCGCCGCGGCGTGCGAGAAGGCCGGCGTCGTGGTCCGGCCGTTCGCGGGTGAGGGGGTGCGGGTGACGATCGGCGAGTGCGAGGCGAACGATGTGTTCCTGCACACAGCCGAGACGTTCCGCAAGAGCCTCTGAAGCTCCCGGAACCTCCGGAGCCGCTGGGGCCCGGGGCTTCTGGAACCTCCGGAGTTGTGAGGGTTGCGGGGCTTCTGGAACCTCCGGAGTTGTGAGGGTTGCGGGGCTTCTGGAGCTGTCGGATCCCGGAGCTCCCGGGATCTCCGGATTCGCGCAGCGGGCGGCCGCTCCAGGACCGGCCGCCCTCAGGCCGGTTCGACCAGCTCGACCCTGAGCGGGTCGCCGGGGCGGATGCCTGCCGGCAGGCGGGGGTCGCCGTCGATCCGGCCGAGCACGTTGCACGGACCGGCGAGGCGGCACTCGTCACCGTGTGAGATGGGCGTCGGTCCGTAGGGGAGGGCGAGGGCGTCGCCGTCGGTCCAGAACGCGACGGTGCCGGGCTCCACCACCTGGCGTGCGCCCGGCTCCGGATCGACGCTGACCGGGGTGGCGAAGTAGACCTCCTCGCCCCAGGTCCGCGCGGTCGCGGAGAACGGCAGAACCCCCATGAGCGCCTTGCTCGTGGGGGTTTCCTCGATGGTGGCGGTCAGGTGTCCGGTCGGCCATGAGATACGTATCTGCATAGCCAGAATTCAACAATATGTTGAAGTTCTTGGAAAGGCTCCCGCAGGGGTGACCCCCCGATGGAAGGTGCGGATTTCGCATGCGCCATAATGCTTGTGAATGTGAACGCGTTCACAAGCACGCCCCGGTTCCTCCTGGAATCAGTGGAAAGGGAGGGGCCGGCTGCCGCTCGACCGCGGCGACGTAAGGAGAGACGACGTGGACCTCGCTCTGGCACCCGAGACCTTGGCGCGATGGCAGTTCGGCATCACCACCGTCTACCACTTCCTGTTCGTACCCCTCACGATCTCGCTCGCCGCGCTCACTGCCGGTCTGCAGACCGCGTGGGTGCGGACGGGCAAGGAGAAGTACCTCAAGGCCACCAAGTTCTGGGGCAAGCTCTTCCTGATCAACATCGCCATGGGCGTGGTCACGGGCATCGTGCAGGAGTTCCAGTTCGGCATGAACTGGTCCGACTACTCCCGGTTCGTCGGTGACGTCTTCGGTGCCCCGCTCGCTTTCGAGGCGCTGATCGCCTTCTTCTTCGAGTCCACCTTCATCGGACTCTGGATCTTCGGCTGGGACAAGCTGCCGCAGAAGATCCACCTGGCCTGCATCTGGATGGTGTCGATCGGCACCGTCCTCTCCGCCTACTTCATCCTCGCGGCCAACTCCTGGATGCAGCATCCGGTCGGCTACCGGATCAACGAGGAGCGGGGACGGGCCGAGCTCACGGACTTCTGGCTGGTGCTGACCCAGAACACGGCGCTGACCCAGTTCTTCCACACCATGACGGCAGCCTTCCTGGTCGGCGGCGCCTTCATGGCGGGTATCGCGGCCTTCCACCTGGCGCGCAGGAAGCACATCCCGGTGATGCGGACCTCGCTGCGGGTCGGCCTCGTCACCGTCGCCGTCGCCGGGCTCATGACGGCGGTCAGCGGTGACCTGCTCGGCAAGGTGATGTACGAGCAGCAGCCCATGAAGATGGCGGCCGCCGAGGCACTGTGGGACGGCGAAGCCCCGGCGCCGTTCTCCGTCTTCGCCTACGGCGACGTGGACGAGGGACACAACAAGGTCGCCGTCGAGATCCCCGGCCTGCTGTCGTTCCTGGCGCACAGCGACTTCGACTCGTTCGTCCCCGGCATCAACGACGTCAACAAGCAGCTCCAGGAGACGTACGGCCCCGGCGACTACCGGCCCAACATCCCCGTCGCCTACTGGTCTTTCCGCTGGATGATCGGCTTCGGCATGGCGTCGCTGACCATCGGCCTGATCGGGCTCTGGCTGACCCGGCGAAGGTTCCTGCTGCCTCCCGCACTGCGGACCGGCGAGGACGACGTGCCGAATCTGGTGCTCTTCAGGAACAAGGCGCTCAGCCCTCGGCTGGGCAGGTGGTACTGGCTGATCGCGCTGTGGACGATGGCCTTCCCGCTGATCGCCAACTCCTGGGGCTGGATCTTCACCGAGATGGGCCGGCAGCCGTGGGTCGTCTACGGCGTGCTGCGCACCCGTGACGCCGTCTCCCCCGGTGTCTCGCAGGGAGAGGTCATCACCTCGATGACCGTCTTCACCCTGCTCTACGCGGTGCTCGCCGTGATCGAGGTCAGGCTGCTCGTGAAGTACGTCAAGGCGGGACCGCCCGAACTGACGGAGGCCGACCTCGCCCCGCCCACCAAGATCGGCGGCGACGACCGTGACGCCGACCGGCCGATGGCCTTCTCCTACTGAGGCCCGTGAGGAGCTGCTGAGGCATGGAACTCCACAACGTCTGGTTCGTACTCATCGCCGTCCTGTGGATCGGCTACTTCTTCCTGGAGGGCTTCGACTTCGGTATCGGCGTCCTCACCAAGCTGCTGGCGAGGGACCGCACCGAGCGGCGTGTGCTGATCAACACCATCGGTCCCGTCTGGGACGGCAACGAGGTGTGGCTGCTCACCGCGGGCGGCGCGACCTTCGCCGCCTTCCCCGAGTGGTACGCCACGCTCTTCTCCGGTTTCTACCTCCCGCTGCTGCTCATCCTCGTCTGCCTGATCGTGCGCGGAGTCGCCTTCGAGTACCGGCACAAGAGGCAGGAGGAGAGCTGGCAGACCAACTGGGAGCACGCGATCTTCTGGACGTCGCTGCTGCCGGCGATCCTGTGGGGCGTCGCCTTCGGCAACATCGTGCGCGGCGTGAAGATCGACGCGGACAAGGAGTACGTCGGCGGCCTCGTCGATCTGCTCAACCCGTACGCACTGCTCGGCGGTGTGGTGACACTCGCCCTGTTCACCTTCCACGGGGCGGTCTTCGCGGCGCTGAAGACGCTGGGGGACATCAGGACCCGGGCCAGGGCCATGGCTGTGAAGCTGGGGCTGCTGACCATGGTCCCGGCAGTCGGCTTCCTGATGTGGACCCAGGCGTCACGCGGTGACGGCAAGAGCCTGGTCGCGCTGGCCGTCGCGGTGCTGGCACTGGCCGGAGCGGTCGGAGCCGTCAAGGCGGGCCGGGAGGGCTGGTCGTTCGGCCTCTCCGGCGTCACCATCGCCACGACGGTGGCGATGTTCTTCCTGGCGCTCTTCCCGGACGTCATGCCGTCCACGCTCGACAGCGCCTGGAGCCTGACGGTCACCAACGCCTCATCGAGCCCGTACACCCTGAAGATCATGACCTGGCTGGCGGCGGTCGCCACACCGCTGGTGCTGCTCTATCAGGGCTGGACGTACTGGGTCTTCCGTAAGCGGATCGGCACCCAGCACATCGCCGACGCTCACTAGCGGGAGATGTTTCACGTGAAACCGATCGATCCGCGCCTGCTCCGCCACGCACGCGCCACCCGGGTCTTCCTGGCCGCGGTGGTGATGCTCGGGGCCGTCGGAGCGGTCCTGGTCGTCGCGCAGGCGATGCTCATCGCCGAGGTGGTGGTGGGGGCGTTCCAGCGGGGGCTTGCGGTCTCCGATCTCGCCACCCCGCTGGCGCTGCTGGCCGCGGTGGCGGTCGGCCGGGCGGCCGTCTCCTGGCTGACCGAGCTGGCCGCGCACCGGGCCAGCGCCGCGGTGAAGTCCGAGCTCAGGCGCCGGCTGCTGAACCGGGCCGCCGAGCTGGGGCCCGGCCGGTTGAGCGGGCAGACCACCGGATCGCTCGTCGCGCTCGCCACCCGCGGTGTCGACGCGCTGGACGACTACTTCTCGCGGTATCTGCCGCAGCTCGGACTCGCGGTCGTGGTGCCGGTCGCGGTGCTCGCGCGGATCGTGACCGAGGACTGGGTCTCGGCAGCGGTCATCGTGGTGACGCTGCCGCTCATTCCGCTCTTCATGGTGCTGATCGGCTGGGCCACGCGGACGAGCATGGACCGTCAGTGGCGGCTGCTGTCCCGGCTGTCCGGCCATTTTCTGGACGTGGTCGCCGGGCTGCCGACACTGAAGGTGTTCGGCCGGGCGAAGGCACAGGCCGAGTCGATCCGGACCATCACCACCCAGTACCGGCAGGCGACCCTGCGCACGCTGCGGATCGCTTTCCTCTCGTCGTTCGCGCTCGAGCTCCTGTCGACGCTGTCGGTGGCCCTGGTCGCCGTCGGTATCGGAATGCGCCTCGTCCACGGCGACCTGGATCTGTACACGGGGCTCGTGATCCTGATCCTCGCTCCCGAGGCGTATCTGCCGATCCGGCAGGTGGGGGCGCAGTTCCACGCCGCGGCGGAAGGACTCTCGGCCGCGGAGGAGATCTTCGAGGTACTGGAGACCGAGCCTCGTCGATCCGGCGGCGCCCCCGTCCCGAGCACGTTGCGGCTGGAGGTCGACGCGGTCACGGTCCGTCATGAGCGCCGCGCCGAGGCATCGCTGGAACGCGCCTCGCTGGTGCTGGAACCGGGCGAGACGGTCGCGCTCGTGGGAGAGAGCGGTGTCGGCAAGTCCACACTCCTCGACGTTCTGCTGGGCTTCGTCGAACCGGCGGAGGGGCGCGTGCGTGTCGGTGGAACGGGCCCTGCCGACCTCGACGGGACGGGCATCGCCGATCTGAAGGGGAGGGATCAGGGGACGGATCTCGCCGACCTGGACATGGAGCGGTGGAGGGAGCAGATCGCCTGGGTCCCGCAGAGGCCGCATCTCTTCGCCGGGACGATCGCCGAGAACGTACGGCTGGCGCGGCCGGGCGCGGACGACGCGGCGGTCCGGGCGGCGCTGCGGGAGGCGGGGGCGTACGACTTCGTCTCCGAGCTGCCCCTGGGGCCGGACACGGCGATCGGAGAGGACGGCGCCGGCCTCTCGGCAGGTCAGCGGCAACGGCTGGCGCTGGCCAGGGCGTTCCTGGCGGACCGGCCGCTGCTTCTGCTGGACGAGCCGACGGCCGCGCTGGACGGGGCCACGGAGGAAGGCATCGTCGAGGCGGTGGGCCGGCTGGCACAGGGACGGACGGTGCTGCTGGTCGTGCACCGTCCGGCCCTCCTGGCGGTGGCGGACCGGGTGGTCACCCTCTCCCGTACGGCCGCTGCTCCCGTGGCATCCGTCGCGCGGGCCGACGCCGTTGGGGCGGCGACGCCCGGCGTGGCGGGGGCCCCGGGGGGAACCCCGGCGAAGGCACCGGCAGGCGGCGAGACGATGGAAGGTGCCGCAGCGTATGTGCCGCCGGGTGCGGGTGCCGCAGCGCATGTGCCGCCGGACGCGAAGGGCCGGTCGCCGCTGGTACGGGTACGGGCGGCGGCCCGCCATCTGCGCGGACGCCTCGCTCTGGCCCTCCTGCTCGGCAGCCTGGCCCTCGGCTCCTCCGTCGGGCTCATGGCCGTGTCCGGATGGCTCATCTCCCGCGCGTCCGAACAGCCCCCGGTCCTCCATCTGATGGTGGCGGTGACGGCGACCAGGGCCTTCGGTATCGGACGGGCGGTCTTCCGGTACGCGGAGCGCCTCGTCTCCCACGACGCCGTCCTGCGGATGCTCGCCGAGCTGCGGGTCGCGGTGTACACCAGGCTCGAACGCATCGCTCCGGCCGGCCTCGGCAGGACCCGGCGCGGTGACCTGCTGTCCCGGCTCGTCGCCGATGTGGACGCCCTCCAGGACTACTGGCTGCGCTGGACGCTGCCCGCCGCCACAGCACTGCTCGTCGGCACCGGAGCAGTCGGATTCACGGCGTGGCTGCTGCCCGAGGCCGGTGCGGTCCTCGCCGTGGGGCTGCTCGTGGCGGGAGTGGGCGTACCGATCGCCGGCGGGGCGTTCGCCCGGCGCGCCGAGCGGCAACTGGCCCCCGCGCGCGGCGCACTGGCCACCAAGGTCGTCGATCTGCTCCGGGGCACGGCGGAACTGACCGTGGCCGGTGCCCTCCCGCGGCGCCTGGCGTCGACACGTGACGCGGACCGGACGCTGACGCGCATCGCCGCACGGCAGGCCGCCGCCACCGCACTCGGCGGCGGCCTCTCGGCCCTCGTCTGCGGGCTGACCGTGGTGGGTGCCGCACTGGTCGGTGTGCGTGCCGTGTCGGAGGGGCGTCTCGACGGTGTCTGCCTGGCGGTCGTCGTGCTGACACCGCTCGCCGCCTTCGAAGCCGTGTCGGCCCTCCCCCTCGCCGTGCAGTACCGGCGGCGTGTCACGCGCAGTGCCGAACGGGTGCACGAGGTCCTCGACGCGCCCGTCCCCGTACGGGAGCCGGAACAGCCGGCCACCCCGCCGACCACCGCCTTCCCGGTGGTGCTGCGCGGCATCGGAGCGCGGTACGCGGACCAGGAACGGGACGCGCTGAGCGGCTTCGACCTGACCCTCACCGCGGGCAAGCGGGTCGCTGTCGTCGGCGTCTCCGGGTCGGGCAAGACGACACTGGCGCAGGTGCTGCTCCGGTTCCTGGACGCCGGAGCCGGGACATACACCATCGGCGGTGTCCCCGCGGCCTCGATGGAGGGCGACGTGGTGCGGCGGCACGTGGGGCTCTGCGCCCAGGACGCGCATCTCTTCGACAGCTCCGTACGGGAGAACCTGCGGCTGGCGCGCACGGATGCGACCGAGGAGGAACTGAGGCGGGCGCTCGACGGTGCCCGGCTGCTGGACTGGGTCGACGCACTGCCCGACGGCCTTGACACGCTGGTCGGCGAACACGGCGCCAAGCTGTCCGGCGGTCAGCGCCAGCGGCTGGCACTGGCACGCGCGCTCCTGGCCGCCTTTCCGGTGCTCGTGCTGGACGAACCCGCCGAACACCTCGACCTGGCGACGGCCGACGCTCTCACCGCCGACCTGCTGGCGGCGACCGAGACGCGGGCTCCTGTGGGCGCGGGCACCGGCGACGGGCAGATCGCGGGCGCGGTCGCGGGCACAGCGGCCGGCGACCTGCCCGCGACCGTGCTCATCACGCACCGCTTGCGCGGCCTGGAGGCGGTCGACGAGGTCGTCGTCCTGGAGGCGGGGCGGGTCGTGCAGCGCGGTCCGTACGAGGATCTCGCCGTGGTCGACGGCCCCTTCCGGACGATGCTGGAGCGTGAACGGGCCACGGAGGGGATCCACACCCGACTTTCCACCTCAAACCCGTCTCATTAGTCGCGGGGTATGACCTTGTCGGAACCGAAGGGAGCCCTCCCGATGCCGCGACTCGGGAGGCCCTTAGTCCTCCGGGCCTCTCCGCAGAGGTCACTGCGAGGATGCCGCAGCTGCTGGAGGCCATGCGCTCGGTCGGCACCGGGCTGGAACTGCACGCGACGCTCGACCGCATCTGCCGCACGGCCAGCCGAACTGGTGAGCGCGCGCTACGCCGCGATCGGCGTCGTCGACGCCGAGGGCGAGGGTCCGTCCGACTTCGTGACCTGCGGCGTGGACGACGAGACGGTACGGCGTTTCGGGCGTCGGCCCGACGGGCGGCGCGGTCTGCTCGGGTCACTGATCCGCGAGCCGGCGCCGGTGCGGCTCACCGATCTGACGACCGATCCGCGCTCCACGGGATTCCCGCCGGAACACCCGCGGACGCGTTCCTTCCTCGGCGCCCCCATCCGGGTCCAGGGCGAGGTCTTCGGCAATCTCTACCTGGCCGAGAAGACCGGCGGCGACACGTTCGGCCTTGACGACCTGCATAGGGTCAGGCTGCTCGCCGCCGAGGCGGGGACCGCCATCGGCAACGCCCGGCTGTACGAGGCGGCCCGCCGTCGCGAGCGGTGGATCGACGGCTCGGTGGCCGTCACCACCGCCCTGCTCTCCGGTGCCGACGCGGACGAAGCGCTCAACGTCGTCGCCGAACAAGCCCGCCGCCTCGCTGAGTCGGCCGCCGGCATCGTGCTGCCCGCCACCGCGGCCGGCGGACTGGAGGTGGTCGCCGTCTCCGCGGACCGGCCGGCGCCTCGCTGGGAGTGGTGGTCCCGGCGGACAGTCCCCTCGTCGCCCGACTGCTGGCGGGCGAGGTGGTGTTCGCCACGGACGCGGCCACCGATCCGCGCATGCTCACCCGTGCGGGGAGTCCGTACGGGCCGACCATGATCCCGCCGTTGCAGAGCGGAGGGCGGGTGATGGGAGCGCTTGCGACGCGGTGGGAGGCCGGAGGCTCCCCGTTCACCGCGGGGGAACGCGCGTTGGCCGCGCGGTTCGCCTCGCAGGCGGCGCTGGCACTGATGGTGGCGGAGGCCCAGCGCGACCGGGAGCGGCTGGCCGTCCTCGAGGACCGGGACCGCATCGCACGGGACTTGCACGACCTCGTCATCCAGCGGCTGTTCGCGGCCGGAGTGATGCTGGAGAGCGCCCAGCGCGGGTCCGCGGACCCGGCGGTGCGTGAGGGAGTCGGCCGTGCGGTCCAGGAACTGGACATGACCATCCAGGAGATCCGCACGGCTGTCTTCGCGCTGCAGCAGGGGACGGAAGTGCAGGTGCCGTCGGACCTGCGCACCCGTGTGCTGCGGGAGATCAACATGGCGGCAGTGCCCCTCGGATTCCGGCCGGTCCACCGCTTCGTCGGCCCCGTCGACACCGCGGTCGGTGAACTCGTCGGGAAGAACCTCATCGCAGCGCTGCGCGAAGCCCTGTTCAACGCCTTCCGGCACGCTGCCGTGTCACACATCGAGGTCGTCGTCGACGCCACCGCCGCACTTGCCGACGGCAGAGCCGGCGTGCGGCTGGCGGTCGCGGACGACGGTGTCGGCCTGCCTGTCGGAGGGCGGCGCAGTGGGCTGCGCAACCTCGCGCGGCGGGCGGAATCGCTGGGCGGATCGAGCGGCAGCGGTGCCGGCATCGGCCCCGGCGGGGCGGGCACCACGGTGACGTGGGAGGTCCCGCTCGGGGCCGCGCCCCGTTCCCGTACGGCCTGACTGCGCCCCGGGCCCCGGGCCCCCGTGTCCGGGTCTACCGCTCCGGTCTTACCGCTCCGGGTCCGCTTGTCCCGGGTCGACCGCTATGGCACCTCTCCGGGGCCGCTGTTCCGGCCCGTGTGGCCCCGGGACCGCTGTTCGGCCCGCGTGGCTGGGCCGACCGCCTTGGGCCTCACGCTCAAGGCCCACGCGGCTCCGGGGCCGCCGCCTCGCGTCCACCGCCTCGGCCGACCCGCTTTGGGCCTACCTCTCCGGCCCGTGGGGCTCCGGGACCGCTGACTCGGGCCCCGCCTCGGGCCCACCCACCTTGGCCACATTCCGGACCGCGAACTCCGGGCCCGCTCCTTCAGGCCCGCCGCCCCCGGGTCCGTCCCTGCCGGGGGGTGTCGCCCGGGGTGCTGCTGTGAGTGGGCCAGTCGGCCGTACGACACCGCAGCGGTCCCCGGGATACGGCCGCCTCGGGGCGACGATCCGGGCATGTGCTTGAGACACCGCGACCGGTTGCTGATCGTCCCGGTGATGCTGTGCGCGCTCCTCGGCACACCGGCCCGCTCCGCCGTTGCGCACGACGGCCCGGCGCCCCCGGCAAGTGCGGAAGTGGCGCGGCTCTACGCGGAGGCGGCCGAGGCGACCGAGCAGTACGAGCGGGGCAGGCGCGCCGCCGACCGGCAGCGGATCGCGGCGAGCCGGCTCGAGGACAAGCTGGTGCGGCAGCGGGAGCGCCTCGCCGCCGTCCACGACACCATCGGCGGCGTCGCACGCGAGCAGTACCGCACCGGCGGTTCGCTCGCCCTCACCGGTCGGCTGCTGCTCGCCGACGACCCGGACGCCTTCCTGCGCGGCTACCACGTCGCCGACCGGGCCGAGGAGGCCGTGAGCAGACTGCTCGATCAGGAGCGGGCGGCGGAGCGTCAGCTGACCGCCGCGGAGCAGGAGGCCCGCGCCGCGTGGCGGGCCCTCGCCGTACGCAACAGCCGCCTGGCGGCCGTCAGGCGGGGTATCGAGGCCACGTTGGAGACGGCGCAGTGGAAGCTGCAGGCCGAGGCGGACCGCAGCGCGGCGTCGGGCACGTGCGCGGGCGCCGTGCGCCTGGAGCAGCCGGGCGGCCCGCCGAAGGGGCCGGAGTGGGTGGCGCCCGTGGAGGACTACACCCTCTCCGCCGGCTTCGACAGCGTGGGTGAGCGGTGGGCGAATCGCCACACGGGCCAGGACTTCGCCGTCGACATCGGCGCTCCCGTGCGCTCAGTCGGGCCTGGCCGGATCGCGTCCGTCTCGTGCGGCGGAGGCTTCGGTATCGAGGTCCTGGTGAGGCATCCCGACGGCTACTACTCGCAGTACGCGCACCTGGCGGGCGTCACCGTCGACCAGGGCGAGAAGGTGGCCACCGGCCAGTGGATCGGCCAGGCGGGGACGACGGGCAACTCGACGGGGCCGCACCTGCATTTCGAGGTACGGCTCACGCCGCACCTCGGGTCGGGGGTCGACCCGGCGGCCTGGTTGCGCGAGCGCGGTGTGGATCTCTGATGCGCACTCGCCCACCCTGCCCCCATCCGGTGGGCTGCCGTGTGTCGGGCCTGTCACCCGCCCTGCCCTCATCCGACGAGCCGACCGTGCGTCGGGCCTGTCACCCGCCCTGCCCTCACCCGGCTTGACTGTCGTGTGTCAGGCCCGTCACTGCTGCGGGTGGCGGGCGAGGATCTGCTCGATGACGATCGCGACACCGTCGTCGTTGTTGGCGACCGTCCGCCCGGACGCGGCGGCGACCACGTCCGGGTGCGCGTTGCCCATCGCGTAGGACGTGCCGGCCCAGGTCAGCATCTCCACGTCATTCGGCATGTCCCCGAACGCCACCACCTCGTCGGAGGAGATCCCGCGCTGCGCACAGCACAGTGCGAGCGTGCTCGCCTTGCTGACGCCCAGCCCGCTGACCTCCAGGAGCGCCGTCGGGCTGGAACGGGTGAACGAAGCCACCTCGCCCGCCGCCGTACGGGCCAGGGTGAGGAAGCCGTCGGGCGTCATCTCGGGGTGGTGGGCCAGCAGCTTGATCACCGGGGCCCCCTCGCCCGGCTCCTCCTCGTGCAGCAGCTTCTCGGCCGCAGCGACGGTGGCCCCGGGGTCGAGGTGGAAGGGCGGGTAGGCGGGCTCGTAGTGGATGCCGGTGGACAGCTCGACCGCGAACGAGGTGCCGGGAGCGGTGGCGCGCAGCGTTCGTACGACGTCCATGGCGGTTGTCCGGGGCAGGTCGCGGACCTCCAGCAGTTTGCCGCCGGCGTGCAGGTCGACCACGGCGGCACCGTTCGCGCAGATCGCGAGGCCGTGGCCGTGGACGTGGTCGCTGACGACGTCCATCCAACGGGCCGGCCTGCCGGTGACGAAGAAGACCTCGATCCCGGCCGCCTCCGCTGCGGCGAGTGCGGTGATCGTCCGGTCGGAGACCGACTTGTCGTCCCGCAGCAGCGTGCCGTCGAGGTCGGTGGCGATCAGCCGGGGTGTGGTGGTGGGCAGGAGGCGGGGATCGGTAGCTGAGGTCACAGATCCATTCTTCCGTACGGGGTGCACGGGCGTGCGGGAGGGCGCACATCTGAGTGGGCCTCGCGGCCGGATCCGCCACGTACGCTCGACGGCATGCGTCTGAGCACGGTGGTCCTTCGGTCCACCGGTGGACCGAAGGACAGAAGATCTGGCGGCAGGCCGAAGACCTCGGCTTCCATGCCGCGTACACCTACGGCCATCTCTCCTGGCGGAGCTTCCGGGACGGGCCGCGGTTCGGCGCGATCCCGACGCTGACGGCGGCAGTGGCGGTAACGCAGAGCATGCGTCTGGGTACTCTCGTGACCTCGGTCAAGCCTCGGTCACCCATCACGCGATGACCTGCGGAAACAGGGCAAGGGATCAGGGTTGAGCGACGTGGGTGCTCAGATCGGCTCGACGGCGATCCGAGGAAGGCACAGCCGGCGCAGGTCGTCCGTGTCGCTCGTGGTGACGGTGACGTCGCCGGGCTCCATGTGAGCCGTGGCGGCAAGCATCGCGTCGATGGCGTACTTGTGACCGTGCAGGCTTTCTGCGGCGAGCAGTCTGCTCGCCGTACGTGCGATCTCTTCCGTGACGGGGCGCACCTTGGCCAGGGAAACGGCATGGTCGAACGCCGCCTGCGGCACCTTCGGGTCACGTGCCTCCACCAGCGTGGCAGCGCTCGTCACGACGAGCAGGTCCAGTCTGCGGGCGACGTCCAGCCATACGGTCATGTCGCGGTGGCGACGGGAGAGCTTGGAGAGGGCCTCGCTGTCGAGAATGAGGGTCCCGCTCATGCGGCGTCCGCCGGAGCGGACTCACCGCGGTGGGCGGCGTGGTGGGCGCGGATGCGCTCGGCCTTGTCCGACACCTCGGCAGGGTCGACAGGACCGTGTTCCGCTTCAGCGGCGGCGATGTATTCGTCGATGGCCTCGCGCTGGAGCTGCCGCTGTACGGCCTCCTCGATGTAAGAGGAGACGCCTTGCTTGCCGGCGCGTGCGCGGATCGCCTCCAGGGTCTCGGCGCGCAGGGAGACGCTGGTGACTCGGGTCTTGCCGGAGCGGGGCGTGTCCATGGGGAAAGTGTAGTACATGACCTATTAACGTGCTGGCGCTTCTCGGTGACCACCGGCGGCCGGCGGCGAGGCTGCTCAGGCGGTCGCCGATGACGGAGATGCCCGGACGGGGCTCTTTCGCGTAGTACCAGGGCTTGCGTCGGCGCAGCAGCGCCTCACCGTGCTCGCTCCAGATGAATCCGGGTTTCCGCAGCAGCTTCCGGAACACCTCGTCAGCCGTCTCCGGGTGGGCGGCGGCCAGACGGCGGATCGGCAATGGCGCGATCGACTCCTCGCGCAGGTACGTGCGCAGCAGATCCTGGTGCCGCCTGCGGCCCGTACGGGCGGGGTCTGCGAAGAGGTCCCGCAGCATCCCGTAGTCGGCGTAGAAGTTGAGCCCGTCGACTTCGTCGTAGATGACACCGATGGTGTCCGAGTCCGCCAGTTCCCGCGGGAACGCGAAGAAGGGCAGGTCCGGTCCAGGGAGCCGCCGACGCCGGGCACGGCCGGGCTGTGCGGCGACGGCGGCCTCCTGGCGGTGGCGGTAGTAGGCGTTGAGGAGGTCCTCGGCTTCGGCAGGCGGAAGGACCAACTCGTCGCCGCCGCAGAACTCGACGAATGCGGCCCGGTCCTCCCGCATGTGCTGCCATCCCTGCTCGATCTTCCGTGGGTTACGGAAGACCAGTTCGGGTCGGCCGGTGGCGAGTTCGAGCGCCGCCTGTGCGATGTCGGTGGCACTGGACCTGGGGTAGTACGACATCGCCCCGGACACCAGCCACGCCCCGCCGGTCGATCGGACGGGTACCAGGCAGGTGTGGAGGAATCCACCTTTGGACACTCCGCGGAACGCCGCCCGCCCGACATTCGAGTAGGTGCGGTACTCCAGGTCGCTGACCAGGTCGAGCAGGACGACGGCATCCCCGTCCTTGCGCCGGATCTCGAAGATGCCCTCGACCGGGTCACGCCAGCCGAGCAGCATCTCCCGGTCGGCCGTGGTCAAGCCCTTCCGCCCGGCGACGAACCGGTCCACCACGGTCGACCCGTCCGGCAGCCGGTACCGCAGGATGAAGTGGTCGGTGATCCGGATCGCCTCACCCTCGTCCAGCTGCCGTGCGGGCCCAGCGGCCTCCAGTAGGAGCGGCGTCAACCACCGGTCGAAGCGGGCACTCTGAGCAAAAGCGACCAGTTCCCCCTTCAGCTCGGCGCTGCGCTCAATGAGGTCGGACAGCGAGGGTCCACCCGCGCCCTGTACGGCGTCAGCCACGTTCAGCCCTTTCGTGCAAGCCAGTCCGCGTGAAGTGAGGGGTGCCCGGCCTCAACCGGCCCAGTGGCGGTACGCCTCGATCCACTCCGCACCTTCGGGCGCGGGAGTGGGCAACGGCAGGTCCAGGATGCCGATCTGCTGCCGGACACGGCCACGCGAGCACAGGGCGACGATCCTGCCGTCCGGCGTGAGGTCGACGCCGCGCACCGTCACCTCGACACCGAGAACCGCGGTGGTGAAGGGCAGGCCGAGGTATTCCTCAAGCATGGTGAACAGACCGGTCCGCTGCTCGTCCTCGTTGTAGGCGTCCACCGTCGCCTCTTCGATCAGCGCCTCGAGTTCGGTCCTACCGAGCGTGCTCATGACGCCACGGTAGCGACCCCCGCCGCGACGCCGGCGTGGCTTTCCGAATCTGCGTTGTCGGTCGGCAGATCGTGGCGGCGGGAAGCCCGCGTATCGTCGGGGTCATGCGTCTGAGCACGGTGATCCTTCCCATCCACCGGTGGGCCGAAGGACAGAAGATCTGGCGGCAGGCCGAAGACCTCGGCTTCCATGCCGCGTACACCTACGACCATCTCTCCTGGCGGAGCTTCCGGGACGGGCCGTGGTTCGGCGCGATCCCGACGCTGACGGCGGCAGCGGCGGTAACGCAGAGCATGCGTCTGGGTACTCTCGTGACCTCGCCGAACTTCCGGCACCCGGTGACGCTGGCCAAGGATCTGATCTCGCTGGACGACGTCTCCGGCGGGCGGTTCACGCTGGGCATCGGTGCGGGCGGCACGGGCTTCGACGCCACCGCGCTGGGACAGGAGTCGTGGACGCCGCGGGAACGGGCCGACCGCTTCGCCGAGTTCGTGCCGTTGCTCGACCGGCTGCTGACCGAGGACTCCGTGACGCACGAGGGGGCCTTCTACTCGGCGGTGGAGGCCCGGAACATCCCCGGGTGCGTGCAGCGGCCGCGGCTGCCGTTCGCCGTCGCAGCGACCGGCCCGCGCGGGCTGAAGCTCGCGGCACGGTACGGCCAGGCATGGGTGACCACCGGCGATCCGAAGCTGTTCGAGACGGGCACCCCCGAGCAGTCGCGCCAGGCCATGCGCGGACAGATGGACAAGCTGGCCGAGGCATGCGCCGACGGCGGCCGGGACGTCTCCGGGCTGGAGAAGGTGCTGCTCACCGGTTTCACGCCGGAGCGGGGCCGTCCGCTGGAGTCGCTGGATGCCTTCGTGGACTTCGCGGGCAGACACTTCGCCCTCGGGTTCACCGAACTCGTCGTCCACGCACCGATTCCGGACTCGGATTTCGCCGCCGACCGGACGGTCTTCGAGAGGATCGCGACCGAGGCCCTGGCTCAACTGGGTGGCTGAACCGGAGCTGGAGGCCCGGCACGCCCTGCGGGCCGGCGGCCTGCGTGCGCACCGGCCGGTCCTCAGGCGCGCCGGGCCTCCGGGAACCGGATGAACCGCGGCGGTACGGACGCCGTGAGCCAGACGCCGTTGGCGCTCACGCGGAAGACGTGGCCCGCCCGGTACAGCTCACCCGCGTGCACGGACAGGACGACGGGGCGGCCGCGACGGGCGCCGACACGTGTGGCCGTCTCGCGGTCGGGCGACAGATGGACGTCGTGGCGGGCCATGGGCCGCAGCCCTTCTGAGCGGATGGCGTCGAGTGCGCGGGCGACGGTCCCGTGGTACAGGTACTCGGGCGGTTCCGCCGGTGGGAGGCCGAGGTCGACCTCGACGGTGTGCCCCTGATTGGCGCGGATGCGTGTGCCGTCGATCGTGAAACGCCGCTTGTCATTGGCCGCCACGGCGTGGGCGAGCTCGGCGCGGGTGAAGCGGAAGCCGTGCTCGGCCGCCGCTCGCATCAGCTCGTCGGTCTCCACCCAGCCGTTCGCGTCCAGGGTGACGCCGATCCGGTCGGGTTGGTGACGCAGATGTTTCGAGAGGTACTTCGAGACCTTGACGGTGCGTCTCTCGTCGGAGGTCTGGTGGACGGATCCTGCGTTCATGCGGCCAGCGTGCCCAGCCGGATGCCGACGTCGCCACCCCAATTCTTCGGTGGTAACAGCACTCAGATTTTTCGATTCAGATGTTTGATCCACAGTCAACTCGACTTATCCACAGGCGAATTGGCGAAACTGTGGACAACGGCACCGTGTATCAGTCACTTTGACCAACTCCCTTCGGTGCATGGTTGTTTGCCGCCAACGCGTCCAATGCCCTGCTGTGCAGCTCGCGTTCGGTGGCCGCGTGGACGAAGCAGGCCACGCTGTCCCTGCCAACCAGACGTGCCACGGCCTGCGTTGTCTCCCGAGGCAACGCCACCGTGGCAGGAATCTCCGCCATGTGGGTTCGCCCCTCGGGCAGGAGGTGTTGCTGAAGATGGAGCGTGGCGAACGTCCGCATGGCGCGGGCCAGTTCCGCGTCGATCGTCTGCTGTGCGAGCGGTCGCAGTCGTCGCACGAGCGCTGCGGCCTCCATCGCTTCGGCCTCGCCCGGAGGCCCGTTCTCCAGAAATCGGGCGAACACGTGCTCCGTCGTGAACTCCAGGAAACGGGCAGCGATGTGCTCGACCTGCTGCCGAACCTCTCTGAGATGACCGGTGATCGCGCTCAGCGGAACACCTGCGGCACGCAACTCGGCTGCCACCGCCAGCTCCTGGGGGCTCGGAACGAGGAAGACGTCGTCCTCCCCGGGAACGGGCTCCAGCACGCCGAGCTCCACCGCCTCGGCGACGGCGTCCTCGTCGGTCGTGCCGCCGAATCGGCGCTCCAGCTCCCGCCGGGAGATCCTGTCGACCTTCTCGTCGGTCCACGGACCCTGCACCTCCGCCACGAGGCCGAGCACTCCGCCGAGCCCACGGCCCGTGTCCCATGCCTCCAGAAGCTCCTTGATGGAGGCGAGCGTGTAGCCCCGGTCCAGCAGGTCCGCGATCTGCCGCAGACGGGTGAGATGAGCGGTGCCGTACACGTTGGACCGTCCGCGCCGCTCGGGCCGGGGCAGCAGCCCCCGGTCCTGGTACGCGCGGATCGTACGGACCGTGGCGCCGCTGTGGTGCGCCAGGTCCTCGATCCGGTACTCGGCCGCCGGCTGCTCCGACACGCTCCGCTCCCTCAACGACGGCCGGCCGCGGGGCTCACAGCCGCGGCTCGATCCTGGCGAACGCCCTCAGCACGCCGGGGGCGAGACGGGACAGGAAACGCGCGCCACGTGATTCCGGAGTGACCGGCACGACCGGCCGGTTCCGTACTACTGCCCGCAGGATCGCCTCCGCGACCTTCTCCGGAGGGTAGTTGCGCAGCCCGTACAGCCGGGCCGACTTCTTCTGGCGGCGCTTCTCCTCCACCTCGTCCACTCCGGCGAAGCGGGTGGTGGCGGTGATGTTGGTGTTGACGACACCCGGGCAGATCGCGGTGACGCCGATGTCCCGGCCGGCCAGCTCGGCGCGCAGGCATTCGCTGAGCATCAGCACCGCTGCCTTCGAGGTGCTGTACGCGGGCAGTGTCCTGGTCGGCAAATAGGCGGCGGCGGAGGCGACGTTGACGATGTGGCCGCCCTGACCGCGCTCGGCCATCAGGCCGCCGAAGATCCGGCAGCCGTGGATCACTCCCCACAGATTGACGTCCAGCACTTTCCTCCAGTCGTCGGACGTCGTGGCCAGGAACGGGCCGGAGAGGCCGACGCCGGCGTTGTTCACGAGCACGTCGACGGTCCCGTACTCGCTTGTGACCTTCTGCGCGAGTTTCTCCATGGCCTGTTCGTCGCTGACGTCCACCGTTTCCGCCCACGCCGCCGCGGCGCCGGCGAGCCGCGCAGAGTCGGCCGTTCGCACGGCGCCCTCCGCGTCGCGGTCCACGGCCACGACGCGCGCTCCCGCCTCCGCGAAGGCCAGCGCCGTGGCACGTCCGATGCCGCTCGCCGCGCCGGTCACCAGGACGAGCCGGTCGCCGAACCGCTCTGCGTACGGCCCGCGTTCGGGGCGCGTCGCCGCGGCCGCGCCGCCCTCTCGGACGGCGTCGGCCTCCTGGTCGTCGACGAACCGGGATATCCACAGGGCGAGTTGGTCGGGACGGGTGCGGGGCACCCAGTGCTTGGCGTCCAGCGTGCGCCGGGTGAGCCGCGGCACCCACGCGCCCAGGTTGTCGTGGAGCCGCTCGGAGAGGAACGCGTCCCCGGTCGTTGTGATCAGCTGGACCGGGGCGTGGGCATGCGCGTCGGTACGCGGTCGGCGCAGCCGGGGCCTGACGTTGTCCCGGTAGAGCCAGGCGCCGTGGGCCGCGTCCTGCGGCAGGGACGTCGTCGGGTAGTCACCGGCGGGAACCTTCTCGGCCCGCCGCAGGATCCCAGGCCAGAGCTTGCCCAGCGGTCCGCGCCAGGCCAACTCGGGCAGCACCGGCGTGTGGAGCAGGTACACGTACCAGGACCTGGCGCCCTGGCCGACCAGCTGTCCCACCCCGCGCGGCGTGGGGCGGCTCATCCGTCGCTTGATCCAGTGGCCGAAGTGGTCCAGGGACGGCCCCGACATGGAGGTGAACGATGCGATCCGGCCTTCGGTGCGCCCGACGGTGACGAACTCCCAGCACTGCACCGACCCCCAGTCGTGCCCGACCAGGTGCACGGGCCGGTCCGGGCTCACCGCGTCGGCGACGGCCAGGAAGTCGTCCGTCAGCTTCTCCAGCGTGAAACCTCCGCGCAGCGGCTTCGGCGCCGTGGAGCCGCCATGGCCCCGGACGTCGTACAGCACCACGTGGAAGCGCTCGGCGAGGCGGTTCGCCACCTCGGACCAGACCTCCTTGCTGTCCGGATAGCCGTGGACCAGCATCACGGTCGGCCGCGCCGCGTCGCCCAGTTCGGCGACGCTCAACTCGATGCCTCCCGTGCTGACACGGCGCTCCCGCGCCCCCGACAGTCCTCGCACGCTCACCGGTCCATCCACCGTCCGTCCCCTGTGCGACACGAGCCGTAACCTGACATCGATGAATGTGACAATGACCGGCGGCTGCGTCAAGGGGTGTGCACAACCCGGGCAGGTTGTGCACAACCGGAACCAGGGGCGCGCACGCGCGGGTCCGACTCCCGACTTCGGTCGGACAGCCCCTACGGGCTCGTACCTCTTGAGTCGGAGACGGATAGAGCCGCGAGGCTGACGTCAGCTGTGTCGCGCGCCACTACCTTCGAAATGTGACTGTGATCGCGACCGAAAGCCTGAGCAAGCGGTTCCCCCGGGTGACCGCGCTTGACCGGCTCTCGTTGGACATCGGCCCCGGTGTGACCGGCCTGGTGGGCGCCAACGGAGCCGGCAAGTCCACGTTGATCAAGATTCTGCTGGGACTGTCCCCCGCCACGGAGGGCCGTGCCGCCGTGCTCGGCCTCGACGTCGCCACCCAGGGCGCCGAGATCCGTGAACGGGTCGGCTACATGCCCGAGCACGACTGCCTGCCGCCCGACGTCTCGGCCACCGAGTTCGTCGTCCACATGGCGCGCATGTCCGGCCTCCCGCCGACCGCCGCGCGGGAGAGGACCGCGGACACCCTGCGCCATGTCGGCCTCTACGAGGAGCGCTACCGTCCCATCGGCGGCTACTCGACCGGCATGAAGCAGCGGGTCAAACTCGCCCAGGCGCTGGTCCACGACCCGCAGCTGGTCCTTCTCGACGAGCCGACCAACGGCCTCGACCCGGTGGGCCGCGACGAGATGCTCGGCCTGATCCGCCGCGTCCACACCGACTTCGGCATCTCGGTCCTGGTCACCTCGCACCTTCTCGGCGAACTCGAGCGCACCTGCGACCACGTCGTCGTCGTCGACGGCGGGGCACTGCTGCGCTCCAGTTCCACCAAGGACTTCACCCAGACCACCACCACGCTCGCCGTCGAGGTCACCGACTCCGACACCCACCCCGACGGCACGGCCGCCCTCCGCGCGGCACTCGCCGCCGCCGGGGTCCAGATCCACGAGCGCACGGAGGACGGTCTGCCCGGCGCAGGCCACATCCTGCTGCTGGAGGCGACCGGCGACCGGACGTACGACCTCGTGCGGGACGCCGTCGCCGACCTCGGCATCGGCCTCGTGCGGATGGAGCAGCGGCGCCACCACATCGCGGAAGTCTTCCGCCCCGAGGCCGCCCGGACCATGGAGGCGCAGGCCCGATGAGCACACCCACGCACGGCGGCCGGGCCCCCGGGACGACGCGGATCCACAACATCGGGTACCGCCACTACGACGGGCCCCGCCTCGGCCGCGCCTATGCGCGCCGCTCCCTGTACTCGCAGTCGCTGCGCGGGGCCTTCGGACTCGGCCGCTCGGCCAAGTCCAAGGTGCTGCCGATGATCCTGCTCGGCATCATGTGCCTGGTCGCGGCGATCATCGTGGCCGTGGCGGTCGCCACGCCCAACATGACGGACCTGCCGCTGAAGTACACGCGGTACGCGATCGTCATGCAGGCGCTGATCGCCCTGTTCCTGGCGGCGCAGGCACCGCAGTCGGTCTCCCGCGATCTGCGGTTCAAATCCGTGCCGCTGTACTTCTCACGGCCCATCGAACGCGCCGACTACGTCCTCGCCAAGTTCGCGGCCATGGCCTCGGCCGTCTTCGTGCTGACGGCGACACCGCTGGTGATCCTCTATCTCGGCGCGATGCTGGCGAAGTTCGACTTCGCCGACCAGACGAAGGGCTTCGCACAGGGCATGGTCTCGGTGGCGCTGCTGTCCGTCCTCTTCGGCGGGCTCGGGCTCGTCCTCGCCGCCTTCACACCGCGTCGCGGCTTCGGCGTCGCCGCGGTCATCGCGACCATGACCATCACCTACGGCGCGGTGTCCACCGTCCAGGCCATCGCCTGGGAGGCCGGCTCGCCCGGCGCCATCCAGTGGCTGGGCCTGTTCTCACCGGTCACGCTCATCGACGGGGTGCAGACCGCCTTCCTCGGCGCGTCCTCGGCCTTCCCCGGGGGCGAGGGCCCCGGCACCGGTGCCGGGGTGGTCTACCTGCTCACCGTCCTCGCGCTGGTCGCCGGCTCGTACGGCGTCCTCATGCGCCGCTACCGAAAGGTCGGGCTGTGACCACGATCAGCATTCACAACACCTCACGGTGGTTCGGCAACGTCGTCGCCGTCAACGACGTGACGATGACCATCGGCCCCGGCGTCACCGGGCTCCTGGGTCCCAACGGGGCCGGCAAGTCGACCCTCATCAACATGATGGGCGGCTTCCTCGCCCCCTCCAACGGCACCGTCACACTGGACGGGGCGCCGATCTGGCGCAACGAGTCGGTGTACCGGCAGATCGGCGTCGTCCCGGAGCGGGAGGCGATGTACGACTTCCTCACCGGCCGTGAGTTCGTCGTCGCCAACGCCGAACTGCACGGCCTGGGCGCCAAGGAGGCGCGGAAGGCGCTCGCCACGGTCGAGATGGAGTACGCGCAGGACCGCAAGATCTCGACGTACAGCAAGGGCATGCGCCAGCGCGTGAAGATGGCCTCCGCCCTGGTGCACGAGCCGTCCGTGCTGCTGCTCGACGAACCGTTCAACGGCATGGACCCGCGGCAGCGGATGCAGCTGATGGACCTGTTGCGGCGGATGGGCGCCGAGGGCCGCACCGTCCTGTTCTCCTCCCACATCCTGGAGGAGGTGGAGCAACTCGCCTCCCACATCGAGGTGATCGTCGCCGGACGCCATGCGGCCAGCGGTGACTTCCGCCGTATCCGCCGGCTCATGACGGACCGCCCGCACCGCTATCTCGTACGGTCCAGCGACGACCGGGCGCTCGCCGCAGCCCTGATCGCCGACCCGTCGACCGCCGGGATCGAGGTCGACGTTGCGGAGGGCGCGCTGCGCATCCAGGCCGTCGACTTCGGCCGGTTCACCGAGCTGCTGCCGAAGGTGGCCCGTGAGCACTCCATCCGGTTGCTCACGGTCTCGCCCTCCGACGAGTCCCTCGAGTCGGTCTTCTCCTACCTCGTAGCGGCCTGAAAGGAGCTGTGACGATCATGTACGACCCCACAGTCGCCCGGCTCACCTATCGGGCCGTCCTCGGCAGGCGCCGCGCCGCGGTCCTGTTCGTGCTGCCCGGTCTGCTGCTGCTGATCGCGGCCGCCGTGCGCGGCTTCAACGGCGCGGACGACCAGGTCGCCGCCGACGTCCTCGGCGGTTTCGCCCTCGCCACGATGGTGCCGCTGATCGGTGTCATCGCGGGCACCGGCTCGATCGGACCCGAGATCGACGACGGCTCGATCGTCTATCTGCTCGCCAAGCCGGTGAAGCGGCCGACGATCATCTTCACCAAGCTGATCGTCGCGATCGCCGTGACGATGGCCTTCTCCGCGGTGCCCACGTTCATCGCCGGCTTCATCCTGAACGGCAACGGCCAACAGGTCGCCATCGCCTACACGGTGGCGGCGCTCGTCGCGTCGATCGCCTACAGCTCGCTGTTCCTGCTGCTCGGTACGGTCAGCAGGCACGCCGTGGTCATCGGGCTCGTCTACGCCCTGGTGTGGGAGACGCTCTTCGGCAGTCTGGTGCCCGGCGCCCGCACGCTGAGCGTCCAGCAGTGGTCGCTGTCGCTCGCCGAGAAGATCGGCGGCGAGGGCCTGATCGGCTCCGACGTGGCCCTGCCGACCGCCCTCGCCCTGCTGGCGGGCGTCACGGTGGCCGCGACCTGGTACGCGGGCCAGAAGCTGCGGGTCCTCAAGCTCGCCGGCGAGGAGTGAGCCGGCATCCCGTTCCGGCCTCGGCCCCCGCCCTGCCCGGCGGGGGCCGAGGCGTATCGCGTAACTGTACGTTTATCGGCTCGTTGTTCACGGTGCGTGGAGGCAACTGGAGTTCGTAGCGTCGAGGGTTCGTGAAGTCGGGGATTGCCGGTGCCGGCGGTGAGTACACCGTCCGGGCCGGTCATTGAGTGAGTTGCACCGTGAGCCGACCTCCACCCCTGTGCCCGGGGAGAGGGCCGTTCCTGACAGTTCACGAACGGAAGGCATCCTCATGCCATCGGAGATCGCCCTGCTCGAGTCGCGCGCGATGCGCGTCGAGCACGTGGGGCGGGTCGAAGCGCTCGACAAAGTGAAGGCACTCGCCCTTCTTCCTGATTCCATGCACGTATCCACAGAGGGGGTGGCGGGGTACTTCGAAGTATCCACAGCCGTCATCAGGCAGTTGACGTCGCGGCATCGCGAGGAGCTCGCTGAGAACGGCATGTACGTGCTCCGTGGATCTGACCTGCGTGAATATCAGAGTGACAACATGTCACTCTCATCCGAGGGCGACGGAAGTTATCCACAGCGCCGCTCGAGTCTCACCCTCTTCACCCGCCGTGCCGTGCTCAATGTCGCCATGCTTCTGCGCGACAGCGACATCGCCCGCCGTGTGCGCAGCCACCTCCTCGACGCTGAAGACAGCCGGCGCGAGGGCTATGCGTCGCTCGACCGGCGCGTCACGAACGTCGAGAGCTGCCTCGCCGGGGTGGGAACGGCGCTCCAGGAGCTCGGGCCGGTGCTGAATCGGATGTCGCAGCGGCTCGACAGCCTCGATCAGCGGCTGGACGCCACGACCCGGGTCGTCGCGGCGATGAGCAACCGGCTGTGCGAATTGTCCGACGACATGGTCCGAATGGACGCCAGGATGGACGACTTCGCCCGTCAGCTCAGGGACCTGAGGCGGCGACGATGCAGGTGACGCCGGAAACTCGGTGGCGCTGAACTTCCCCCGCGAGGAGAGTTGAGGGGCACACCGACCGGGAGAGGAGCGCGACGATGACCGGGATTTCGAGTCCCGGTCCTCGTGCTCCCTTCGGGGCGGCACCCGGCAGGCGGCGGAGTGGTCATCGCACTCCGCAGGGCCGCCGGGCGGCCGTCCCGGGGGCGGCCGCTTCGAGCGCGCATCCGCGCGGGCCGCCCCTTCCCGGTGCGCACCGGGAGAGCCACAGGCGACCGGCCGGGTCAGCCGGCCAGCAGGTGCTCCAGCACCACCGCGATGCCGTGGTCGTCGTTCGACGTGGTGATCTCGTGGGCCACGGCCTTCAGTTCGTCGTGCGCGTTCGCCATCGCCACGCCGTGCGCGGCCCAGCCGAACATCGGGATGTCGTTGGGCATGTCCCCGAAGGCGATGGTGTCCGCCGCCTTCAGCCCCAGCCGACGGGCGGCCAGCGACAAGCCCGTGGCCTTGCTCAGACCCAGCGGCAGGATCTCCACGACGCCCGCGCCCGCCATGACCACGTCCACGAGGCCACCGGCCGTCGCTCTGGCCGCCTGCGCCAGTTCGTCGTCGCCGAGCGTCGGGTGCTGTATGTAGACCTTGGTCAGCGGGGCGGCCCACAGGTCGGCCGGATCGTGCATCGGTACGTAGGGCAGCGGACCGTCGTGCACCTGATAGCCGGAGCCGACCAGGACATCGCCCTCCAGCCCGTCGCGGCTGGCGGCGAGCAGCAGCGGGCCGACCTCCGCCTCGATCTTGGCCAAGGCGATGCCGGCCAGTTGCCGGTCGAGCGTGACGGACGTCAGCAGTCGGTGCTCGCCCGCGTGGTAGACCTGCGCCCCCTGCCCGCACACGGCCAGACCGTCGTAGCCGAGGTCGTCCAATATGTACTTCGTCCACGGCACACCGCGTCCGGTGACGACGATGTGCGCGGCGCCCGCCGCGGTGACCGCGGCGAGCGCTTCGCGGGTGCGCGCCGAGACCGTGTCGTCGGTACGCAGAAGCGTTCCGTCGAGATCGGTGGCGACGAGCCGGTACGGGAAGGGGGCGCTGCTCACTTGGAGATCGGCTCCAGCACTTCACGGCCGCCGAGGTAGGGACGGAGTACCTCGGGGACCCGCACCGAGCCGTCGGCCAGCTGGTGGTTTTCCAGGATGGCCACGATGGTGCGCGGCACGGCGCACAGGGTGCCGTTCAGCGTCGCCAGCGGCTGCACCTTCTTACCGTCGCGCATCCGCACGGACAGGCGGCGCGCCTGGAAGCCGTCGCAGTTCGAGGCGGAGGTCAGCTCGCGGTACTTGCCCTGGGTCGGGATCCACGCCTCGCAGTCGTACTTCCGCGAGGCAGAGGAGCCCAGGTCGGCCGTTGCCACGTCGATCACCTGGAACGGCAGCTCCAGGGCGGTCAGCCACTGCTTCTCCCACTCCAGCAGCCGCTTGTGCTCGGCCTGAGCGTCCTCCGGCGCGACGTACGAGAACATCTCGACCTTGTCGAACTGGTGGACCCGGAAGATGCCGCGGGTGTCCTTGCCGTAGGTGCCGGCCTCGCGGCGGAAGCAGGGCGAGAAGCCCGCGTACCGCAGGGGCAGCTTGTCGGCGTCGATGATCTCGTCCATGTGGTACGCGGCGAGCGGGACCTCGGAGGTGCCGACCAGGTAGTAGTCGTCCTTCTCCAGGTGGTACACGTTCTCCGCGGCCTGGCCGAGGAAGCCGGTGCCCTCCATGGCCCGCGGGCGGACGAGCGCGGGCGTCAGCATGGGGATGAAACCGGCCTCGGTGGCCTGCGCGATGGCCGCGTTGACGAGCGCGAGCTCGAGGAGCGCGCCGACACCGGTGAGGTAGTAGAAGCGCGAGCCGGACACCTTCGCGCCACGCTCGACGTCGATGGCGCCCAGCGCCTCGCCGAGCTCCAGGTGGTCCCTGGGCGTGAAGCCCTCCGCGCCGAAGTCGCGGATGGTGCCGTGCGTCTCGAGGACGACGAAGTCCTCCTCGCCGCCGACCGGTACGTCCTCGTGCACGATGTTGCCGAGCTGGAGCAGCAGTCGGCGGGTCTCTTCGTCCGCGTTGTTCTGCTCGGCCTCCGCCGCCTTGACGTCGGTCTTCAGCTGCTCGGCCTTCTTGAGCAGCTCGGCCCGCTCGTCCGGTGTGGCCTTGGGGATCAGTTTGCCGAGCGACTTCTGCTCGGAGCGCAGCTCGTCGAAGCGGAGGCCCGAGGACCTTCGCCGTTCGTCGGCGGAGAGCAGGGCGTCGACGAGGTCGACGTCCTCTCCACGGGCGCGCTGGGATGCGCGAACACGGTCTGGGTCCTCACGAAGCAGGCGAAGGTCAATCACCCCACCAGGCTACCGGTGCCGACTCCATTTCTGCTTGCGTGGCACTTTGCCCCAATTGCCATAATTGGCGTAATTGATGGAGGTGGCGGTAAATCCTTGCGCGGAGGGGTTCCGGCGGCCTTCCGGCAGTGTCGAACAATCGGGCCGCTTTCGCCGAAAGCCGGGCGGTGGGCCGCCTCCGCGGTGGCGCCGGGTGCGGTCGGCTCAGGGGTGCGGCTGGGTTTGTCCACAGGAGGTGTGCCGTTCCGGAGAGTTATCCACAGCCTGTGTAGGGGATCTGTGGATTCCGGGAGAGATCATTCCGGAAGCGTTCCCCGGCTGGTGAATTCTTGTACCAAACCGGGCTCACGCACTCATTCGAGTGGGAATTTCTCGCCCAAAGAGTTGATCAACGGAATGGGGTGGACGAGTCCGGCCCGGGGGCCTGTGGATGGAAGTGGTGCAGCTGAGGCGATTTGTCGACCCTGTGGCGTTCTGTTGTCGACTTGTCCCCAGGTCGAGAAGCACACCTGTGGACAACGCTGTGGACAGACAAGTTCAGCGGGCGGGCCGGGCCGTCGGCCCATGCCTGGACCGTCAGTCTCACCACCAGGCTCGGAGCTCAGACTCACCGCCAGGGCCGGACACCAGGCTCGGAGCTCAGACTCACCGCCACGCCCGGACGCTCAGGCTCACCGCCAGGGCCGCTCGACCTCAGGCGCGGCCGTCCTGGCAGCGCGCCAGCCAGTCCGAGGCGGCCGTGAACTCCGGATCGGACGTGCCCGCCCGCAGCGGCCGCACATCCTCCGGCGTGACGCCGGCCCGAGGGTAGGAACCGAGAAATCGCACGTTCGGGCAGATGCGCTTCAGGCCCATCAGGGCCTCGCCCACCCGCCGTTCCGAGATGTGCCCTTCGGCGTCGACGGCGAAGCAGTAGTTGCCGATACCGGCGCCCGTCGGCCGGGACTGGATGAGCATCAGGTTGACCCCGCGCACGGCGAACTCCTGCAGCAACTCCAGGAGCGCGCCCGGGTGGTCGTCACCCAGCCAGATGACGACGGACGTCTTGTCCGCCCCGGTCGGCGATGCGGGCCTGGCGGGCCGGCCCACCAGGACGAAGCGCGTCTCCGCGTTCTCCGCGTCGTGGATCTCGGTGACCAGCGGCACCAGCCCGTAGGTGGCCCCGGCGAACTCGCCCGCGAAGGCCGCGTCGAAGCGCCCTTCCTGCACCTGCCTGGCCCCGTCGGCGTTCGAGGCGGCCGACTCCCACACGGCGTCCGGCAGGTTCTTGCGCAGCCAGTTCCGCACCTGCGGCTGGGCGACCGGATGGCCGGTCACCGTCTTCACCTCGGCGAGCGTGGTCCCGGGGCGCACCAGCAGCGCGAAGGCGATGGGGAGCAGGACCTCGCGGTAGATCATCAGCGGCTCGCCCGACGCCAGCTCGTCGAGCGTGGCGGTGACACCGCCCTCCACCGAGTTCTCGATCGGTACGAGGGCGGCGGCGGCCTCCCCGGCCCGTACGGCGTCGAGCGCGGCCGGTACGGAGACCATCGGGACGAGTTCCCGGGTCGCGGCCTCCGGGAGGGTGCGCAGGGCGGCTTCGGTGAAGGTGCCCTCGGGACCGAGATAGGTGAAGCGCGTGGCCGACATACCGTCACCCTAATGGGCCCGGGAGCCGCCCATCATGATTCCAGCAGACGCTGTCCCACGTACTCGCCCTCGGCCGGCCCGCCCGGTACCGCGAAGAGCCCGCTCGCCTCGTGCCGGATGAACGCGGAGAGGGCGTCGCCCCGGTCCAGCTTGCGCTGCACCGGTACGAAGCCGCGCAGCGGGTCGGCCTGCCAGCAGACGAACAGGAGGCCGGCGTCGGGGGTGCCGTCGGGGCCGATCCCGTCGTGGAAGGAGAAGGGCCGCCGCAGCATGGCGGCGCCGCCGTTCTGCTCGGGGGCCGAGATGCGGGCGTGCGCGTTGCCGGGGATGACCGGCTTTCCGTCCGGACCGGTCGCGTCCAGCGCGAGCTCGGTCGTCTCGGTGCCGCCCGTCAGCGGGGCGCCGTCGGACTTCCGACGGCCGATGACCTGCTCCTGCTTGTGCAGGGACAGCCGCTCCCAGTCGTCGAGCAGCATCCGGATGCGGCGGACGACCGCGTAGGACCCGCCCTCGAGCCAGGGGTGCTCGCCACCGGACGGGACGAAGACGCGCTGGTCGAAGTCGGGTTCCGACGGTTTCGGATTGCCGGTGCCGTCGATCTGGCCCATCAGGTTCCGTGCGGTCATCGGCTGCGCGGTGACGCCCGGTGAGCGGTTGAAACCGTTCATCTGCCAGCGCACCCCGGCCGCCTCGCCCGCCGCCTTCTGGATCGCCCGCAGCGCGTGGAAGGCGACGAGCGCGTCGTTCGCGCCGATCTGCACCCACAGGTCGCCGTTCGACCGCCGGGCGTCCAGGTGGTCGGAGGAGAACGACGGCAACGGGTCGAGGCCGCTCGGCCGCCGCTCGACCAGGGACGTGCGGTCGAAGAAGGACCGGCCGAAACCGAAGGTGACGGTCAGCGACGACGGTCCGGCGTCGAGTGCCACGCCGGTGTCACCGCCGCCCGCCGGCCGGCCCGCCATCAGCTCGGCCGCCAGCACCGACCAGCGCCGCATCAGCGCCGCCGCTCCCTTGCGTCCGGCCCCCGGCGCGAGGTCGAAGGCGACGAGATGGCCGTGCGCCTGCGGCGGCTCCGTGATACCGGCCTGGTGCGGGCGGTCGTGGAAGGCGATGCCGGTGGACCCCACGGTGGTCAGCGCCGTCGGGCTCTCCTCCGCCGCCGCGTACGCCGCGGCACCGCCCCCGGCTCCGAGCACGAGACCGGTCGCGCCGACGGCGCCCGCGGTGCCGAGCAGCCGTCGCCTGGAGATGCCGTCGGCGGGTGCGTCGGGTGCGTCGTCCGCAGAGGTCACAGGTGTCACGGGTGTCACGTTGCTTCAGCCGATCCTGATGTTCTCGTCGATGGTCGTCTGGTCGATGTCCGAGGTCCGCACGGTGACCTTGATCTGCCAGTCGCCCGGCATCGGGATCTGGACGGCGCTCGCGGTCCAGTGTCCCGTGCTGAGGCGGTCGGGGGTGATGGGCAGCGGGCCGATCTGCTTCGCCTTCAGCGTGAAGGAGACCTTCACCTCGGGGGCGTCCAGCGGTTTGCCGGCCGGTGTCAGTGTCCACAGGTGCATCTCGTTGCCGCCGGACAGCGCCGGGTCGAGGCTGAACCGCACGGTTCCCCTGCCGTTCTCGCCGCCGGTGTCGAACGGCATGTCGAGCTCCACCGGCCCGGCCGTCCGCGCGTCGGCGCGGGAGTCTCCGGCGCCGACGGCCTGTTCCTCCGCACGGCCCGGCTCGGTGGACGTGAGTACGGTCGTCACGGCCAGCACGATCACGGCGACACCGGTCTCCGCAAGCACGGAACGCCGCAGTCCGGAGCGCTCGTTGTCCGCGTCCCGGCTCCGCCTCCGTTCGGCTGTCGCCACGGCGGCCTGCTGCCGGGCGAGCTGGGCGGCGCGCTTCGGGTCGGCGGGGGCGCCGGCGGTCCCGCCGGACCCGGCGCCCGCCACCTTGTGCCCCCCCTCCGCGGCGGCCACTTCCGTCGCCTCGGCCACCTCCGTGCTCTCCGCGTCGTCCGCCACCTCGGCGAGCCGCCCGGTCCAGCGCCGCGAGATCCAGGCCGTGCCGAGCATGACGCCGACCAGCGCCACCTTGATCAGCAGCAGTTGTCCGAACCAGGTGCCGGTCAGCGCCGACCACGAGCCGACCTGCCGCCACGACTGGTAGAGCCCGGTCGCGGCGAGTACGACCACGCTGGTGAAGGCTGCCGTGGAGAACCGCCGAACCGCCCGGCGTTCGATCGCGGGCGACCGGTAGAGGGCGGTCAGCAGGGTGGCGAGGCCACCGAGCCAGACCGCGACGGCCAGTAGGTGCAGGACGTCGACGGGCATCGCGACCACCGGCTGGACACCGGTCGAGGCGTGCTCGGACAGCGCCCAGGTCGCGGCGATACCGGCTGCGACCACCGTGCCCCCGACGGCCAGCCCGAACGTCAGATCCTTCTTCTCGCGCGCGTCCTCTCGCTTCGCGAAGGTGCCGAAGAGGACGGCCACGAACAGGGCGGCCGCGCCGAGCAGCAGCAGCCGTGACACGAGCGCCGCGCCCGTCTTCGTCTCGAGGACGGGCGCAAGCGCGCCGAGGTCGAGCACGTCCGTGAGGTCGCCGGAGCCGGTGTAGGGGCCACGCAACAGAAGCAGCGCGAGCGTGGACGCGGTCATGGCCGCCCAGCCCTGGACGACGAGGCGCTGCACGGGCCGCACCGAGGCGCCCCGCTGCCAGCACAGCAGGACGAAGGCGGCGCCGCCGACGAGCAGGATGAAGCCGCCGTACGAGACGTAGCGCGCGACGTCGTAGAGGAAGCCGACGAGTCCGCCGCCGGCCTCCTCGTCCGGCAGCGCGACCGTCGTCTGCGACGGCGCGCCGATGGCGAAGGTGAAGGCCCCGGAGACGGGGTGGCTGTCCGCGGAGACGGCCCGCCAGGCGACGGTGTAGGTGCCGTCGGGCAGGCCGGGGTGCAGTTCGACGCCGTAGGTGACGCTGCCATCGGTACCGAGGTCGCGGATCTCGGCGGTGTCTGCCCGTTTGCCGCTGGGTTCGAGGACCCGGATCGAGTCGTCGCCCATGGCGATCTCTTCGGAGAAGGTGAGAGTGACCTCCTCGGGCGCGGTGGCCACCACCGCCCCGTCCTTCGGATTGCTCCCGGTGAGCACGGCGTGCGCCGACGCGGGGCCGGCGCCGGCCAGCAGCACGCCGAGGAGCGTGCCGGCCAGCACGATCGCGGCGAGCAGCACCCGGGCCGGGGAGCGGCCGAAGCGCGGGGCGGTGGCTGTCATCAGCTGATCAGTCCCTCGGGGCTCAGTGCTTCTGCGGGTTGTGAGTGGTCTCCTTCACGGGAAGCTCGACCCTGATGGGGTCGGACTTCTCGAAGTGCAGCTCGATGGAGACCGTGTCGCCCTGCTTCGGCTGCTGCTTCAGCGTCATGAACATGATGTGGCTGCCACCGCGTTCGAGGTCGAGCTCGCCGCCGGCCGGGATGTCGAGGGACTCCACCTCCCGCATCTTCTGGTTGCTCGTCTCGTGGATCGTGACGTCGTCGGAGATCGTGCTGGTGACCGAGGTGAGTCTGTCCTTGCCGTCGCCGTCGTTCTCGACGGTGAGGAACCCGGCCGCCATGTCGCCGACGGGCTGGGGCATGAAGGCGCCGCTGACCTTCAGTTCGGGCCCGTCGTCGGTGGAGCAGCCGGCCAGTACCAGGCCGGCGCCGAGTGCGACCGCGGCGACGGCGGCGAGCGGGGAGCGGCGGGTCACGGCTTCTCGCCCTTGATCAGCTTCGGCAGGTCCGCGGCCCATTCGTCGGCCGTGGTGTCCTCGCCGTACAGGACGTAGCCCTGATCGGTCTTCGGGGAGAAGGCGACGACCTGGGCGCCGTGCATGGACACGACGGTGCCGTCCTTCTCCTTCTTCGGAGCGTCGATGCCGATGCCGATCCGGCGCGCTCCCGCCTGGATGGTCGGGAAGTCGCCGGTCAGTCCGACGAAGGACGGGTCGCCGGCACTGGGCAGCCACTTGGCGAGCTCGGCGGCGGTGTCCCGCTCGGGGTCGGTGGTGACGAAGACGACCTGGAGCTTGTCCCGGTCGGCCTCGGGCAGTTGCTTCCTGGCGATGGCGAGGTTGCTCATCGTCAGGGGGCAGACGTCGGGGCAGTGGGTGTAGCCGAAGTAGATCAGCGTGGGCCTGCCCTTGGTCTCCTTCCGCAGGTCGTACTTCTTGCCACCGGTGTCGGTCAGCACCAGGTCCGGCTTGGCGAACGGCTGGGTGAGTACGGTCGCGGCCCTGGTCTTCGGCTCGGCGGACACCTGGCTCACGGGGCTGCCGGTGTCGGTGTCGCCGTTCTGCGAGACGGCGACACCGGCCGCGACCGCGAAGGCGGCCGTGACGGCGAGCGCCGCGATCAGCGGCGCTCGCCGGCTGCGGCGGGGTTCCCCGTCGCTCTTGGGGCTGTGCATGGTTTCTCTTTCGGGACTGGTTCGGTACGGGCCGGGTCAGGCCGAGCGGCGGCGGCCGGCGAGGACGCCGAAGGCCACGCCGGCGGCACCGACGAGAATGCCGACCACGCCAAGGACCCGGGCCGTGGAGTCACTGCTGTCGCCGGAGGCCGCCTGGGACTTCGACTCCTCCTCGTGACCGGCCGCCTTGGCGTCGTCCTTGGCAGCGGCACCGGTCGCGGTCGCGCCGTGGTGGTCGTCGGAAGCGGCCGACAGCGCGAGGACCGGAGCGGGCGACTCGGGCTCCTCGCCGCCCTCGGTGGGCTCCTCGATCCAGCGGACGACTTCCTTGTTGTCGTACGTCTGGATGGCCTTGAAGACGAGCTGGTCGGCATCCTCGGGCAGTCGGCCCAGCGAGAGCGGGAACTGCTGGAACTCGCCCGGCCCGATCTTGGTGCCGTCGGCGGTCCAGGTGACCTTGGTGACCGCCTCCGTGATCTGCTTGCCGTGCATCTCGAGCGGCTTGTCCAGCTTGGACTTGTCGACGTCGATCTTCCAGCCCGGTACGGGCTGCGGCATGACGGACGAGATCGGGTGCTCGGCGGGCAGGTTGATCTCGACCTTGATGGTCGACGCGTTGTCGCGCTCGTTGGGCACCTTGACGTTGACGACGGCGTAACCGCCCTTGGCGGCCTCGCCCTGCGGCTGGACGCCGATGTGTGCGGATGCGGTGCCGGAGAGCGCCAGCACGGAGGCGGCGGCGACGGCGGACGCGGCGGCGATACGGGAAACGTTCATGACGGAGAGCTCCACGGTGAGAAGTGGTGTGGTGTGCCGTCGGAGCGCACAGGGGTGCGCGGGCACAGCGGCACCACTCCCGTCGAGTGGGCCGCGTCAGGCGCTGAGGACGAATACGGGCGGCGGCCCGCGCCTGATCACCGTGTGCTGAATTTCCCGGCCCGCACGGAGCGGGGCAGGCCCGTCCGCGGCGGTCGGCGCGCGGCGCGAAGCGGCTCCCAGCGCCTGCAGCCCGGTACGCAGGGCCCGTACGAGGACGAGCGCGGCGCGCAGCGGACGCAGCCACGCCGACTGGACGACCTCGTGGGCCGATTCGGCGGAGAGCCGGATCAGCCGCAGCAGGGCCGCGTCGCCACGGCGCAGCAGCAGCCCGGTCGCGATCGCGGCCAGCAGGTGTCCGAGCATCATGGGCAGGCTCGGCAGCAGTTCGGGAGCGGCCACGGCGCCCACGGTGTGCACGTGGGCCGTGTGCGCGTCCGGGTCGATGCCCGCCAGGGTGACGATGCGGCGGGCGTCGGCGGCGCTCATGGCGGAGGCGCCTGCTCCACACACCAGCTTCGCAGCCATCCGGATCAGGGTTTCGTCCGCCGTCGGCGCCATCCGCAGATGCCCCTGGCCGACGGCGAAGAGCGTGTGCAGCCCCAGCTGTCCGGCGGTGAGCACGCCGGCGATGGCAGGCAGCGAGCGCTGCCTGCCCGCCAAGGGCGTGACCAGGACGAAGACCCCGACGAAGCCCAGGGCCAGGGTCCACAGGGGGACGGCCCGGCAGGCGGCCAGCACATGTCCCGTCCCGGACAGCACGACACAGACCGCGGTGAACACCGCGGCCCTCAGCAGCCGCAGACCGGCTCCGGCGCATACGTGACGTGGGGACGACATGGCGGGCTCATCATCGCACTGCGGTCCCGGCGCCCGTACGGCAGGTCCGGAAGATCCCGTTTGCCGACATACACCGGCCGGCGGGAGACGCGCATCCGCCGAATGAGGGCCGTCACCGCGGCGACGCGCTTACCGAGCGTACCGGGGGGCAATACGTATCGGTACGTCGAGCCGCGACCAGGAGGCTGGAGCATGAGCATCTGGTGGTCCCTCCATCTGCGGCGCGAGGCTGCGAGCGTGCCGCTCGCCCGGCGTCTGCTGCTCGGCACCATGGAGACCGCGGGAGTCGATCCGGACATTTCCTACGATCTGTCGGTCGCCCTGACCGAGGCATGTGCGAACGCCGTGGAGCACGGCGGGGACCGCGACACCGACGAAGCGTCCAGGGCGTATCGCGTGACGGCCTACCTGGACGGTGAGAAGTGCCGTATCGAGGTGGCCGATTCGGGTCCCGGCTTCCCCGCGAGCCGGGGTGCCGTGTGCGGCCGCGCCGCGGCCTTGTCACCGGCCACCGCGGAGAGCGGCCGGGGGCTGTGCCTGATCGAGCAGCTCGCCGACCATGTGCACGTCCGCAACAGGCCGGGCCGCGGTGCCGTGGTGAGTTTCGACAAGGTCCTCAAATGGCGGGAGGGCACGCTGCTCGACGTGTCGTGAGCCGCGCGCCCTCCCGGGCATGACCGGTTCTGATCAACGGTCCTGCTTGAGTGACGCCATCCACGCCTCGACCTCGTCCGCCCGGCGCGGCAGCGCCGCCGAGAGGTTCCTGTTGCCGTCCGCCGTGACGAGGATGTCGTCCTCGATGCGGACGCCGATGCCGCGGTACTCCTCGGGGACCGTCAGGTCGTCGGCCTGGAAGTACAGACCGGGCTCGACGGTGAGGCACATGCCGGGCTCCAGGGTGCCGTCGACGTACGCCTCGGTGCGAGCGGCTGCGCAGTCGTGGACGTCCATGCCGAGCATGTGGCCGGTGCCGTGCAGGGTCCAGCGTCGCTGCAGGCCCAGTTCGAGCACCCGCTCCACGGGGCCTTCGACCAGGCCCCACTCGACGAGCTTCGTGGCGAGGACCCGCTGCGCGGCGTCGTGGAAGTCGCGGTACTTGGCGCCCGGCTTCACGGCCGCGATGCCCGCCTCCTGTGCCTCGTAGACCGCGTCGTAGATCTTGCGCTGAAGCTCGGTGTAGCGGCCGTTGACGGGCAGGGTACGGGTGATGTCCGCGGTGTAGAGGGTGTGGGTCTCCACGCCGGCGTCCAGCAGCAGCAGGTCGCCGGAGCGGACCGGCCCGTCGTTGCGCACCCAGTGGAGGGTGGTGGCGTGCGGGCCGGCGGCGCAGATGGAGCCGTAGCCGATGTCGTTGCCCTCGACGCGGGCGCGCAGGAAGAACGTGCCCTCGATGTAGCGCTCGCTGGTGGCCTCTGCCTTGTCCAGGACCTTGACGACGTCCTCGAAGCCGCGGGCGGTGGAGTCGCACGCCTTCTGCAGCTCGCCGATCTCGAACTCGTCCTTCACGGCCCGCGCCTCGGAGAGGTAGACCCGCAGCTCCTCGTCGCGCTCCGCGGTGACCTTGTCGGTCAGTGCGGCCTCGATCGCGGCGTCGTGCCCGCGGACGACCCGCACGGGGCCGGTGGCCTCACCGAGCCTGCCGGCCAGCTCGCGCACGTCCTGGGCGGGGATGCCCAGCAGCTGCTCGGCCTCCGCGAGGGAGTGGCGACGGCCCACCCACAGCTCGCCCTGGCCCGACAGCCAGAACTCGCCGTTCTCACGGTTGGAGCGCGGCAGCAGGTGGATGGTGGCGGTGTGGCCCTCGCCCCGGGGCTCCAGCACCAGGACGCCGTCTTCCGTCTGGTCGCCGGTCAGGTACGCGTACTCGGTGGAGGCGCGGAAGCTGTACTCGGTGTCGTTCGAGCGGGTCTTCAGGTTGCCCGCGGGGATCACCAGGCGTTCGCCGGGGAAGCGCGCCGAGAGCGCGGCGCGCCGGGCGGCGGTCTGCTCCGCCTGCGGGATCGGCTCGAGGCCGTGGAGCTCGGTGTCGGCCCAGCCGGTGCTCATGTTCTCTGCCAGCTCGTCGGACACGCCCGGGTACAGGCCGTTCTTGCGCTGCTTGATCGGCTGCTCCTCGCCCTCCGTGCCCGCTGCGTCGGCAGCCGGTTCGGATTCCGCCGGGGTGGGCTCCTCAGCCACGTGTGCCTCCTGGGCTTGTCGGCCTGGTTCTTTTACGAGTCCTTTTATGACTCCGGTCCCCTCTGCCGGGTCGGCACGGGGGACCTCTCCATCGTATGTCTGAGCGGAGGAAGACCCGACGGAGCGTGTGGAATCAGTCGAAACGGGCGGCAAGCAGGACGATGTCCTCGCCGCCGGCGGCATCCGGGCCTTCGGGGAGCATGGTGTGCAGCACATGGTCGGCGAGCGCGACAGGTTCGCCGCGCAACGCCCGCGGGACGCTCGCCGCCGCGGCGTGGAGCCTGGCGAACGCGTGGTCCATGGGTTCGCCCGTGCGCCGGAGCAGCCCGTCCGTGTACAGCAGCACCGTTTCTCCCGGCTGGAGGCACAGTTCCACGCTCGGCGCTTCCCAGCAGGCGAGCATCCCGAGCGGCGCGGACAGGGACGTCTCGACGAACTCGGTGCGCCGCTCGCCGGTCACCAGCGGCGGCGCGTGGCCCGCGCCCGCGAGCACGACCTTCCGGTCGGCCGGTTCCGCGTACGCGAAGAGCGCGGTCGCCGTGCGCGCCGGTTCGGTGATACGCATCAGCAGCTCGAGGTCGGACAGGACGGCGACCGGGTCCTCGCCCTCCATCACCGCGTACGCCCGCAGAGACGCGCGCAGTCTGCCCATCGCGGCGAGCGCGCTCGGTCCGCTGCCGCTGACCGATCCGGCCGCGAGGCCCAGTGCGCCCTCCGGCAGCGGCAACGCGTCGTACCAGTCGCCCCCGCCGTGAGTGCCCGTGTGGTGTCGTGCGGCAAGCCGGACGCCGGGCACCCGCGGCAGCCGGCTGGGCAGCAGTTCCTCGGCGACGGTCGCGACGGTGGAGCGCGCCTGCTCCAACTCGCGCAGCCGGGCCAGATGCTCGGTGGCGTAGCGCATGTAGAGGCCGACCAGGTGGCACTGGCGCTCGACCGGGGTGGCCGGTTCGTCGTAGAGCCACACGGCCGCGCCGAGCATGCCGGACTCCTCGGTCGCCAGCGGAACCGTGTAACTGGCCGCGTAGCCGAGGCGGGTGGCGACCTCGCGGTGGAGGGGGTCGAGCGAGTCGTCGGCGAACAGATCGGGGTGGGCGACGGGGACGGGAACGCCGGACGGGCCGCCGTCGTCGCCGTGGCCGCCGTCCAGGATGCGGCCGTACGCCGTCGCGGCCCGCGGCACCGTCTCGATGTGGCCGAGGTCGGAGCGGCTCAGGCCCAGACCTTTGGCGAGGCCGGGGCCGGGGTCGTCGTCGACGGGGCTGTCGCGTGCGGTGCCCTGGGCCGGTTCGAGCACCACGAGACCGCGGCGGGCGCCGACGAGCGCGGCGCCCGCGCCGAGCAGTTCGTCGAGGGCGTCGTCGAGCGTGCCGGTTCTGATCAGCCGTTCGGTGAGTTCATGGAGCGTGGTGAGGTCGGAGACCCAGCCGGCCAGGCGGTCCTGAAGCACTGCCCCGGCTGCGGGGAGTGCGGCGGGGGCAGCGGGCATGGGTGCGGGATTGTGCGCGGGGGCAGGAACCGTGGGATCGATTCCGGCCACTTTCGGCAGGTGAGGGGCGCTCATGGCAGCCGGCTTTCCGGAAGTCGCGTTTCGCTCAATAGCATCGCAAACCCCCATGTCATTCTGCGCCGCTATCAATGCATCCACATCTACACGCACACGTCAGGTGATGTCCAGCACTGTTCCAGTGGTATTGATGGTGTCCGCGAAGCGCGCGTGCACCTGATAACTTGGCTGAAAAATGCGCGTGATGGCGGTCGATCGGTGTCGACTGAAGGCGTTCGGCAGGGGGATCTCCCAGGGCGAAGGCCCTCGGGAGAAGAGTCATCGCAAGCGTGCTGGGTGCCTGAACGGTGATGTCCAGGGGCAGTTGACAGCGCCCCGGAACCTGGCGGTGGGCCCCGGCGTCCTAACAGCCGCAGGCCACGCCTCATCCCCGAGTGGCGGGGAAGAACTACAGCGGGACGGCAAGCGCCAGGCGCGCGCCACCCCTCGCCACGCGTTCAATGGACACAGCCCACGTTCGGCCCCCGGGCGACGATCCTGTCGCTGGTGCCACAGGGAGCGCCCATGCCTCTGGCAAGGGTGATGAAACGCCGATCAGCACGCGCACTTGTACGCACAGTCAATACCTGCACACCTCATGTGATGTGGACCCCGGCGTTCAACGGAAAGGAACGAGCGCTCATGCGCGAGATCCTCGGAAGGCGACGCAGGCTCCGGTACCGGCGCAAGAAGGGGCCTGTTCAACTGGAAGCGGCGCTGACCTGCGCTGTCGAGTGGAAATGGCCCGTACTTCCCGGTGTGGGGCTGAAAGCGGCCGGCGGTGACCGGCCGGCGGACAAGGGCAGGAGCCGCGCGGACCGCGACCGCGGGTGCGCCTGCCCCGACCCCGAGTGCGTCGTGCCCGGCGCACACCCCTTCGACCCCGGCATCCTCGCCGCGACCACCGACGAGCGGATGATCCGCTGGTGGTGGACCAACCGCCCGACCGCGCCGATCGTGCTGGCCACCGGAGGCCCCACCCGGGCGAACGGCGGATCCGGCGACGACCGCGCGCCGTGCGCCGTGAGCCTGCCCGCTGTCGCCGCCGCCCGTGCGCTGGCGGAGCTGGACCGGATGGACATGCGGCTCGGGCCGGTCGTCGCCACACCCACCCGGTGGTCCCTCCTGGTGGCGCCCTACACCCTGGAACAACTCGGAGAACTGCTCTTCGTCAAGGACTGTGTCCCCAGTTCCCTGCGCTTCCACGGCAGCGGCGGATATCTGGTGCTGCCGCCCTCGGAGACCGGCAAGGGGCAAGTGCGGTGGGAGAGGGCGCCGCTGCCCGGTTCCGCCGCGCCCTGGCTGCCGGACGTCGAAGCGGTCGTCGACGCACTCGTCGAGGCGAGCGCGGCCGGCGCGCCCGGCGGGCTGCACCCGCCGGAGGCGGGAGAAGGCACCAGCCGACTCACGTACTGACGGCCCCGACCCTCTGACGGAGCCCTTCCCGGCCCGCTCCGGCGGCTCCCGCTCCGGTCGGTGTGGCTCCTGCTCCGGTGGGTCGGCTTCCGGTCCGGTGGGTGTGGCTCCTGCTCCGGTGGGTCGGCTTCCGGTCCGGTGGGTGTGGCTCCTGCTCCGGTGGGTCGGCTTCCGGTCCGGTGGGTGTGGCTCCTG
>NZ_JBEZKP010000001.1:0-106966 GCF_040706335.1 Streptomyces sp. NPDC048389 | reverse complement strand
GCTCCGGTGCGCCGGCTCCTGCTCCGGTGGGCGGCGTGTTCCCCGAGTTGGTTCGGCTCCCGCTCCGGCGGGTCGGCTCCTGCTCCGGTCGGTGTGGTTCGGCTTGGCCGGTTCGGCTCCCGGCCAGGCCGTATCGATGCGGTCCCGTCACTCGTACGGGTAGCAGCCGGGCCGAGTTGTCACGGAATTGGGCGCGCGGTCAGCCGTGCGCCCGTCATCCCCGGATATCTTCGGGCCGTCGTGACGAATCCCCCGTAGCCGGCAGATGCCCGATGAATCTCCGCATGATCGGGCTCGCCGCCGTGGTGGTCACAGCCACGCTGGTGCCGATCGTCGCGTCGGCGGGACCGGCCGGATCGCCGAAACCGGTGGCCTCGCCGGAGAAGGGCCTTGCCGACCAGGTCAAGGGCGGTGCTGCGGACGTCGGCACCCGTCTGTTGCCGGGACTCGGCACCGCCGCCACTACCACCACCACCACCGGCGGCGGCGACGTGGAACGGGCAGGGACATCCGGTTCGGCCGACGAGCACGCCGGGGCGGACGGGGCGCTGCGTACCGGTGAGCGGGGCGAGGGCGAAGCCTACGGCGACTCCGCCGCCCGGACGAACTCCCGATGTGGGCCGGAACTCGCCTCTCCCGGCGGGGTCGACGCGCAGACCTGCGTACTGACACGCGCCGGTCTGACCTGGGCCCGCACTTATTACCGCAATGCGACGGGAGAGAAATTGACGTCCGTACTCACTCCGATGGCACCGGGTGGACGTACTGTCCGGACCAACTGCGACGTCGGGGCGGGCGACGAGCCACGTACTTGTGAAACTCCCCATGAGCCTTCGCGCGGTGCCGCTTCCGCCTACTCGGCAGTGGTGGAGTTCGCCGCTTACGACAGAACGGGCGACGGGCCGCTGCTGCTGCGATCCGGTAGCAACTCGCAGGAGCGTAGAGGCCGTTGAGGCGGTGGAGGCGCGGTGGAGGCGCGGTGGAAATGGAAACGCCCGATCGCTGGCGACGGGGGATGCACCAGCGACCGGGCTTCTAGAACCGTAACAAGAGATCTGCGGTTCGCAAATTCGATCTCTCGTATTCGGACAGGGATTTACCTTCCGATTGAGCGAGTTGTGACTGGTGTCACCCGACGCCCGGCGGTAATCGTCACTCTCAGCTGAGCGTCACCTGGCGGTTGGTGAGACCACCGCGCGCGCGGCGCTCCTCCGCGGTCAGCGGGGCGTCGGTGGCCAGCGCGGCGGCCAGCCGCTCGGCGAACTCGGCGGCGGGCTTCTCGCAGTCCTCGGCGCTCATCGTGGTCGGCAGGTCCCAGACCGGAACCATCAGGCCGTGCGCTCGGAACGAGCCCACCAGGCGGGTCCCCTCGCCGAGTGACGAGCTGCCCGCGGCATGCAGCCTGGCCAGGGCGTCGAGCAGCCGCTCCTCCGGGTGCGGCATGACCCAGCGGAGGTGGTTCCTCTCCGGCGTCTCGCACCAGTAGGAGGCGTCGACGCCCGAGAGCTTCACGGTCGGGATGGCCGCCGCGTTGGCACGCTCGAGAGAGGCGGCCACCTCGGGCGAGGTGTCCTCGGTCGACCCCGGCACCCAGAACTCGAAGCCGGAGTGCACGGTCGGCTCGAAAGCGGCGTCCGGGTCGAGCAGGTCCTGCAGCCGTACGCCGTCGGCTCCGGCGGTTGTGGCGGGGACCGGGGAGCCCGGCTCGGTCGTGAGAGCCCGTTGCAGCGTGCCGGCGAGGTCGCGGCTGAGGTCACCGGAGGGGGTGTCGTTCTGCAGCCCCAGCAGGACCGAACCGTCGTCGCGGCGCAGGGCGGGCCAGGCCATCGGCAGTACCGTCGCGAGCGTCACGGAAGGCACGCCCTCGGGAAGACCGCCCTTCAGGGCGAGTTCGACGGTCGCGGCGGGTACCAGCTCGCGCAGGGCCACCCAGTCGCACTCGCCCTGAAGCCCCTCGAAGGGGCGCTGGACCAGTTCCGTCACGGCGTGCGAGGCGGCCCGGCCGTGGCATGCCTTGTAGCGGCGGCTGGAGCCGCAGGGGCAGGGCTCGCGGGCTCCCACGACCGGAACCGGCTCATTGACGCCTGCGGCGCGGGCCCCGTTATTGGGCCGGGGCTTCGTCGCCTTCGTCTGGGGGCGCTTCTTGGCCATGGTGTGGCTTTCTCCCGATTGCGGCGGTGCTGTGTCGGCGCGAGCCTAGCCGTACCCCGCCGTCGCGGGGGAGCAGCGGGCCCCAGGCGCCTTCCAGGTGTCTGGCAAGTCGGCGCTCCGGGGCGGCTCTCCGGGCCACGGGCTCCGCCGTGCGCGCGGCCCGCCGACCGCACGCCTCCTGCCGGCCTCCCTGCCTGCTCTCTGCCGCCGTTTTCTCCGCTGCCGTCCTCTCCGCTGTCCGCCACCCCGCCGAGTCAGTCGAGGTCGTCGAAGGCGTCCGCGAACTCGAACGCGGGTCCGGCGACGCGCGCGGCGAAGTCCTCGCGGCGGTGCCCTTCCGTGACGATCACCCACACCGTGACCTCACCGGTGGCGCTGTCGCGTACGCCCCACTCCTGCGCCAGCGTGCTGATGATGTTGAGCCCTCGGCCGCCCCGCGCGGTCACCGAGGGCGTGGCCGGAACAGGGCGGGTGGGACCGCCTCCGTCCGTCACTTCGACCGTGAGCCGTCCGGCCTCGTCCACCCGCCACGCGGCTCGTACGTCACCGTCCCCCGCTTCCCTCTGTCCCAGCGGTCTGCCGTGCCGGCACGCATTGCTGAGCAGTTCGGAAAGGATCAGCACTGCATCGTCGACCACCGATTCCGGTACCCCGCTGCGGAACAGCTGCTCGCGCATCCTGTGTCGCGCCCTGCCCACGCCCGCAGGGCCATGGGGTACGGCCATGCTCGACGACGTGGGCACCTTCTGTGCCACCACAAACGCCACCCCCGAGACCTCCTTTGCCCCACGCCACGGTGTGAATGCCCCAATGGACTGGACCGGAAACCGGCCAAGGGGGCACCAGTGACGCACTCGACACGATCGAGCAGGTGCCGAACGCGCCGGTGCACTCCCCGTAGGGCAGACCGGTGCACTCCCCGGTGCGCACCGGTGTACTTCCAGCGGTGCGGACCGGTGTGCTTCCAGTGGTGCGGGCAGAGCCGTTGATGGAGGCCGGTGGCCGGATCAGAGCCTGCCCAGCTGGGACAGCACCTGCCTGGGGCGGTTGGTGATGATGGCTTCCACGCCCAGCCGGACGCAGAGCTCGACGTCCTCGGGCTCGTTGACGGTCCACACGTGCACGCGATGGCCGGCGCGGTGGAGCCGGTCGACGTAGCCGGGGTGATTGCGCACCATCCGGATGCCGGGGCCGGCGATCCGCGCACCGCCCGGCAGTCGCCCGTCCCGCATCCGCGGTGTCATGAACTGCATCAGATACACGGTGGGAAGGCCGGGCGCGGCCGCCGCGATCCGGTGCAGGGAGCGGGCGGAGAAGCTCATGACGCGTACCGTCGAGTCGTCGGGGGACGCCGGTGCGGACAGCCCGAAGCGTCCCAGTAGCTGCAGCAGCCGCTCCTCGACCTGCCCCGCCCACCGTGTCGGGTGCTTCGTCTCGATGGCCAGTTCCACACGGCGGCCGGAATCGGCCACCAGCTCCAGCAGGCGCTCCAGGGTGAGGACGGAGGTAAGGGACGGATCACGCCAGTCGGGGCTCTCCGCCGCGTCCTTCCAGGAGCCGAAGTCGAGGGCGGCGAGATCCGCGAGCTCAAGGGCGGAGACCGCGCCCCGCCCGTTGGAGGTGCGGTTCACCCGACGGTCGTGGACACAGACCAGATGGCCGTCGGCGGTGAGCCGTACATCGCACTCGAGGGCGTCCGCGCCGTCCTCGATCGCCTTGCGATAGGCGGCCAGGGTGTGCTCGGGGGCGTCTTCCGAAGCGCCGCGGTGGGCGACGACCTGAATGCTGTGCTGCCGTGCTTGGGTCACCGCGTCATGGTGTCACCGCCATGGGGTAGGCGTGTGCAGGGCCCCTGAAACGACCGGGTCGGGCGACTCCGGACGACGCCCGGGTTCGGTGCGGGCGGAATTCACGTCCGGCCGGAGGGTGACCTGATGGACGCCGTGAAGGTGCGCCCCTTTTGTCGGAAGTAAAGGATTGCCGGGATACACACAGGTCCTGCTTACAGTGGCCTGACGTGCTGTGGGAAAAGCTGACCGCGGACACGTGCGAAGCGGACGTCATGAAGTGACCCGGTACCGGCCGGTGCGGATGCCGCCGGTCGGAGACCGACGTGGAACCTGAGGAGAAGAGAGCTGTGAGCACCGAGAACGAGGGCAACGCGGTCCCGGCCGCCCCGTCCGTACCTCCAGTGCCGGGCGCCGCTCCCGAGGGATCGACGCCCCCGGCACCGGGGCCCGAGTCGCACGACGCCGGACATGCCGGACGCGGCGGGCACAGTGGCGGACACGGCGAACGCGGCGGGCACAGTGGCGGACACGACGAACACGGCGGGTACGGCGAACGCGGCGGGTACGAAGCGCCCGAGTCGCCCGAGTCGGCTCCCGGAGCGGCAGATTCTGCGTCCGCCGCCTCTTCTCCCTCCCCCGCCGTTCCCTCCCACCCCTCGCAGCAGCCGGCAGCGGTCTCGCCGGAGCAGCCCGGGCACTCTCCCGGCCCCGGGCCCGAGCCGGCCACGGCGCCGATGCCGGGCCACGGCGGGGAGGCCCCGCCGCCCGCACCGGCCTCGGCCGGCGCTCCCGCGACCGCACAGCACGCAGGCGGCGGCTGGCCGCCGCCGCCCACGCTCCCCTCGTACGGTGGCGGCAGTGGCGGCCCCGCATGGGGAGCGCCGCCCCCGGTGCAGCAGCCCCGGCGGAAGCGCGCCGGCGGGATGGCGGCCGCCGTCCTCGCCGCCGCACTCGTCGCAGGCGGTGTCGGCGGAGGCGTCGGCTACTGGGCGGCGGAACGGAACGACGACGGCTCCAGTTCCACCACGGTCTCCGCGGCCAGCCCGCAGGACCTCAAGCGCGACCCGGGCACGGTCGCCGCGGTCGCGGCGAACGCACTGCCCAGCGTGGTCACGATCGAAGCCAAGTCGGGCGGCGCGGGCATCGAGGGCGCGGAGGGCGAGGGCGGCACCGGCACCGGCTTCGTCTACGACAAGGAAGGCCACATCCTCACCAACAACCACGTGGTCGCCTCCGCGGCGGAGGGCGGCAGCCTGTCGGTGATCTTCTCCGACGGGAAGAAGTACGACGCCGCCGTGGTGGGCCGGGCCCAGGGCTACGACGTGGCCGTCCTGAAGCTCAAGAACGCCCCCTCCGCCGTCGACCCACTGCCCCTCGGCAACTCGGAGAAGGTCGCGGTCGGCGACTCGACCATCGCCATCGGCGCGCCCTTCGGACTGTCCAACACCGTCACCACCGGGATCATCAGCGCCAAGAACCGACCGGTCGCCTCCGGCGACGGCTCCAGCGGCAAGAACTCGTACATGAGCGCGCTGCAGACCGATGCCTCCATCAACCCGGGCAACTCCGGCGGACCGCTGCTGGACTCGCGCGGCGCGGTCATCGGCATCAACTCGGCCATCCAGTCGGCGGGCAGCGGCGGCTTCGGCCAGACCCAGGCGGGCTCCATCGGACTCGGGTTCGCCATCCCGATCAACCAGGCGAAGACGGTCGCGGAGCAGCTCATCAAGACGGGCCAGCCGGTCTACCCGGTGATCGGCGCCACGGTCGACATGTCCGAGCAGGGCTCGGGCGCGCGCATCACGGAAGACGGTGCGGGCGGCAGCCCGGCGGTGACCCCGAACGGTCCGGCCGCGAAGGCGGGGCTCGAGCCGGGCGATGTCATCACCAAGTTCAACGGCAAGCCGATCGACAGCGGCCCGACCCTGATCAGCGAGATCTGGACCCACAAGCCGGGCGACGAGGTCGCCCTGACCTACGAACGGGACGGCAACTCCCAGCAGGTGGAGCTCGTCCTCGGCGAACGCAAGGGCGACAGCTGACCCCACCCGAGCCCACCCCTTCCCGCAACGCTGCTGTGCCCCACGACGCGAGCCCGGTAGTCTGTAGCCCGCTCCGCAGCAGGTGAGGCGGGGCGTGGGTGGGTTGCCCGAGCGGCCTAAGGGAACGGTCTTGAAAACCGTCGTGGCGCAAGTCACCGTGGGTTCAAATCCCACACCCACCGCCAGGTGAAAAGGCCCCTGACCAGGTGACACGGTCAGGGGCCGTTCCCGTGTCCGCTCCCCGTGACCGACCGCTCTTCCCTGTGGTTTCCCGCTCGATGGGGCACGCGAGGGGCACGGGGCGCCTATGCCGGACTACGAAAGTGATCGCGTGTGCTGTGGGTCCTGGCTAGGGTCGCCCCCATGCTTGATCTCTCCTACCTTGCCGCCGTCCGGGAGTCGTACGACACGGTTTCCTCCAGCTACTTCGAGCAGGTCAAACCTCCGGCGAAGCTGGATCCGCTGTCACGAGGGATGCTGAACGTCTTCGCGGAGATGGTGCGAACGGCCGACCTCGGGCCCGTCGCCGACCTGGGATGCGGGCCTGGCAAAGTGACGGCTTACCTCGCCGAGCGGCAAGTGCCAGCGTTCGGCATGGACCTCTCGCCCGCCATGGTCGAACTGGCCCGGAGCGCCTATCCGGATCTGCGCTTCCGCGTCGGATCGATGACCTCGCTCCCGATAGAGGACGACGACCTCGGCGGCATCCTCGCGTACTACTCCACCCACCACACACCCCCCACTCTGCTGCCGGTGGTGTTCAGCGAGTTCCACCGCACTCTCGCGCCCGGCGGCTGTCTGATGCTGGCCGGCCATGTAGGAGTCGGCCAGCATCTGCGCCCCACACAGGCGTACGGCGGTCATCCGGTGTCCTGGGAGTCTTACCTGTTGCCGCCGGATCAGATTGCCGAACTCCTGAAGCAGGCCGGGCTCGTCCTCACTGCACGACTGGTAGAGGAACCCAGCGAAAGGGCGGAGAGGACTTACGCCACCTTCCTTGCCCATAAGCCCGAACGGCCTTGAGGTTCGCTCTACCCCGTGGCTGACCAGCGTCGAGGACAGCAACCTCGGAGACTGCATGAGGTCGGTGGAGTCCCAATGGCCCAGTCAAGCGCTGTCTCGACGGTCCTGAAGCACCAGTTTGGAAGACGCCGTATGTGGGTGCCCGCTGAGCTGCGTGGGGGCTGACCTGTATTGAAGCGGCTGTATCGCCCCGGTTCCCCGTGTTCCCCGCTCTTTCCTCTCCGGTCGGGCACGCGTGGGGCACGCAGGGCGCGCGGCTACGGGCCAGCGGACATCGCCGTAGGCCCGTGCCTCAACCAGGCGCACGTCACCAGATAAGGACGCCGCCGCCTGCCGCCTGCGCACGCCTGGCAGCGTCCTCGATGTTCGCCAACCGCTCCGAGATCTGGCGCTTGTGCTCCTCCAATGTCCGCACTGGGTCCGTACCGGCAACGACCGCCTCGATGTTTTGGCGAAGGACGGCACACTCGCGCCGGAATGCGGGCACCTGGTCGGCCTCGACCTGCAGGTCTGCGTCGGCCAGAACCGGAAAGAACCGAGTTCCGAGCGAACGGACCGCCTCCGAACCCCACACGCTGGTTCGCCAACGCTCGAACCCGGCAAGGTCAGAGCACCCCTCGGGAACGTCCAGGACCTGCCTCTCCCCGTCCGCACCCATGACGAAGACATTTACTGACAGACTCATTACTGCAGTGGATCACAGCCGCCTCGCGGCGGTCCATGGCATTGAGTCCCGTTGTGGCTGTGGAAGCGCGTGGACCGTGTCGCATCCAAACAATGTCGGTGTAGCGGCTTTGGGCGGGAGCTGCCATGGGGCGAGAGATCGGGGCCTGTATGCTGGTGAGTGAAATCGGGCAGTCTGTGGATCTGCCCGTTAAGGCCCGATGGGGCCCTGATCTTCGAGGCTCGACCCGTGGTGGCTGCCCAACTCGCCGGCCGGTGAAATCGCCGGTAGGAGTGCCGGCGGGCAGGTTCCAGGGCTCGGCGCGCAACGGCGGCGGAATTTTGCCGGTGGTGAGTTCTCTGACGAGGTAGAGCCTTTTCCCGGCAGGTTCGCCTGCGGCAGGTAGGCCGCCGCGCGGCGCGCGACCTCGCTCTCCTGCTTCAGCAGCCGGTTCCGCTTCTTCCGCTCACGGTTCTCCGCTCCGAACTTGTCGGGCCGCCCTGCGAGCGGGGGCAAGCGCGGTGCACCGTGCTGCACGACAAGGAGGGTGCGCCGTATGCGGGTCACCTTCGGGCGGGGCCGGCGGTGCCGTGATTTCGCCGGGGCGGGTCAGCGGAGGCCGCGGTCCGTCGTGAGTCGGGCGGCGGAGGCGATGGTGGCGCGGGCTTCGCGTTCGGTGAGGCCGGCGCGGACCGCCGCGCCGGTGAGGGCGGCCGTCAGGGCGGCGCCGTGGCCGTTCTCGTAGGCCCGGCAGGCCGCCCAGAACAGGCGGGTGTTCGGTTGGCCCTCCTGTGCCGCGAGGACGAACTGGACCAGGCCGTGCCCGTCTCCGTGGTGGGCGGTTGGCCCAGGGGTGGAGCGCCGGCGCGCGGGAGGCGTGATCAGGCGCAGGAGGGTGCGAGGGCAGGGCGCAGGGGGCAGGTGCGCCGTCCCCGGTGCGAGGCGGTACGCGCCGTGGGCTGTGACCGAGCCCGGGCCGACGAGGTAGCCGCCGGTGCCGCGGACGTCGATGCCGGGGGCGAGCCGGCCCACCGAGTTGGGGACGACTGTGTCGGGCGGGCCGGTGAGCCAGAGGTGGCGGCCGCCGCTCGGGGTGAGGACGGTGACCGTCTCCGGGATGGTGAACAGGTGGCGGAGCGCCAGGTGCTGGAGCTCGGCCACGGAGTCGGTCGCGGGCTTGGTGTCGAGGTCGATGCCGATCAGATGGTGCGGTGGCCGACCGCACGCGATGCCGTAGCCGGTGGCCCGGGGAGCGGCCGCGAACAGTGCCCGTACAGCCGCGGGGTCGGTGGTGGCGTCGTGGACGCCGTGGCCCGGAAGACCGCATTCGCCTCGGCACAGGACCGGATCGGGGTCGCCCTTGTGGGAGGAGCGCAGGGCGGGAAGTTTGGTGGCGGACAGGGGGATGACGGGGAGCCCGCGCTCGGCGGCCGAGAGGGCGTGGGCGAGGGCTTGGGGTGGAGGTCTGCCGGGCGGTGATGACCATGGAACCATATTCGTACAGGAGTTCGAATAAGGAGGAGAGGGATGTGTAAACGGTGCGGAAACGCTTCAGCCGGGGCGGGGCGGCGCTCCCGGCGGGTCGTGCCAGGGTGTCGTTCTCGGGGCGAGAAAGGGGTTTATCGACATGTCCTCACGCTTGCGAGCGAATCGTCCCTTCCAGGGTGGTTCGCCGGGGATGGTGTGGGCAACTCTGATCTTGCGACGTCGTGATCAAGTCGGGAGCGGACGGCCAACCGCCCCGAAGTCCACAGCACTTCAGCAGTTTCCGTTCATGGAGGAATGACATGGCAAGCATCCGTTCTGCCCGCGTTCTTGCTGTCGCCGCCGCTCTGCCCCTCGCCTTTTCGGTCCTCGGCGGGGTGGCCCAGGCCGGCAACGGCGGGTTCGCGGACGACGGGTCGAACGTGTCGGTGGCGACGATCACCGGCAGCGGCGTCACCGGCGCCAACTTCGGCAACTCGTCCACCGCTCAGCAGGTGGCGACCGGGGCGGGCGCCAGTAATCAGAGCAATACCGCCGGCGCCAACGGGCTCGGGTTCACGGTCATCGATCAGGACAACGTGGCCGTGCACTTCTCACCGCTGTGGTGACGCCCGGCCCGAGGGGGATGTGAGCAGGAGGCGACCGACTGTGCGGTGGTGCTTGGGGGCGCCGCCGCGCAGGCGCCCGCAGGCGAAGGGGGAAGTACGGGGGGAGTGCCGGGGTTGGGTCTGGGGCCTTGATGTCGCTTGCGACCTTGACATGTCACCAGAAGCTGACGGACAGTCAGATTCCGGGGAAGGGAGAGGAAGGGGGGAGCGATGACCGACGCGTTGTACGTACGGCTGAAGGCGTACGAGGGGAGGGCGGCCGCTGCCTCGGGCATGGGCAAGGATCCTGTCAACGAGGCGATGATCAGGCACTGGTGCGAGGCGATGGGGGACGGTAACGCGGCGTACGCCGGGCCGGACGCCATTGCCCCGCCGACGATGCTCCAGGTCTGGACGATGGGCGGTCTGTCGGGGCACACCGACCGGGGCGCCGCGCAGGTCGAGTTGTTCGAACTGCTCGACGGCGCCGGGTACACCTCGGTGGTGGCGACGGACTGCGAGCAGGAGTATCTGCGGCCGCTGCGGCCGGGGGACCGGATCACGTACGACGCGGTGGTCGAGTCCGTGTCCGAGCGCAAGACGACCAAGCTGGGCACGGGCTACTTCATCACCACGCGGATGGACGTGCGCGCAGAAGGCGAGCCGGTGGGGACGCATCGCTTCCGGATCCTCAGGTACACGCCCCGGGAACGTAAGCCGAAGGGTCGCCGCCCGCGTCCCGTGATCAACAGGGACAACGCGGGCTTCTGGGAGGGCGTGGCAGAGCACCGGCTGCTCATTCAACGCTGCGAGGGGTGCGGGACACTGCGCTTTCCATGGCTGCCCGGCTGCGGCTTTTGCGGATCGCCGGACTGGGACACCGTCGAGGCGAGCGGCTCGGGGAGCGTCTTCTCCTACGTGGTCGTGCATCATCCCCCGTTCCCGGCGTTCGATCCATCGTTCGCGGTGGGACTGGTCGAGTTGGCGGAGGGGGTACGGATCGTCAGCAACGTGGTGGGCGTACCTCACGACAAGGTGCGTATCGGGATGCCGGTGGAGCTCGAATTCACCTGCGTCGACGGCGAGTTCGAGCTGCCCGTTTTCCGGGCCATACAGGGGGGTGTCGGCTGACATGGGCCGCGGTCTCATCGTTGCCGGGACGGAACTGCCGCCCCTCACCGTCCCGGTGACTCGGACGCTGATCGTCGCCGGGGCCATTGCCTCGCGTGACTTCCAGGATGTGCATCACGATCCGGAGCTGGCCAGGGAAAAGGGCGCTCCGGACATCTTCATGAACATCCTGACGACGAACGGCCTGGTGGGCCGGTATGTCACCGACTTCTTCGGTGAGCATGCCGTACTGCGCAAGGTGACCATCCGGCTCGGCGCACCCAACCATCCGGGAGACACGATGGTGCTGAGCGGCACGATAGGTAGGTTCGACGGCACGACCGCGGAGGTGCGGGTCATCGGTGCCAACAGTCTCGGCAACCATGTCACCGGCACGGTGACGGTGGCCCTCCCGAGGCAGAGGCCGCTTCCGGAGACGGCGTACCGCCCGGTCCAACGGGTTCGTCCGGAGAAGCGGGTCGGCCCAAGCGAACGGGCTCGTCCAAAGAAGCAGGTCCGTTCGAGCACGGCAGCCGTCTCGGCCGCGCCGCCATGTCCAGGCGCGTCGCCCGTCTCGGCCGCGCCGCTACGCCCGTCGACGTCGCCCGTCTCGGCCGCGCCGCCACGCCCGCCCGCGCCGCCATGTCCACGTCCGGGCGGCCGCGAGACGGTTCCGGGCGGCGGCGAGTCGGTTCCGGAGGAAGGCGTATGACCATCCGGGGAAAGGACTCGCTCGGCGGCAGGGCGGCCGTTGTCGGCATCGGGGCGACCGAGTTCTCGAAGGACTCAGGGCGCAGTGAGCTGAAACTGGCCGTCGAGGCGGTACGGGCCGCCTTGGACGACGCCGGTCTCTCCCCCGCGGACGTGGACGGCATGGTCACCTTCACCATGGACACCAGCCCCGAGATCACCGTCGCCCAGGCAGCGGGCATCGGTGAGTTGTCCTTCTTCTCCCGGGTCCACTACGGCGGCGGTGCCGCCTGCGCCACCGTGCAGCAGGCGGCGCTGGCGATCGCCGCCGGTATCGCCGATGTCGTCGTCTGCTACCGGGCGTTCAACGAGCGTTCCGGCCGCCGCTTCGGTGCCGGCGTGCAGCGCCGTGAACCGTCGGCGGAGGGAGCGGCGCTCGGCTGGAACCTCCCGTTCGGGCTGCTCACGCCCGCCTCCTGGGTGGCGATGGCCGCCCGGCGCTATCTGCACGTGTACGGGTTGTCGCCCGATGCCTTCGGCCATGTCGCCGTCACCGCCCGGCGTCACGCGGCCACCAACCCGGCGGCGTACTTCCACGGCCGTCCGATCAGCCTCGCCGACCATGCCGCCTCCCGGTGGGTGGTCGAGCCGCTGCGACTGCTGGACTGCTGCCAGGAGACCGACGGCGGCCAGGCGCTCGTCGTCACCGGTGTCGAGCGGGCGCGCGACCTGCCCCGCCCACCGGCGGTGGTTCTCGCCGCGGCGCAGGGCGCGGGCAGGGCCCAGGAACAGATGACCAGCTTCTACCGCGACGAGCTGACCGGCCTGCCCGAGATGGGGGTCGTGGCCCGACAGCTGTGGCAGACCTCCGGGCTGACCCCGGCCGACATCGACGTGGGGATCGTCTACGACCACTTCACCCCGTTCGTGCTGATGCAGCTGGAGGAGTTCGGTTTCTGCGGCCCGGGTGAGGGGGCCGACTTCGTGGCCGGTGAGGCGCTGCCCCTCAACACTCATGGCGGGCAGCTGGGAGAGGCGTATCTGCACGGGATGAACGGCATCGCGGAAGCGGTCAGACAACTGCGCGGCACTGCGGTGAACCAGATACCGGGGGCGGCCACCGCGCTGGTCACGGCGGGCACCGGTGTGCCGACGTCGGGGCTGGTTCTCGGGGCCGCTCCCGGGTAGTACCTGAGGGTGTCCTCCACCTTCAGGAGGTGCGGCTCCCGTCGGCCCTACAACCTGAGGGGGACAACGCTTCGGGACCTGGGGCCGATCCGCGACAGCGGGCGCGCTTCTAGCGTGGAGCCATGACCACGCCAGTCTGTACGAGCGCTTCCAAGGCCGCCGCGCCGGTGCCGTCGTACACCCCTTACACCTCGTTCTCGTCGTACGTACGGGCGCGGGGGCCCGTACTTCTGCGGACCGCACGGTCGCTGACCTCGAACCCGAGCGACGCGGAGGATCTGCTGCAGACGGCGCTGGCCAAGACGTACGTCGCCTGGGAGCGGATCGAGGACCACCGGGCGCTCGACGGATACGTCCGCCGTGCCCTGCTGAACACGCGCACATCGCAGTGGCGCAAGCGCAAGGTCGACGAGTTCGTCTGCGAGGAGCTGCCGGAGCCGGAGAGGGTCCCGGGAGTCGATCCGGCAGAGCAGCAGGTGCTGCACGACGCGATGTGGCGCGCAGTGATGAAGCTGCCCGACCGCCAGCGCGCGATGGTCGTGCTCCGCTACTACGAGGATCTGAGCGAGGCGCAGACGGCGGAGGTGCTCGGGGTGTCGATCGGCACGGTCAAAAGCGCCGTGTCGCGGGCGCTGGCCAAGCTCCGCGAGGATCCGGATCTCGCACCGGTCCGCTGACTGCCCTTTCTTCTGTACTCGGGTCGTCCGCGCACGGGTGGCCGTCGGCGCACACGTCATTCGCGCGCACGGGTGGCCGTCCGCGCGCACGTCATCCGTATACGGTCCTCCGCGCACACCGTGTACGGGCCCGTGCGCACGTCATCCGTGCGGCTCACCCTAAGGGTCGTCATCCGTATGCGGGTCCTCCATATACGGGCGCGTCTACGGGCGCGTCGCCAGGTGGCCGGGTCGTGTGCGTTGTTGTGCGGTGTTGGGCGGGGATGTGCTGCGATTCGTTACCCCTGGGTAGTGACATACCGCTTGGTATGTGCGCAGAATCTACCCACCTTTTCTGCCACGTAGCGCTAGCGCCCACCGGGAGGACGCCGTGCTGAGCACCATGCAGGACGTACCGCTGACTGTGACCCGCATCCTTCAGCATGGGATGACAATCCACGGCAAGTCGCAGATCACCACTTGGACCGGCGAGGCCGAGCCGCAGCGCCGCACCTTCGCCGAAGCCGGCCGACGAGCCACTCAGCTGGCCAACGCCCTCCGTGACGAGCTCGGCATTGACGGCGACCAGAGAGTCGCCACCCTCATGTGGAACAACGCCGAGCACGTCGAGGCGTACTTCGCGATCCCCTCCATGGGCGCCGTGCTCCACACCCTGAACCTCCGCCTGCCCGCGGAGCAGCTGGTCTGGATCGTCAACCACGCCGCCGACCGCGCCGTGATCGTCAACGGCTCCCTGCTGCCGCTGCTGGCACCGCTGCTGCCGCACCTGCCGACGATCGAGCACATCGTCGTGTCCGGACCGGGCGACCGCTCGCTCCTCGCCGACACGGAGGCGCAGGTTCACGAGTACGAGGAGCTGATCGCCGGCCGCCCGACCACCTACGACTGGCCGGAGCTGGACGAGCGCACCGCGGCGGCGATGTGCTACACGTCCGGTACGACGGGCGACCCCAAGGGCGTCGTCTACTCCCACCGCTCGATCTACCTGCACTCCATGCAGGTCAACATGGCCGAGTCGATGGGGCTGACCGACAAGGACACCACGCTCGTGGTCGTCCCCCAGTTCCATGTGAACGCCTGGGGTCTGCCGCACGCCACGTTCATGAGCGGCATCAACATGCTGATGCCCGACCGCTTCCTGCAGCCGGCGCCGCTCGCCGAGATGATCGAGCGGGAGAGGCCCCAGCACGCCGCGGCGGTTCCCACCATCTGGCAGGGACTGCTCGCCGAGGTCACCGCCAACCCGCGCGACCTCTCCTCCATGCAGCAGGTCACCATCGGCGGCGCCGCCTGCCCGCCGTCGCTCATGGAGGCGTACGACAAACTCGGCGTGCGGCTCTGCCACGCCTGGGGCATGACGGAGACCTCGCCGCTCGGCACGATGGCTCACCCGCCTGCCGGGCTGAGCGCCGAGGAGGAGTGGCCGTACCGCATCACACAGGGCCGTTTCCCGGCCGGTGTGGAGGCGCGCCTGGTGGATCCCGGCGGGGAGTCCCTGCCGTGGGACGGCGAGTCGGCCGGTGAGCTGGAGGTGCGCGGCAACTGGATCGCCGCGTCCTACTACGGCGGTGCGGGCGGCGAGGACTTCCGGCCGGAGGACAAGTTCGCCGGGGACGGCTGGCTGAGGACCGGCGACGTGGGCGTGATCAGCCCCGACGGCTATCTGACGCTGACCGACCGGGCCAAGGACGTCATCAAGTCGGGTGGCGAGTGGATCTCCAGCGTCGAGTTGGAGAACGCGCTCATGGCGCACCCGGAGGTCGCGGAGGCCGCGGTCGTCGCCGTGCCCGACGACAAGTGGGGCGAGCGTCCACTGGCGACCGTGGTGCTGAAGGAGGGGTCGACCGCGGACTACGAGACGCTGAAGACGTTCCTGGCCGGGAAGATCGCCAAGTGGCAGCTGCCGGAGCGATGGGCGGTGGTGCCGGCGGTGCCGAAGACCAGCGTGGGCAAGTTCGACAAGAAGGTCATTCGCAGGCAGTACGCGGACGGGGAGCTCGACGTCACCCAGCTGTAGCCGCAGGGTCCGCGAGTGCGGGGCCGCCGTACCTGGGTGGGCCGGTCCCGAGCTGCGAAGGGCGGGCGCGCCGCTCTCCCGGTGGGGCGGACGTGGAAGAGTGGGGCGGACGTGGAAGAGGGGCCGACGGTCATCGACCGCCGGCCCCTCGCCGGTCTGCTGCTTGCCGCCTTCGCCGCTTCGCGGTCCTGCGCTTCGCGACTCTGCGCCTCCCGGTCCTGCGCTTCGCGGTCTTGCCGCTTCCCGGTCCTCAGTTGGTGCCGATCTTCGCCAGCAGGTCGACGATGCGCGCCTGCACCTCGTTGCTCGTCGAGCGCTCCGCGAGGAAGAGCACCGTCTCTCCCGACGACAGGCGCGGCAGCTCGGCCGGGTCGAGACCGGCCGACGTGTAGACGACCAGCGGAGTGCGGTTCAACTGGCCGTTCGCCCGCAGCCAGTCGATGATCCCGGCGCGTCGGCGGCGCACCTGCATCAGGTCCATCACCACCAGGTTCGGCCGCATCTGTGTGGCGAGCGTGACCGCGTCCGCGTCGGCCCCGGCCCGCGCCACCTGCATACCGCGCCGCTCCAAGGTGGACGTCAGCGCGAGCGCGATCTCCTCGTGCTCCTCGATCAGCAGCACTCGTGACGGGTGCTGCTCGCTGTCGCGCGGCGCCAGCGCCTTGAGCAGTACGGCCGGATCGGCGCCGTACGCGGCCTCCCGCGTGGCCTGCCCGAGGCCCGCGGTCACCAGTACCGGGACCTCGGCGGCGACGGCGGCCTGGCGCAGGGACTGCAGGGCGGTCCGGGTGATCGGCCCGGTGAGCGGGTCCACGAACAGTGCGGCGGGGAACGCCGCGATCTGCGCATCGACCTCCTCGCGCGAATGCACGACGACGGGGCGGTAGCCGCGATCGCTCAGCGCCTGCTGGGTGGAGACGTCGGGGGCGGGCCACACCAGTAGCCGGCGCGGGTTGTCCAGCGGCTCCGGGGGCAGTTCGTCGTCGACGGGCTGTGGCTGCGGCCGGTTGGCGACCTCGACCGCGCCGCCGGGGCCGTCGAGCGGCTCCGGGCCTTCCGCGCCCTCGTCCGGGGCCCCTATCGCATACGCCCGGCCCTCCGAGCGGCTGCCCGCCATGCCCTCCGGACGCCCGTCCCCCAGGTCGGGGGGCAGCCGGGAGCCGTTCTGTTGTACGGCGGGCGGCATCGGCGCGGGGGTCGGTGCCGCCGTGGGCTGCGGGTGCGGGCGGGCGTCGAGTTCGGCATCGTCGGCGTCCGGACGCGTGCCCAGTTTCCGGCGGCGTCCGGAGCCGAGGGTCTGGTTCTGCTGCTGCGTGAGGTGCTGGGCGAAGGGGACCCCCTGGCCCAGGGTGCGCACGCTGAAGGCGCGGCCCTGGGTGGAGTCCGCGGGGGCCGGCTGCTCCTCGGGAAGAGGCTGCGCGACCCGTGGGGCCACCGGCCGGGCAGCTTCCGCTGCGGGCAGCGCGGTGGGTTGCGGGCCGTCGGCCCTCCCAGGCTGCGGCGGCGGTGCCTGCGCCTCGGCCGACGCCGGCGCCGGTGCCCGTGTTTCAGCCGGTGTCGGTGCCGCCGCCTGTGTTTCAGCCGGTGTCGGTGCCGCCGCCTGTGTTTCAGCCGGTGTCGGCGCCGCCGGCGGCAGGGGCAGCGATACGGACCCGGTGTCGGAGGCGACCGGTACGGCGACTGCGGGCGCGGCTGACGTGCCGGTGTCACCCGGGCTGTCGTCCCGCCCTTCGCCCGCTTGACCGGTGGCTGCGTGACCGACGGGAGCGGCCGGCCCGGTCGGAGCGGTCGGCGCCTCCGCGGGCTCCTGTGGGTGCTGAGCCACTGCCGGTGGCTGCGGCTGCGCTTCCCTGCGCGCGCGCCTGCGTCCCGTCGGAACCGGGTGCTGTTGCGGCGGTGTGTGGTGCCGAGTGTCGGGGGCACCGGCCACTGCGTCGTGCCGCTCCACCGTGGAGTCGGCTGCGGGCGCCGCGGCAGGTGCCCTGTCGGCCTCGGCGGGTGGCAGCGCGAACGCCGTACGCGGGGGCTTGCTCTCGACTTCCGCCTCGGCCGGTGCCGCTGCCAGCGCCCGCCTGGCCCGCCGGCCGGTCGGCTGCGGCGTGTGCTGGGGCTGCGGCTGGGCGTGGGGGTGCAGGGCTTCGTGTGGATCCTGCGCCCCCTGTGCCGCCTCCTGCGCGTCCTGGACGTTCAGCGCGCTCTGGAGCTGAGGGAGCTGCGGGAACCGGGAAGGCTGCTGGGGCTGCGGCGCCTGCGCGGACGACTGACCCCGCTGCCCCTCCGTCGGCCTGGGCAGGCCGCTCTCGACGGCCCTGCGCGCGCGCCGCCCAGAAGGCACCGACTGGGCGCCGTGGGCGTCGACCGGCACGCCCTGCGGCGGCACGGTCTCCCCGAGCGCGGCTCGCCCGCTCGCGCTCTCCGCAGCCGTCACCACGGAACCCTCCGCGGGCTGCATGGCTGCCGTGGGGGTCTCGGCCGGGCTGGGGCGGCCACGCCGGCGCCCGGTCCCGCCGCTGCCACCAGGACGCTCGGCGGTGGGGCCGCCGGTGCTCTGGGCGGGGATGAGCTCCCCGTCCGGCTGCGCGGCGCGGCGCCGCCCGGTCGGCGGCGCGGCCACCGGGTCCTCCATGGCCACGGGACTCTCCAGGAACGCGTCCGTGGATGCCCGCCGGGCCCGGCGGCGGCCACCGCCACCGCCCATCGTGTTCGCAGGGACCGCCACGGGGCCGGACTCCGTCGCGGGGGCCGGGCCGGACTGCGTCGCGGGGACCGCCACGAGGCCGGACTGCGTCGCAGGGTCCAGGGCGGGCGCCGCGGCGACGGCGGAGTCCGGCCCGGGGGCTGCCGCGGGACCGGACGGCTCCGGCGACTGCTGAGCGGGCAGAGCGGGCATCCGGGCGGGGGCCGCCGCGGGCGGGGTGACCGTCCCCGCTCCCTCGCCGAGCGGCACCTCGAGCACGTAGGCGCTGCCGCTCATGCCCGGCACCTCGTGCGTCTGCAGCACACCACCGTGCGCCCGTACGATCCCGCGCACGATCGGCTCGTGCACCGGGTCGCCCCCGGCGAACGGCCCGCGCACCTCGATCCGTACGACGTCGCCACGCTGGGCGGCCGCGACGACGACGGTCGAGTCCACGTATCCGCCACCGGGCGGCAGCTTGGCCCTGCCGGTCGAGTCGACGCCCGCCACGTCCGCGACGAGATGCGCGAGCGCCGTGGCCAGACGGGCTCCGTCGACCTCGGCCTCGATCGGCGGTGCGTGTACGGCGAACTGTGCCCGCCCGGGCCCGATGAGCTCGATCGCGCCGTCGACGCCGGCCGTCACGACCGCGTCGAGCAGCACGTTGGACTTCGTCAGCTGCTGCGCACCCGTGTCGAGCAGCTGATAGCCGAGGACATTGTCGACAAGCGTCGTCATCCGGGCGTAACCGGCGGTCAGATGGTGGAGGATCTGGTTGGCCTCCGGCCACAGCTGTCCGGCCGGGTCGGCCGCCAGCGTGCCCAACTCGGTGCGCAGCTCCTCCAGCGGGCCGCGCAGCGACTCCCCGAGCACGGCGGTCAGCTGCGCGTGCCGGGCGGCCAGCTCCGTGTACCGCTCGGCGCCGTTCTCCAGCGCGGCGGTGTAGCGGTCCACCTTGTCGGCCAGTTCCGCCTCGTACCGCTCCGAGGTGGCGGCGAGCTCGGCCGTGAGCCGCTCGGTCACGGCGTCGAGCTCCGCGGTGAGCCGCTCCGTCGTCTCCGCCAGCTCGGTGGTGTACCGCTCCGTCGTCTCCGCCAACTCCGCGGCGTGCTTCTCCGCCTGCTCCTCGTACGGCCGCCGGTCGGTGAACGTCATCACCGCGCCGACCAGCTGGTCCCCGTCGCGGACCGGCGCGGTCGTCAGGTCGACCGAGACCTTCTGGCCGCTCTTCGCCCACAGCACCTGGCCGCGAACCCGGTGCTTGCGTCCGGACTTGAGGGTGTCGGCGAGCGGCGACTCCTCGTACGGGAACGGCTCCCCGTCCGCCCGCGAGTGGAGGATCAGCGGGTGCAGCTCCTGGCCGCCCAGGTCGCTGGCACGGAAGCCGAGGATCTGCGCGGCGGCCGGGTTGACGAGTACGACCCGCCCGTCGGTGTCCGTGCCCACGACGCCCTCGGACGCGGCGCGGAGGATCATCTCGGTCTGCCGCTGCGAACGTGCCAGCTCCGCCTCGGTGTCCACGGTCCCCGACAGGTCCCGGACCACCAGCATCAGCAGCTCGGCGCCGGTGTACGCGTTGTACGAGTCGTAAGCCTCGCGCCCGTCCTCCAGGCTCGCGCTGGTCACCTCGACCGGGAACCCGCCGCCGTCCGTACGCCGCGCGATCATGCGGGTGGGCTTCGTGCGCCCCCGGTGATCGGCGGCGTCGGGCCGGCGCATCGAGCCGGGGATCAGCCGGGAGTCGAACTCGGGCAGCAGATCGAGTAGGCCCCGTCCGACGAGGGCGGTGCCCGGCGTCTCGAAGAGTTCGAGCGCGATGGTGTTGGCGTTGACGACCGTGCCGTTGGCGTTGACGAGGACGAGCCCGTCCGGGAGGGCGTCGAGTATGGCTGCGAGGCGAGCAGCGCCTCGGGATGGCCTGCTGCTCACGACGACGGTTCCTCCCTGACCAACTGCGTATTGCGGACGGCCTGTCCCATCCTGCCCCTCGAGCCCCGGCCTGTCACTGAAGGGAGTCTAAGGGCAGCGGCAGCGGCCGGGACGGCGGAGGAGGCGGAGCTCTCGCCCAGGTGGTGTGTGCACGGCCCGCGCCGCCGGTCTATGACCTGGTGTCCGGCAGCACCGGCTGGAGGTTCTGCCAGCGTGAGATCTCGCAACCATTGCTCCGCTTGAAGGTGGCGTCGACGTGCCGTCCCTGCCAGGTCCCGGTGATCCGGGCGGTCGCCGGGCCACCGAACTGCTGGGTGCACATCCGGCCCGTCGGCACGGGGGCGAAGGGGTCCTGCTGCTCCCGGGAGAGCTCCTCGAGGCGGCTGCAGGCCGACTCGGCCGCCGGGTGCGTCCCGCCGACGGGCCCGCATTCGAGCTCGTACGTGCCGTCCGTCCGGGCATTGCCCGTCTCGGAGACGATCACGGTCAGCCGATCGGGTCTCTCCAGCAGCGGCAGGGGCAGGGGCAGGGGCAGCGGAGAGGCGGCGGCACTTGCGGGCACGGCCGCCGCCAGCGCGGCGGCGGACGCGGTTGCGGTGAGGACGAGGCGGCGCAGCATGGGGTCTCCTGGAAGGTCACGGCTCCGGCCGGGGGCCGGGACTGGCCCCCGGCATGTCTAACGCTGCTCACGTCCCGGCGTTGCGCAACCGCAGATGCTTTTTGCTCTGCGGGCCCGGTGCCTAGTACCGTGGACGGCGATTGGTGACACGCCACTGGGCTGTGTCATCATCTGCACGCACCACCCGCACACGCGGGTGTGCTGGAGGCGTCGCCTAGTCCGGTCTATGGCGCCGCACTGCTAATGCGGTTTGGGTCTTAAAGCCCATCGAGGGTTCAAATCCCTCCGCCTCCGCCAGCTGATCACCGAAGCCCCGGCCACCAGGCCGGGGCTTCGGTCGTTCCCAGGGCCGCGCAGATACACCCGTTCGGGTATTTGCGCAGGTCAGGCAGGGTGTGGCTAATGGATTTCGCGTCGCGGCGCAGGTCATGTAATGTTGTTCCCGCAACGCCGACCGGGCAGAAAAGCCCGCCGGTAACAAGCACTCGTAGCTTAACGGATAGAGCATCTGACTACGGATCAGAAGGTTGCAGGTTCGAATCCTGCCGAGTGCACAACAGGCCAGAGGCCCTCAGGAGAAATCCTGAGGGCCTCTGTCGTATGCCGTGACGGCGGTGGTTGACGGCAACCGTTCCGATCGCGCCGGCCCCCTCGCGGAGTGAGGGGTGATCCGCCTGCCGGCGTCAGGTGAGACTCCCCTCCCCTCGTTTACGGCGCCCTTGATCGGCAAGGACCCGGCTTTGTTGAGTCCGGGGCGGCCCTGCTGGGCCATCCGGGTTGTCGGTGGGTGTCGGTACTCTGGTGTTGGGCTCTGCCGAAAACACAAGATGTTGTGGTGCTCTGACGTACTCCATGGCGCATGTTGGGGTGTCTTGCTTGCTGGCGGGTCATCCGGGGTGCTTCACTTGATCCGCCAAACCAAAACAGGCCCCGACCGGGGCCCAACTTGGGGTTGGGCGCACGGCAATGGGGCCTGATGCGTTGGTCGCGCCTTGGGACCTTATCGCCCTCTCTTGGTTCCTCCAAGATGGGCAGCTCGGCGCGTCCGGCTCCGGAAACGGATGTGCCATGGCAGATCGACCCAACACCCGGGATGTGTCCAAGCGCGACGATGGCTGGGCGGTGACGAAGCCCGGAGCCGAGAAGGCCAGTGCGGTCCTGCCGACTCAGGCAGAGGCAGTCGCTCGTGCCAAAGAGATCCTGGCCAACGACGGTGGCGGAGAGCTTCGCGTTCGCGGCAAGAACGGCCAGGTGCGGGAGCAGAACACCGTTCCGCCGGGGAGTGACCCGAAGAAGTCGAAGGGCTGATCGCGATGGGCAAGTACGTGATCAACAAGGACTTCAGCGAACAGCGTGAGGTTGAAGCCGCCGGCTTCAAGACCGTTGGCGACTTCATCGACTTCTACACGGTCGATGGCGACGGTGACATCGTCGTGACGCTCAGAATCCGGTCCGCTCGGGTGGAGACGATTGACCTGATCAGCGGCTGACTCAGGTAGGCCGTGCTGAGACGGAGCCCTCGCCAACGCGGTGAGGGCTCCGTCTCGGGATGTGCAAAACCACAGTGGGTTCCAGTCAGGGCCTCGGTTTCGCCTCTACCTACTCGCTCACTTCATGTCGTCGTCCCTCCGTAGGGCTTGGCCGACGCGGTCGAAGGCGGAGCGCTGGGAGTCCAGCCGCACGAAGGTGTAGATGCCCATGGTCACGCGGATCGAGCTGTGGCCCAGGACCTCCATGATCATGCGGGCGTCGGCGCCCTGTTCGTGGAGCAGGGACGCGCACGTGTGGCGCAGGTCGTGGAAGCGGACCTTGCGCACGCCGACGCGGGCGGACAGGGCCTCGAAGGACCGGTTCAGGTTGCGGGGCTCGATGGGAGTTCCGTTCTTCGTCGTGAAGACGAGGCCCTGCCCCGTCCCCTTCCAGTTGGTGCTCGCGGCTTTCTGGTCGGCGATCTGCTGGGCGCGCTGGGCACGGAGAGCGGTCACGCATTCGGCCGGCAGGGCAACGCGACGGGCCGAGCGCTGAGTCTTCGGAGCGACGATCAGCAGCTCGCCGCCCACGCGCTGAAGAGCCTGCCGGACGGTGAGAACCTCCTCGTGGAGATCCACGTCCGACCAGCGCAGCCCCAGCAACTCACCCCGCCGGAGGCCGATGCGGACCGCCATCTCGTACGCGGCCCACAGTCGGTTGTCCCGTGCCGCCGCCAGGAGCTGATGCCCTTCCGCAGCGGTGAGCGGTTCGATCTCGCGCTTGGTGCCCATGCTCAGCTCCACGTTCCGGGCCACGTTGCGGGGCAGCTCATCCTCCCGCACGGCGTGCTGGAGAGCGGCACGAAGGATCACAAGCAGGAAGCGGACGGTCCGGTCCGAAGGGAGCCTCTTGCAGCACTTGCCGAGCGCGCAGCAGCGCCGCTTGTGCTCCGGCCGCTTCTTGTCCTTCCCCTGCGCGCAGCACTGGCAGGTGGCCGCCGTCTTCATGAGGAAGGCCCGGATGTCACGGGCGGCGAGCCGGACCAGCTTCTTCTTGCCGAACTCCGGGGTGACGTAGTTCCGGACGAGGGATTCGTAGTCGACGTAGGTCGTCGGACGGACCTTGGTCTTGGCGACGTTCGCCAGCCAGTACGCCAGGTACTCGGTGATCGTCATCTTGCTGGTGGCCACCGGAAGGCCGCTGAGCGAGTCGGCCTTGAGTTTGGTCAGCTTCTCGTGCGCCTCGTCCCAGTTCTTGCCGTAGACGCTGCGCCGCCTGTACGTGCCGTCCGTCGTCAGGACGTACGCGCTGCCCTCCCAACGGCCGTCCTTACGCTGGTAGATGGTGCCCTCGTTGTTGGCGTTCTTCTTCGGCTTGGCCATCAGGCGGCTTCCTGTTCGGTGCGGAGGGATACGTAGGCGTCCAGCGCGGCTTCGCTGATGCGGCGACAGCGGCCGATCTTGAAAGAGGCGAGTTCGCGCGAGCGGATCAGGTCGTGGACCTTCCAGCGGCTGATACCGAGACGCTCGGCGACCTGGTCCACCGTGAGCACGGCGGTCGTCATGCAGGCACCAACCCTTCGTGCTTGAGGCGTGAGATGTGGGCTATGTCGTGGCGGACCTGGGCGGCGAGGAGTTCTTCACCAGGGCGGTAGCCGCTGCTGAGGTAGGTCCAGGAGGAGGTGGTGACGAGGGTGGTGCTTTCGTCGGTGGCGGGGAGGCCGGCGCGGGTGCGGGCGGCTTCGGTCTGGGCGAGGCGCCAGGCGCGGCGTACGTTGCGGAGGGCGCCGAGGGTGGTGGAGTAGGCGCGGGACTTGGTGGAGAAGTGGCCGCGGAAGCCGAGCATGTGGGCCCACTTCCAGAGCTTGAGGTGGGCGAACTCCGGCAGGTGGCCCAGCGCCCAGGCGGTGCGGATCATCTGCCGTACGTGCTGCTGGATGGGCAGGGCCTTGATGGGTTCGGCCTGTCCGGCGCCGTCGCAGTCGGCGCACACGTCGTGGAAGCCGTCGGGGCCGCGTACGTAGCCGCGTCCGGCGCAGGGGCGGCACATGAGGGTGCGGTCTACGGTGCCGGTGCCTTCGGCGTCCTTGGTGGCGTACTTGGCGACGTATCCGGCGACCTTGGCGTCGGTGTACTCGGCAACGCGAGCGTCCGTGAGTTCGCCGTCGCCCAGGGCGGTGATGGGGTCGACCTTGTACCGGCCGCCCCAGGCGATGACGCGTTCGCCGATGGCGTCGGACTCGACGGTGAGCCGGGCACGCTCGACGGCCAGACCCACGGCGGCGCTCAGGGCGTCGAAGGTGGCCCAGGGCGGGGGCGGGCTGGTGTGACCGTCGGGGCCGTCGAAGCGGATGACGGCGTGGAAGTGGACCAGGCCGCGCTTCTGGTACTCGGCGACCTTGGCGAAGGAGACCCGCAGGGCCGAGTTCAGGGCCTTCTGCGTCATGCCGAGGTGTTCGGCCAGGGCGCGGCGGAGGTAGGTGGTGAAGCGTGCCCAGAGCTGTCCGGCGTGGGCGTTCCACAGCACGGCGCCGGAGTAGTCGTAGGTGGCCGGGTTCAGTGGGGTGCCGAGTTCGGGGGCGTCTTCGGCATGGGTGTCGCCGCAGGCGCAGGGGCGGGGCTTGCCCGCGTTGGTGGTGGGGCGGTTGTGGACGGGGCCGAAGGAGGGGGCGGTGAGGGTGACGAAGGCGCGGGGGTGGTCGCGGACAGTTCCGGCGACGTTCTTGCCGCCGGACAGTCCGGCCTTGATCAGGTGATAGGTGTCGGCGGCGTAGACGCGGGAGCAGGCGGGGCAGCGCGAGGCGCGGCGGTTGCCGCAGGTGGTGAGCAGGCGCCCGGAGGGTTCGTCTTCGGAGCTGTAGGAGCGGACCACTTCCTTGGTGGCCGCGTCGGTCGTGACGGTGAAGCCGTGGAGGTTGATGGGGCTTGTGCAGCCACGCAGGTCGCGGATCTGCTGCTGTACGCGGTCGAGTCGTGGGTGTTGGCCAGCTCGATCAGGTCCCGCAGGCCGGGGCTGATGATGTGGTGCAGGTCGAGGGGGCGGCGCATGAGTGGCGGGGTCTCCCTTCTGGCGTGAGGGTGGGACCTGCGGGCAGCAGCGATCAGCGCTCGGGCTGCTGCCCGCAGGCATGACGGGTCGACTGGCCCAGGGGCGGGCGAAGGCGGGCGGTGCCGGGAAGGCCGGCGGAGGGTGCGGCGCTACAGGGTGGCGTGGAGGGCGGTGGCCATGGGCAGGCCGATGCCGAGTCGCCTCTTGAGCTGGGCCGCGGCGATGGGGTCACCCGCCTGGTCGAGGCTGGGGCGAAATCCCGCGCAGATGGTCAGCAGGTCCTTGTCCTTCAGGTGTCGCAGCATGGTGCGGACGCCTTCCGGTGCGGTGATGATCAGGGTCTTGATCTGTCTGGTGACGTCGGCCCGTTGCTGGACCGCGCTGCGACGGGCGACTCGCAGGGCTCGAAGAGCCTCGACTCGGCCGTCACGGAACTTCGGCGTGCCTGTGCGGCGTTCGGCGAGGGCGGCCCGGGCCGCTGCCTCGGCGTCGACCGGGTCGGACTTGCCCTGCCAGCGGCGGGTCTTGCGGTCCGGACGGTCGATCTCGACCACCGTCACGTCGTGTTCACGAAGGTAGCGGGACAGACCGGCGCCGTAGGCTCCGGTCCCCTCGACCCCGGCCAGCACCAGGGTGCCGAAGGAGCGGAGCCAGGTCAGGAGCTTGCGGTAGCCGAGCGCGGAGGCGGGGAACTGGGCTGAACCCAGGACCCGCCCCGCCGAGTCGATCGCGGCTGCGGTGTGGGTATCCTTGTGGGTGTCGACGCCGCCGGTGACCTCGACCTCATGCTGTGCCATCGTGGATCGTGCCGTCCTCTCCATTCGACCGGGCGGGATGGCACCCGTCGGCCGGGAGGACGGACAAGACAGTGATGGGGCCTCTGGCCAGGCTCTTATGAAGTCACGTCCCCCGGTCCGGCGGATGCACGCGAGCGCCCCCCGGGCAGAGCCGACAAATCCCGTTGAGGACCCTGAGTCAGTCAGGCGGTGGGTCAGACCCCGCCGGGGAACGCTCACGTACATCCTCACTGTCAGGCGGCGAGCGGCATGGAGCCGTCGTCGTCCGGGTCGGTCTTGGTGAGGTCGACGACGGTTCGTCCGGTCAGGTCCTCCAGGAGCTGGGCCGGGTGGCGCACGAGGTGGGCGGTCTGCTCGGCGACGCGGGCGGCGTCCTGGTCGGCGACGTAGGGGGTGCGGATGCGGACGAAGCCGGGACGGCCGTGCTGGGACATGACCGCCACGCCGACGTAGGCGGGGTCCTGGAGGTTGACCGGGCTGGCGTCGGGCCACTCGCGGATGTCGTCACCGAGCGCGGCCACGGCGGCGTCGGCGGTCTTCTGCGCGAAGGACAGTCCGATCGGGCACACGTCGCGGATAAAGGTGGGGATCGCGTCTCCGGTGGTCTTCTGCGTGGTCAGGAAGGTCAGGAAGCCGACCGAGCGGCCCTTCTTCACCAGGTCCTCCACGAGGCGGGCGTTCTCCGCCGCGAGCGCGGCCAGCTTCTTGGTGGCGGGGTCAGAGCCCTTGTAGTCGCGGAAGTAGGTGTGGGCCTCGTCGATGACGATGACGATCAGCGGCCAGTCCTCCGAGGGTCCGACGTGCCACAAGTTCTTCACGCCCAGCACGCGGCGGATGGACGCGGAACGGGCGCGGCGCAGCTGCACCAGTTCCTTCAGCTTCTCGTTCGCCTCTTCCAGGTCGTCCCCGCAGAACTCGAACGCCCGCTGCACGAGGTCGGCGTAGTCGCCCTCTGCGCGGCGGGTGACCACCAAGCTGCACTTGAGCGCGGACGGCCGTTGCCGCCCGTTGTCTCTGATCGTCACACCGGGGCAGCGCGCGGACTGCACGCAGTTCGAGCCCGTGCTGGAGAAGATCCGCGTCCTCAGGCGTGGCCCGGGCCGGCCCCGCAAGAAGCCCGACAGCGTCGCGGCGGACAAGGCATACAGCAACGGGCCTTGCCGCGAGTACCTGCGACGACGCGGCATCCGGCACACCATCCCGGAGAAGACCGACAGCCAGGCCGCCCGCCTGCGCAAAGGTTCACGCGGCGGACGGCCACCCGGCTTCGACGAAGAGCGCTACAAGAAACGCAACACCGTCGAACGAGCGATCAACCGGCTCAAACAACACCGAGCCGGCGCGACCAGATACGACAAGCGCGGATACGTCTTCCTCGGCACCGCAACAGCCGCAGCCCTCACTATCTGGCTCCGAACATGAGCGACCGGACAAGTCCGCCCGTCGGCCGTCCGGCCCGACTCGTTACCCCAAGGCGCTTGACCTCAAGTCAAGTTGAGTTTCTACGTTCTTCCCATGACCACTTCGAGCAGTACCTCAGCCCCCTTCGCCCCCTCCCACGACGACGCCGGCCTCATCGCCCAGCCCATCGGATACTGGGCCAACGCGGCCGGCCAGGCCGTCGTCCAGAACATCCGGACCGCGCTCGGCGTCCTCGGCCTGACCCAGCCCGCCTGGTGGGTCCTGCACCACCTCAGCGAGCGCCCGAAGGGCTGGGGCCGCGCGGAACTGACCGAATTCCTCAGCTACTACCCGGGCCCCGACGATGACCTGCCCGGCGACATCGACAGCCTCGTCGCCCGGGGCCTGGTCTCCCAGAACGAGGACGGGCACCTGCTGCGGACCGAGTCGGGCGCGGAGCTGTACTCCCGTGCGGCGGCGCGGCAGTCGGAGCTGCGCCGCCAGGTACACGAGGGCATTCCGGACGAAGAGTACGCCCGCACCCTCAAGGTCCTCCAGCGCATGATCCACAACGTGAAAGGTGACGCGTGGCACCACTGATCCGGGCGGGCGGCCCCGGTTCACCGCTCGCGCCGCCCGGCTCCCCGGACCGGTGCCTGTCCAGCATGATCCGCCGGACAGGCCCTAGCCGGAGCTGACGGCAACTGTGACGGCAACGACGGCACTCACGCACCGTTGATCACAGTCACCAGCGAACAGCCAAGAGGATGAGGGAGCCCCCGTCTCGTAGGCTGCCCGATCCTACGGATCAGAAGGTTGCAGGTTCGAATCCTGCCGAGTGCACACAGGCCAGAGGCCCCGGACGAAAGTCCGGGGCCTCTCGCGTTGTGCGCCCAGCATGGGCGATTGCTTGGGGGTGGAAGTCCCCTGGGGGAAGAGGTGGTGCTAACCCCGAGCCGGAGGCAAGGGCGTCATCGTGAGGTGGGGTCTGGAGGAAGCCCGAGGCGAGACCTGGGTACCGAGGAACACGAACCGTGTATGAGGCGTGCTGGCCGGGTGAGCCTGCAACGGAAGGTGAAGCCCGTCTCCACCAAGAAGGCCAGTGCGTAAACGCGGCGGGGATCCAGGGACAGTGATCGTTCTTACCTGGGGAGTGAGGGGCCCCGCGTTTTCCGGACAGTCGTCTGACCGCTGATTTCACGCGGCGATACGCAACTTCTGGTACTCGACGTGGACTTCGCGCGGTGGGCGGTAACCCACCGCCGAGTGAAGGCGCTTGCGATTGTACCAGAATTCGATGTAGCGGGTGATGTCCTGGCGAGCGGCCTCACGGGTCAGGTAAGTCACCCGTGACACGCGTTCGTTCTTCAGGACGCTGAAGAACGATTCGGCCATGGCGTTGTCAAAACAGATTCCGGTGCGGCCGGCAGATTGACGGAGCCCGAGTCCCTTGAGCTCCTTCCCGAACTCGGCCGACATGTAGTTACTTCCGCTATCGGAGTGGAATATCGCACCCTTCGCGAGCTTCCTGTTCCGTGCCGCGTTCCGGATGGCCCGGGATATGAGAGGGGTTTGATAGTGGTCGTCCATTGCGTATCCGATGATTTCCTTCGTGCAGCAGTCGATGACGGTCGCCAGATACAGCCACCCCTCTCCAGTCGGTATATAGGTGATGTCGCCGACGAGTTTTTCTCCCGGCGCGTCAGCGGTGAAGTTCCGGCCGACGAGGTCGGGCAGGGGGCCGGGTGCATGCCGGGTGAGGCCGAAGCGTTTCGGCTTCGGCTGGCAGGGCTCGAGGCCCAGCTCGCGCATGAGTCGGCGGACCAGCTCCAAGCCTGCGGCGATGTCCCAGCGGTGCAGCTGGGCGTGGATGCGCCGGTAGCCGTAGGTGCTGTCGGAGTTCTGGAATGCCTTCTGGATGAGCAGCTTCAGTTCCTCGCGCCGCTGGACCGTCGCGGATTCCGGACGGCTTCTCCAGTTGTAGTAGCCGGATTTGGAAACGCCGAGCCGGATGCACATGAACTCGACGCTGTACGCGTACTCCGCCGTGTCGATCCGCATCTCATCGATGAACTCGTACTTGCTCGCTACCGGGGATCCTTCGCGAAGTACGCCGCGGCTTTTTTCAGGAAAGCGTTCTCCATCTCCAGTTCACGGTTGCGGCGCTCGAGCTCTTTCAGTCTGGCGCGTTCACTCACCGAGAGATCCGCATCGGCGGGCGGCTCGTGCTGCTTCTGGTACTTCTTCACCCAGCCTCGGAGTGTCTCCGGGTTGAGCTCAAGTTCGCGAGCTGTCTCGGAGATGGTCTTGCTGGACCGGAGCGCAATCTGGACGGCTTCGTCGCGGAACTCCGGCGAGTACTTGCTCGGTGGCGCCACTGTTTCTTCCCTCGATTCCTTACAGGACAACCCTATTGGGTCCCTGTCCGGGATCTTCGGGGCCCCTCAGCCGTCCTGTGGCGGCCGGAGCATGGAGTGGACCGTCGGTCGTGCGATCTGTTGCTCGATGAGCAGTGCCAGTTTGGGCGGCAGGAGAACTGGGTTGCGTTCGATGGTGAGGTAGGCGTCGTCTCCAGTGCGTTCGAACCTGTCAGTGGTCAGTTCGACCAGGCGGACGACGGGCAGGGCGTAGAGCCCGATCAAAGCGCCCGCGATGCGAACGTCGAGGGGGAGTTGGTCGTCGTTCAGACAGCGTTTTAGTTGCTCGTTCAGCGCAGTTTCGGTGATGAACTGCGTTGGGAGACCGGTTCGCTCTGCCGTGAGGGTCATCGTGCTGTTGAGTCGTCGGGCCTTGGCCCATCGGATGAAGGCTCCGATCGACCTTCGGCGTGTGGCATGAGTGGTGAGCCAGATGTCCAGGTCCTCCTGGCCGGCTGCGGCCAGGTCGAGCTGCTTCTCATCGAGCCAGTTCAGGAAGTCGATCGCGGCGCGGATGTCCCTGCGATCGCTGGTGGCGGCGTTGGTGGTGTACCGGCCGCGGGTTGACCGGCGTCGTGCGTTGCGGATGATGTGCCACTCGGCGAAGGGGCGGATGATCTTCATCTGATGCTGCGGAAGTCGTGCCAGAGCATCGGCAGACCACAGTTCCAGACGGGCGAGGTTCTCGTTTCGCTCCGGCAGGACGCCGGTCGCCACCAAGAGCTTCCGGAAGTGATGGGTCGTGTTGTAGTCCGCGGACAGAGCGTCCAGAGACGCATGGGTGATCTCCGTGTCCTGGGACACGAACTCGGTGAGGATCTTCGGGCCGGAGCTGGTCCGAAGCCAGGTCAGTACGGACCGTGGGTGGTCGCAAGCCGCCGTTTCGCGGTCTGGGCGCACCAGGCGGCGAACCCTTCCGGGGCAGGCGGCGCGGCGGCCCACTGGGCGAGGAGTTCCTCCAGCCGCCGCCCGGCCCGCGCGATGTCGCACACCTGCCGGGATGCCACCGGGCACGGCGGTCCGACGGGGTGGCAGGCCAGGACCCGATGCAGACGGCCCACCGCCTCGCCCACCGCCTCGCCCACCGCCGCCCACCGGCCGCCGGACAGCCCGCCCTCGGCCGTCTCCGCGCCCGCGACGTACTCCGTCACGGACACCGACAGCCCGCCCTCGCGGTCCTCGGCCACGTAATTACGGGTCGCCGTTCCCGCCGGGCCCTCGCTCATGTCGGTCGGCGTGATCCTGTACAGCAGCGCCAGGATCCCGGCCATGACCATGACGTCGGACTCGGCACTCATCCCGGCACCCCCGACGGCGCTGGCCTGCGGACGGACAGGGCTCGCCGCCCGTTCCCGAGAGGTGTGCTCACGCCGTTCACCAGCCCAACTGGGAGTAGGGGCGACCTTCGGCGATGGCGGCCAGAGCCGTCCGGGTGTAGGGGACGAGCCGCTCCGGGAGTTCGTGGGTCGGAAACCACTGCCAGGTCAGGCACTTGTCGTCCTCGAGGACCTTCGGCTCTCCCTTCCAGCGGAGGGCACGGAACACGAGCTGTATCAACGGCTGGCCGCCCGGCGTGTCGACGACGTGGACGACGTGCGCGAGATCCACGTCCGCAGGCTCGATGACCAGCCCCGCTTCCTCCCACGCCTCCCGCACCAAGCACGCGACCGCAGACTCCTGCTCGCACCTGCCGGCCAGGTAGTGCCACGTGTTCCCCGCGTACGCCGAGTCGGGATGGCGCAGACCCAGGAGCACCCGCCCCTCGTCGTCCTCCAGGTGGAGGTGGACACCGACCCCGTTCAGCACGGTCCGACTGCCCCCAGCGCACGGAGCAGGGACGACAGCCGGCCCGCCGTCCGACGCGTTCTCGGCCGCGTGCCGGCGAATGAGGTCTCGCGTCGCCGGGCTCAGGCGCAGCCGATCCAGAACGTCCAGAGTGAACCACCTCAGCAACACGCCCTCGTGCAGCCGGAGCCGGTCGGGGTTGCCACGCCACCGGCCCGCGAACACCTGGACCGGGACGCTGAGGCCGTCGACGCTGGTGGCCTCCTCCACGGCGTACGGCTCCAAGCCCTCCAGGCGAAGGTCGGGGACCTCCTCGGACAGATTTCGCAGCAGCGTGCCCTCAAGGCTCTGGTCGTCGTGCGTGCGGCCGCCGCCGAGAAGGGCGAACGCCCCCGACTGCCAGATGACACCGGGCTTGTGGTCACGCAGATGGAGCAAGTAGCGGCCGTCCCCGTCGTAGGTGAGCGCGGACGCGTTCACCGGCTCCGGCCGGCCGTCCAGCCGCGCCTGGAGAAGCTTCTCGCGCAGTGCCGGCGACGTGACCTCCGACATGGCGAGCCACTCGGCGCCGGACACCTCCGCGTCCTGCAAGGTGACGGACGGCGGCTCCTCCTCGGCGAGGTAGAACACGTAGCGGAAGTCGTAGTGCTCGTGAGCCGGTTCCCCCTTCGAGGGGCTGGCGTCGATGCCGTGGACGTCGATGTCGACCGGGGAGCCGAGCGTCTGCCGGGTCAGGCACAGGGCCCCGGGCCGGATCCCGGCCTCCTCCGAGACCTCGCGCAGCGCCGCGGCGAGCAGCGTGCGGTCCTCGGGCTCGATGTGGCCACCGGGGGTGAGCACGAGGCCACCGGTGGCCCGGTGCCGGATGTGCAGGACCCGGCACCGGCGGTCGATCACGACGGCGCTGCACGTGACGTGCGCGGGCAGCGTCGTCCGGGCGGTCACGTCGACGGGACGGTCCAGTGCGGCGAGCAGTCCGGCCAGGGCGTCACGCTCGCCTGGGTGGCGGTCGAGGTATGCCTCGACCGTCTTGCGGATCGAGGAGGAGCTGGGTGGCATGAGCGTCGTCTCGCCTTCGACGTAGGGGGCGGGGTGCTGCGGGGCCGGGCTGGTGGAAGTCGCGCTGCTGAAGGTCAGCTCGCCGCCTCGTGGCCGGACGGCTGGACACCACGGGGGCCGGGAAGCCTGTCGGTCCCCGGCGCGAGCCCGTACTGGGCGGCCTGGGCGGTGAACATCCCCTGATACAGGCCGCCCTCGCGAGCCATCAGATCCTCGTGGGTGCCGTCCTCGACGACGCGCCCCTGGTCGAGGACGTAGATGTGGTCGGCGTGCATGGTGGCGGCGAGCCGGTGGGTGACGAGGACGACCGCGTGCCCCTTCTCGGCCAGGGACCACAGCCCCTGAAAGGCGGCGATCTCCGCGTGGGGGTCGAGGGCGCTGGTCGGCTCGTCGACCAGCAGGAACGGCGCCTGCCGGTACCTTGTTCGAGCGGTCCCCAGCTTCTGCCACTGGCCTCCCGAGAGCTGGACACCGCGCTCGTAGCCCTTGAAAACGATCGAGTCCCAGCCATGCGGCAGGCCCTCGACCAGCTCGAGAACGTTTGCCTCGCCGGCGGCCTTGCGGACGCGGTCCATGTCCCGGGGACGGTCGCCGGCACCGATGGCCACGTTCGCGGCCGCCGTCATCTCCCAGCGCGGGAAGTCCTGCGCCAACAACCCGACTTCGGCGAAGACCTGGGCGCGGTCCGCCTCACGCAGCCCGACTCGCTCGCCCGACTCACCCACCCACCACACGTCTCCTTCGGTCGGCAGCAGCAGCCCGGCCAGCACCTTCGTCAGCGTGGTCTTCCCCGACCCGTTCGCACCCACCAGGGCCGTCACCTTTCCCCGCGGCACGCACACGCTCACCCCTTTCAGGGAGGGGCCGTCGGCACCCGGATAGGTGACGGACACCGCCTCCGTGCGCACCTCCCGGACCGGCACGGGCAGCGGCGTGCCGGTGAGCGGGATCGCGTTCTCGCCCGCCGCCGCGATGGCGTCCTCGGTGTCGGTGAGGAACAGCAACTCTTCGTACAAGCGGTTGACCTGCTGCACCAGCGACGTGAGCCGTGCCGTCGACGTACGGATGGCGATCACCACGTTGCCGACGCCGACCGACAGCCGCAGCATGCTGCGGGCCGAGTCCGTGCCGAACTTCCCCGCCTCCAGAATCCGCTGGACCTCCGGCCGCTCGGTCGCCTCCACCTCCACGCCGGTGACGGCCGTGTAGTAGCGGGCGGAGACCGCCCGCTCCACCTGTGGCTCCAGCCGGCCCGACATCGCCGTCGACCACGCCGACAGCACTGCTGTGGCCACCGCCGCGACCGCGAGCACCGCCAGCGACGGCAGCGCCTCGCGGAGCTTGTCCGCGGTCGGACCGTCGGCGAACAGCTGCGTGAGCACGCTGTTGACTGCCACCCAGCCCCCACCCGGCCGCCACGCCCTGCCCGAGCTGCGCCGCCACGAGACCGGCGAGCGCCCGCCGGTCCACCTGCCAGCCGGTGCGCAGCACCATGCCCACCATCCGGGGGAGCGCGGCCGCCATGTGCCCGAAGCCCAGCCGGGTGAGCGGGCCTTCGTGGCGCACGTAGGACTGGTCGTAGCGCAGTCGGCCTCCGTACAGCTCCCGCTCGGCGTCCGAGATGTTCTCCGTGGCTCCGGCCTTCGGGCGGTCCGCAGACTTGTCGCTGCCTGGTTCGATCAGCGTCAATGTGTTCCCCCTTCGTGGACGTGGTGGTGGCGTCGACGTGTTCAACGACGCCGCACGATTTCGAGCACCTGTTCCTTTTGGACGGGTTGTGCACCCTGTGATTGAGCGGGTTTCCGAAGGTGTGCGGTGCACCGACCCTTGCCGCGCAAGGACACGCGGCTCGGGGACGGTGGCCGAAACGCCGATGCTCGGTCGCTGAGGCCGTGAGGTCAGCAGGAGGCCCCGCCCACCTCACCGTGGCGCCCTGAAGCCGCTGGCAGGCGAGCCGCGCGTCTTCCGCTGCGGGTGGCCCGGTTCGCCGGACCGCCTGGATGGCAGGGCGGGCTAGGTGTTCTGTCCCGGGAGGTTGTGGACAGGCGAGCGGGAAGACCACCTTCCAGCTTCCCCTCGCGCGCTTCGGGCGGCAGCCGAGTACAAGCCCTCCGTACTCGCCGAACCGCTCGATGCGCTCGGTCAGGCAACCGGGACTGCCACGTGCCTGACGGACTGCACCCGGTATCCTGCGATCGCGTCTTCAAGGTGGCGTGGGGTGCCGGCAGTGGATCTGAGGAACGGGGGTGGTGCTGCGATGAGCAGCGAGCCTCCTAGTCCGCATGTCGCGTGGTGCCGCCGTCCCGCTGCTGTAGGAGCGGAGTATCGGTTGGTGCTCGCGTGCGGTTCATGCCCGATGTTTTGATCCCACCGCTGTGCCTAAGGACCTGCCATGCCGCAGTCGAACCTGTCCCAGGAGCCGAGCGCGGAGCCGGCCGAGTCGTTGCGGGACATCGTGAAGGACCAGCGGCTGGATGCCGCCCAGGAGTGGCTGGAGGCGCATCCGCCGCATGTGATCGCCGATGAGCTGGCGCGTATGGACGCGGTCGACGCCGGGGTGGCGTTCCGGCTGCTGGGCAAGGACCGGGCCCTGGAGGTGTTCGAGGAGCTGGAGCCGGTCGACCAGCAGCAGATCCTGGTAGGGCTGCGGGACCGCTCCTTCCTGGATCTCATCGAGGGTATGGACCCGGACGACCGGGCCAGGATGCTGCGGGAGGCCCCTGCCAAGGTCGTCAAGCGGGTGCTGGGCGGGCTGAGCCCCAACGAGCGCAAGATGACCTCCTCGCTGCTCGGCTACCCGGAGGGCTCCGTCGGCCGCTACATGACACCCGAGGTGGTCGCGCTGCCGCAGGAACTGACCGTCGAGCAGGCGCTGCGGACCGTACGGGCGAAGGGGGCGGACGCGGAGACGGTGTACACGCTGCCCGTGGTCGACTCCGGCAGGCGGCTGACCGGCATCGTGGAACTGCGCGAGCTGGTACTCAACGCGCCGGACACGATGATCACCAAACTTGTCGTGACCGAGCCGGCCTCGGCGTACGCCACCGACTCGGCCGAGGCCGCGGCCCGTCTGATGCGGGAGACGAACGACCTGAACCTGCCGGTCGTCGACAGTGAGGACCGGCTCGTCGGGCTGTTCACCATCGACGACGCCGTGGAGGTCATCGAGGCGGCCGACACCGAGGACGTCGCCCGCCAGGCCGGCGCCGCTCCGTGGGCCGGTCACTACATGGCCGCCTCCGTGTGGCAGCTCGCCCGCTACCGGGCGCTGTGGCTCAGCCTGCTGCTGGTCGCGGCGACCCTCACTGTCGGCGTGACCCAGGCGTTCGAGGCCACCTTGGAGCAGGTCGCCTCCCTCGCCCTGTTCATCCCCATGCTCATCGGCGCGGGCGGCAACGCAGGCGCCCAGGCCGCCACCGCCTGCGTCCGCGCCCTGGCGGTCGGCGAGGTCCGCGGCTCGGACCTGCTGAAGGTGATCTGGCGCGAATGCCGGGTAGGACTGGTCCTGGGCTCACTGCTGGCCCTGCTCGGCCTGGTGGTGGGCACGCTGGTCGTCAGCGCGAAGATCGCCCTGGTGGTCGGCATCACCCTGGTCATCATCTGCGGATGGGCAGCGACCATCGGCGGCACCATGCCACTGCTGGCCAAACGCCTGCGGATCGACCCGGCGGTCGTCTCCGCCCCCATGGTCACCACCCTCGTGGACGCCACCGGCCTGATCATCTACTTCCTCACCGCGAAAGCCGTCCTGGGCGTCTGAACCCACCCCCGGGACGGAGTCAGACACTGCGGACGGCCCGCAGACGCCGGTACGTGCCATAGACCAGCAGGGCCGCCGCGAGGAGAGCAACCAGCCCGACCTCCCGTCCCGGCCGGGCCATGGCCGTCACCGCGAGACCGGCGTCGGCCGCGGCGATCAGGACGGTGACCACAGGAAAGCGCCAGCGAAGGCCCCGGTCCGCAGGCAGCCTGCCCGCCACAGACATCAACAGGGCAGCGCCACCCAGAACGATCAGCGCGGCGGTGAACGTCAACGCATCCTCCTCGCAGGCCATGGGGATGAGCGCCGGCACGGGGACCGTACCCTTCCAACGGCAGGCGGCGCGCCCCGCCGCGACATCGACGATCTGCCTTCAGGTTGACCCTCGACGACTACCGAGGCGACCGGCGCGGCCGAGTCCCGTCCCAGGTGATCAACTCCGTCGGTGGGCCGCAGCGACCAGCAGGTTGGCAGCTTCGGGTCGGCAGATGGAGGTGCCGTTCGATCCCGGTGGCGTCGTGGCCGCGGACCGCGAGGACCCAGGCCACGTACAAGCAGTACGCGGTCTCCGGCATCTCCACTCACCCAAAGAAGGGGACCCAGCCTCCACCCCGCAGAATCCCGGATCAATCCAGAGCCCACCAGGCTCGGTCCGACAAGGGATGGGAGCGCGGGTACGCCGCCGCGCAGGAGTTTTCCCGCGTGCACGGCCACCTGCGCGTGCCACGGCGCTACCAGTCCGACGGGCTGCGCCTGGACGCTTGGCTCGGCCGTCAACGCGCCGCGTTTCGCGACGGCCGACTGCCTGCTGACTAGGAAGAGGCGTTGAGCCGTCTCGGGATGCGATGGGGAGCTAAGAACGCCAGCCGGTAGTGCCCGTAGGGTGGGCGGTCGATGCTGCCAGGGCGCGAGCCCCGGTCCGAGGTGAGGCCCGGACGTCAGTCCGGGCCTTGCAAGGAACCCGGCCCCCACTCCCGACGCGTGCGGCCCCGACAGGGGCACGCCCCACCGCCAGCCAACGGCCGGCCTTGTTTCGTACGGCTACTGGCCGGCTTCTCCGTCACGTCATGGGTCAGCGCCCTGGAGGTATGGCCATCAGCGAAGGCCGTCGTCCAAGGTGGGGCGATGAGTGCACTCCGACCCGGTGACGTCACCGACGAAATGATCCAGGCCATGGAGACGGCCCCTTGTAGCCCCGAGATCTCAGCGCGACCCGTTGTCGGTGCCGTCCGTAATGATGGGGCGCATGAACGAGATCGCCACGGCCGAATCCTGGACTTCCCGCACGTGGAGCGGATTTGCCGCATCCGCCGCTCTGCAGGGCCTTGTCGGGGCCTTGGGCTGCTGGAACGAGGACTCCTTCGCCAGTATCAGGCGTATCGGCCGCTACATCGAAGGCAGTTGGCAGCCCGGGCCGGGTGAACGGGATGTCCGACCGCCCGTAGCCGGTAGCTGGACGGAGCTGATAGGGCGCCCGGGCGCTCTCGCGCTGCGTGCGGCTGCTCCCGCCACCAGGCCGGAGCGCCGTGAGGTTCTGCTCGACTTCCTGGAGATGTGGGCGCGGACGCCGTTCGCCGACCCGGCATACCGCTTCCGCCTGGGCCGACTGGCCGAGACGACCTCGTTCACCGTTCGCGACCACCAGGGCGCCTCCTTCGGCCTGCACCTGCCGGCTGCGCGCGAGACTCGCTACTTCGAGGCCGTGCTCCCCGGTGGCGAGGCCGCCCCGCGCCCCGAGGAACCGCTCTACGTCGTGGACTGCCACCGTGGTTGGGGTACCCCGGCGCAGTTGCTGCGCCTGGTGGAACTCGTCCGGGAGCGCGGCCCATTCGCCTGGGACGCGGAAGCTGTTCTCGCGTTGAGCGAGGCGACCGGTCTGAGCCGCCCTGCTGCGGCCCTCGTCCTGGCCGGCAACCCCGGTGCGGACGGCTGCTACCAGCCCTTCCTCGACGAGCACGAGCGCGCCGTGTTCGGTTTCAAGGTGGTGGAGCTCGAAGCGGCACGCGCTGAGTTGTCGATGCTGCACGACGACGAGCGGCTCGCCCTGCTCGCCGACGTGATGCCGGCGGACCCCGTGGACCTGTGGGAGCCGGGCGGCCTTGCCCGCGTCGCGGAGCGCACCGCCGCAGTCTGGGTGGAGCAGCACGGAGGCCGTCCGCACGCTCCCTGGAGCACCTGGCAGGCCGCGGTCGCCCTGGAGACCCGGATGCCGGCGACCCACCTGTGCCACCTGTTCCTCGACCCGGCGAATGCCACCCTGCCGCCGGGCTTCTACCTGCGGGTCTGGCCCTGCCCTCCCGAGCACCGCCACCTGCGCACCGCGTGGGACGTCATGGGCAGCTACGACGCCGATACCGTCGCTGACGCCCTCTTCACCGGTCTCCCGTGGGCGTACGCGAACCTTCCCGCCGGGGACCCCGTACGCGCCGGGGCGCCGAAGGCCGTCCACCACCTGCGCAAGGTGCTGGCCGGCCGCGACTCACCAGCCCGGGTCCTCCACTCGGGCGTGATCCGCGGCAACCGGGGGAGCCGGCGCTGGGACTGGCTGACGGACGGCACCTGCGACCGCGTCATGGCCCGCATCACCACCGGCGACCTGCCTGCGGGCCGTTACGAGTCCGACCCGCGCGCCTGCGTCCCCGACCTGGTCGCCGACGTCGCCGCAACCCTCGCCCTGTCCGAGGACCCCGCCGCCCTCTACCTCCAACTCTTGGTACTTCCCGCGCCGTCGGACCGCACTGTGCGGCGCTGGAACGCCTGGACGCCGGCCCGCCACAAGGCGGCCGCAGCGGAACTGCTGTCCCGCGGCCTGGTGGTGGAGGAGCGCCGGGCCCGTGCGGGACGCACCCTCTTCCTGCCCGGCCCGTGGGCGCACGGCAAGAAGCCGCTGCCGCCGATGGAGTCCTGGAAAGCGCCTCTGGTCGGCGCGCAACTGAGCGCCGACGGGAGCACGGTGAGGGCCTTCGAGCTGCTTCCGGGCACGCTCCCCGAGCTGTTCACCGAGGCGTGGCGGCTGGTCCGCAGGGGAGAGGGTCCGACGACCTGACCAGTGACGGTCTCGGAGTGAACGATGCCAGACCGCCAGGAGCCCGGCCCGCGCAGTTCTCCGTGACTGCCGCGCCCAGCGAGACCCCGCAGTAGTTTGTGGTCATGCGAACACACGGCGGGCCGAAGAGGGGTAGCAGGCGTTGGTGGTCCGGCAGCGCGGCAGCAGTGCAAGCCTGTGACCTGCCGCTCCAGGCCATCCCGTTCCCCGGCCACTCCTTCGAAGTCCTCTCCATGGACGCCTAGGGGACTGTCGGGCGGCCGGTAGAGCGACTTCCTCGATTCGGACAGCCAGCTGCGGAGCCGACGGCGGACCCGATGTTGTCGGCTCCTTGATCACTCCGCCTGAGCTGGCACGCCCCTGCCCCGTTCAGCCGGGGATGTCGCGAGGGTCGTCGCCGTAGGTGTACTCGGTGCGGATGCGCCCGTCGCGGCCGTGGACGACGACCTGAGCCGGCTTGTGCTGCTTGGCCTGCTGGCGGGCGGAATTGATCGCGTCCCTCTGCGTCGGATGCGGCTCCGCGACCTTACGGGCGCCCTCCGTGTGCTGGACCTACCACCGCTCCTCACCGCTGCCGGCTGCCGGTGTGATGTGGTAAACGGTCCGCTTCGGCTTCGCTGCCATCGGTCCTCCCAGATCGTCAGGGCTGCTGTCCAGGATCACCCAGCGCCGCCAGCCCCGCAGGGGCACCGCATATCGCTGCTGTGAACCGGGCGGGCGGCCTGCGCGCGGCCGACTCCGCAGTGAGCGAGTGCGGGGTCGTCGTGCGCACGAGTGGCAGGCGGAAACCGAGAACCTAAACTGGCCGTGCTCGGGGCAGGGAGCTGATCCCGCCGTGGCCCAGAACGCGGGCCGCGGCACCCAGCGTCAGTCGCTGCTGCCGCTCATCGAGATGCGGCGGCAACAGCCCGAACACATCCACCAGCTCTGCCTTCGTCCCCTCCGACACCCCCGCATCCTACGACCCAACAGCCCACGAAAACCGAAGAGTTATTGATCGGCAGCTCCCAGGGTCCGGCACTACCTGGACGAGATCGACCGATGGAAGAGCGTCATCGCGGCCTTCGATGCCCGGGTCTCCGTCCTGCTGGCGGAACGGGAGAGGGACCTCGCCAATCTGGCCACCATTCCTGGCCTGGGCCGTCTCGCCGCGGAGATCGTCATCGCCGAGACCGGGGGCGACATGGCCCAGTTCGCCTCAGCCCACCGCCTCGCGTCCTGGATCGGGGTCTGCCCCGGGCAGAACGAGTCGGTCGGGGTGAACCGGTCCGGACGCACCCGTCCCGGGAACAAGAACCTCAAACGCCTTCTCGGAATCGCCGCGATGGTCGCCATCAGGAAGAAGGACTGCTACCTCGGTGTCTTCTTCCGCCGACTGGCAGCCAGACGAGGAGGCAAGCGGGCCCTGGTCGCCGTGATGCACAAACTCGCCATCGCCATCCGGCACGTCCTGCACGACCACGCGCCCTACCGAGAACTCGGCGCCGACCACTTCACCCGCCGGGATCCCGAACGCGCCATGCGCCGCATGATCAAGGAAGCCAACAGCCTCGGAATGACCATCCGCTTCGAACCGATCACAGCCTGAACCACCCCGATTCAAGGGGTCATTTTCGTGTCAGTCCCACGGAGCGAGAGGCAGCAGGTGGTGGACGCCGTCAGCGCCCGTCGGCCGCCTTGCGCTGGATGTACCAGGCCACGGCGAAGCTGACCGTGGCGCTCCAGAACAGGGGTGCACCGTAGGCGCGGTCGACGGTGGCGGTGCCACGATCTTGAGGGAGACGCCGCCGAAGCCGGTGCCCCAGTTGGGGCCCAGTACTTGGCGGAGATGCGGCCCCACGAGAAGTAGCGGGCCTTCGAGCGGCTGAAGCGGCCGTCGAGGTCGGTGCAGTTGACCGGGTCACCCGAGCAGTACTCGTAGGCGTTGCTGTTGCCCCCGTGGACCGGGTCGACGGACAGGAAGCGTCCCACCGTCGGGTCGTAGAGGCGCACGCCCATCAGGATCGCGCCGGTCACCGTCTCGGCGGAGCGTTGGTTCTGGCCGAGCCAGCCGTAGCGCGCGGCCGTCTGGCCGGTGCGGGGCCGGCCGTACTCGTCGTTGTCGAGTGCGACCGGCGCGACGGCGGTGTCGAGCGGCAGCTGCAGGGCCACGTCGCCGTGGATGTTGGCCAGCTGAAGGATCACCCCACCGGTCTTTCCGGTGGTCGCGCCCAGCGGGCCGCCGAGGGACTCCACGATGCGGCTGACGGCTCCGCTGGTGTCCTCGGTGATCCAGCGGGGGCTGTCTCCGTCGGAGTCGTAGTGGTTCACCTTGGACTGGGTCTGCGTCCAGGTGGTACCGCTGCCGGTCTCGACGGTCCAGGAACGGAACCGCAAGGAGGGGTCCAGGTTCCAGGTCTGCCGGGTGCCGTTCGCGGTCTGCCGGTGGGCCAGGTCGTTGGCGTAGTACTCGACGGTCGCGCCGCCGGGCATGGCGGTGGTGCGGCCGAAGGCGTCGTAGGCGTAGCCGCTGTTGGTGATGCGGTCGCCGCTGTCGAAGGTGTTGGTGGTGCTGGTGCCTCCGGTGGTCGGGCAGTCGGCGCCCGCGGTGCCGGTCGCCGTGGTCAGTCCGGTGCGGTTGGCCCGCTTGTCGAACGTGTAGGTGCGGACCGTGCAGACCGTGTCGGCGGTGTCCGCCACGCTCACCAGGCGGCCCGCGGTGTCGTACGTGTACTGCTGGTCGGACCAGCCCGAGTGACGGGAGACCTGGCCGAGACCGGTGCGGGCGACGGCGTCGGTGTAGACGCTGACGCCGTCGGAGTCGCGGGTGTAGGTGCGCTGGACGACCTCACCGCCCGCGTCGCGGACCTGCTTCATCGTGTAGCCGCCCGGAAGGGACTCGCTCACAATGTCGCCGTCGGCACTGTAGGTGGCGCCGAAGGCGCCCGCGACGGAGTCCGTGGCCTTGACGGCGAGGCCGCGAGGCTCGGTGGTGTGGTCGTAGGTGTACGTCACCGACGACGGCACGGAGTCGCTGACCGTGGTCGGGCGGCCCAGCACGTCGTACGCGGAGTTTCCGACGTGACCCCGGGCGTCATCGCACCATGGTTGGCGTAGATCCGCCCGTAGGCCAGCAGATATAACTGCGGATTGAACAGTTGCCGATACAGTTCATCACACGGCAGACCGCGTCTGCCGCGTTCACGCAGGACACCCAGCACCGTTTTGGCGCTCTGCATTCCGCATACCTCCCGGGTTCGAGTGTCCGAATCACCTGGCCTCCTTCGCCCGATGTGGACGGCTTTCCCGCCCTCCCTGGCCGGTCGTGACTCCGGCGACTACTACGGGGCCTCCGTCGCCATAGGACTCTCATCCCTTAGGCGATCCCACGTTCGTCCCTGTCTGTACGTTCTGGCGCGACACAGGCGTCCCACTCATCTCCTTGAATGTCCTCGCTGGACATCGCTCCGCACTCCGGAAGTGCCCCGGACAACCTTCGAATCCAGGGCAGAGCACGGCGCCGGTTTCAGCTGTCGTTTCCGGCGGATGGGAACTTGCATCTTCTGGAGATTGGGCTTCAAACAATCCAGTCTTCGCCATATCGCGCGGGCCGCCCAGCGCACCGTCTCTGACAACTGAACCCGGTCACTGGTTTTCTGACATGCTGTTGTCCCCTTCACCTTTCGGATCCAGGTAAGTCATCCGGCCCAGGAACCTCCTTGCGAGTTCCTCCCGGCTGCGCCGGGGATACAAACAGAGCGCCTCGTGGCGCACAAACTTCGCTCCACCACCCAGCGGCGGGGCAGGACCTTGAAGCCCTTGACGTCGTCGGTCCGCTTCACGATCTCGACGACGATGTTCAACGCGTCGCGAGACCATGAAAGCAGCGTGGAATCAACGGATTTGGCGTATCCGCCGTCGGCCCACACCAGACTGATCGTGCGGAAGCCGGCGGCGAGTCGGGCCAGAACGGTGCGGCCTCCGGCGCGGTCCTGCACGGACGCGGAGGTGACGGCGACGACGGGCAGCAGGCCCATCGTGTCAACGACCACGTGTCTCTTCCGTCCTGTCGTTCGCTTGCCCGCATCGAATCCCCGTGCCTCGCCGCCCTCGCTGGTCTTGATCGACTGGGCGTCGATCACGGTGGCCGACGGCTCGGGGTCGTGTCCGGCCCTGATCCGGACCTGGCGGCGGAGCTCGTCGTGTGTGTGCTGCTCTCGTGTAGCTCTGGCCAGGTGGCGTGTAGCGCTGAGTGAGAAGGTTTCATCGGGATTCGCCGCTGATCACCCGCTGGAGGTCCGTGGTCGTCGTGCCGAGTTCCGAGGCCGTCCGGGGCAGGGTCAGGTGGGGCGCCAAGAAGTCAAGTCGTACGACGGGGATGCAGGCCGAGGCGGCGATCGGCGTGTGGCCGTCGGGCAGCTGCCGGGGCCGTGCTGTCGCTGAGGGTCATCTGCGCTTGTCCTCACCCGCCATCGCCAGCCGGTTCAGGGGCCCGTCGGTCAGGGTGGCGTGCTGGTCGGTCACAACGGGCAGCCCGGCCATCGCCTCTGGCCCGACGAGCCCTGTCTGGGCGAGGACCGTGGCCTGGTCCCAGTAGATGTGTTCGCTCGCGATCAGGGCGCCGTCGAAGGAGACGACGGCGAGGACGGCGACCGTGACACGCCGGCCGGTCGGTGCCACCCCCGGAAGGATCCAGGGCACGGGGGTGTCATGGGTGAAAGAGACGAGCATCTCGTCGACGATGCGGTTGGGCCCGGTGGTGCGGGTGAGTGTCGTGGGACTGAAGTCCCGGGGGTTGTGGCCGACGAACCAGCGCCGGTAGAAGTCGCGGACGGCCTGCCGGCCGCGGGCGCCCATCGCGGTGGGCACATGGAGGACCTGGGCATCGTCCGTCATCGTGGCCATTGTCGCGTCGACGTCGAGCATGACGAACTCGCTGTTCGTATGGAGATCCCAGACACGCTCCAGCTCGGCGGGCGAGGTGTTCGCTCCGGCGGTCATCCGGTACCTCCAGCGAAGAGTGCGAGTGCCCGGTCCTCAGCGGGCGCGGCGGTACCGGCTGGCACATCGCCGGGCGCCGCCTCGAACGATCCTTCACCGGCCCGCACCGGCGCCGGCCGAGGCGCGCCGTGCACTCGGCCGATCGACGAGGAGATTATCGATACCGCCGCTGCACGGCCTGGCCGTGGACCTGGGGCGCGAAGTGGTCCGTCGGCCTCGGTCGGCTATCCCCGTAGGTAGCGGTGCAGGGAGGTCTTCGGGATGCCTGTCTTGGTGCTGATCTCCCCGTAGCTGGCGCCCTGGCCCTTGAGCAGGCGCGCGTACTCGATCTTGTCGGCGGGGTGGGCGACGGGGCGGCCGATGCGGCGGCCGGCGGCTTCGGCGACGGCGCGGGCGTGGGTGGCGCGTTCGGCGGTGAAGGTGCGTTCCATCTCGGCGAACAGGGCCAGCAGCAGGACGGCGATTCGGCCCATACCCTCGTCGGCGGTGTTGATCGGCAGCGGATCGGCCAGGGAGCGCACGCCGATCTGCTTGTCGTTCAGGTCGTGGACGAGGTTGAGGACCTCTCGCAGGTTCCTTCCGAGCCTGTCGAGGGTGTGGACCACGATCGTGTCGCCGGGGCGGGCGTACGCGAGCGGGTCGTTCAGGCCAGGGCGCTCGACGGTGGCGCCGCTCTTCTTGTCGACACAGATCCGTGTCTCCGGGATGCCCGCCGCACCGAGAGCGTCGAGTTGGTGTTCCAGGCTTTGTATGGTGGTGGAGACCCGGGCGTACGCGAGTTCGAGTCCCTGGGCGGGATGCCGCTGTCAATGTCCGAAGTCGTCTGCACGGGTGACCAGCGCGGTCGTAATCGAGTGCACGGGAAGTTCGGACGAGCGCGACCGTCGCCGACCTCAGCCGACGCGCGTGCAGAGGACTTCGGACATCAGCGCAGACGACTACGGAATCTGACAGCGGCCACCTGCACGCCCAGGACGAGCAGCTCACCGTGGATGCGCCGATATCCCCACCCGGGATTCTCCCTCGCCAGGCGCAGGATGAGAGCGCGGATCGAGCGCACCGTGCGTGGCCGTGGCGAACGTTTCGGACGGGAACGGGCCGCATGGCGGCGCGCGAGAAGATCACGGTGCCGGCGCATCACCGTGTCCGGCCGCACCAGCAGCCGCACCCCGCGCAGCACCTCCGTCGGCAACCGGCGCAGCAATGCTGCCAGGAACGAGCGATCGCCCGGGGCGAACCGCACTCTCCGGCCGTCGAGTTGGCGCTCCAGTACCCCGATCTGATGGCGAAGAGCGAGGATCTCGGCGTCCTTGCCATGGTCGCTCATCGGCAGTAGGCGCAGCAGGGCGAACACGTTCGTCACACCCAGACAGGCCAGTCGCAGCAGCACGACCGGCCATCATGCCGGGGCGACCACCAGCCGCGCGAGTACCCTGCCCCCAGATAGGCCCTCACCTGCATGGATGAGGTTTCCGGCAAGCACAACCCTCGTGCTTCACCATGCCGGGCGAGACACCGAGCCGGAACCCGCCCGGCAGCGGCTTGCCCTCACAGTAGGGGAGAAAGTCGAGCGGCGACGTCGACCGCGCACCGCCGGTTCCTGATCTGGTCGCGTGCCGGTGTCTGGGGCCGTCTCCATGAGGAGATCCTGCAGCGCCTGGACGACGCCGGCCTGCTCGACCTCTCACGCGCCGTCCTCGACTCCGCCCACGTCCGCGCGAAAACGGGGCGAACTCACCGGCCCGAGCCCCGTGGACCGGGGCAAGCCGGATTCCAAGATGCACGTCCTGTCGGACGCGAACGGACTGCCCCTCCTCGTCGGCGGCTCGGCCACCAAGGGCTTTCAGGGCAGGCCAGATTCCAACGCTCTGGTCTGCAGCCCAGTGCTCAGCGGCAGGTACACATCAATCGTTCCCCAGGCCGCTCGGCCACCAACCGATCGACCTCCTACGGGCCTACATGGACGTACGGTGCCCAGCTCATCACGGCGTCGGGGTGGTGTGCCCGTACGGCGTGCAGTGCGGCGTGGAGCGCGGTCGCAGGGTTGGGCGCGGGCCGACGGGACATGTGCTCGTACACGAGGTCGGTGATGTCGGACGCGAGGGTGTCGTCGATGGACCACAGGGTGCCGACGACGTCCCTGAAGCCGGCGAGCTGGAGTGCTGTGGCGAAGCTGATGGACTCGTCGGCCAGGACGATGCCGCCGCGCGAGGTCTCGCAGGCGGAGAGGAACGCGAACTCCGCATGCGGCAGCCGGAGATTCACGATGTCGCGCAGTGTCAGCGGACCGTCGTGCAGGATGAGGGCGGCGCGCGATGGGCGACCAAGGTCCTGAGCGCCATGGCAAGCGAAGTGTGCCCAGGAGCAGTGGGTGAGGGCCTCTCGTACCGACGGCGCCGTAGCGGCGGGGCCGGTGAGCAGTTCGGCGTCCGGGTGCCGCTGGTGCACTGCCCGGGCTTCCTGCTCGGCGGCCGGAAGGTCGGGCCAGCCCGGAGTCGAGGGCATGGAGACGATGAGGCCGCGTGCGGCGTCCCCGGCGCCAGGCGGCCGGGGGTGCGTCAAGGGGTGCTTCGGCGGGTGCGTTCGGGTGTGCAGCAGGGTGCGCAGTGTGGGGGTGTAGGACGAGACGACGCGGTCCAGCACCGTGTCACCGCCGCTCTGCGGGAGATCACGTCCCGCGGCGTGCATCGGCAGCAGGGTGAACAGTCCGGTGGGGCACCACCACAGACGGGGCCACTCGCCCCCGGGGCCGATCGGCTCGGTGTGGCCCAGTGCTTCCAGCACCGGCTTTGCGACGGCTTCCCACAGCCAGGACAGGCCCTCCCTGAGGGCCTCACTGGCCCTCAGGGGTGACGGTTCGCCGTCGACGGCGCGGGTGAAGCGGGCGGCCCGGTCGGCCACGTGCCGCTCGTCCAGCTTGAGGTCGAGGACCTTCACCCCGGCCCCGCTCAGGAGCAGCGCGTAGCACCCGTACCGGCTCGCGCACAGGAGGACCACCGGCCCGAGCTCCGCGGCGGCGAGTAGCTTGGCGAAGGGCCGCGGCCGCAGGAAGTCGGCGAGGTCGGGTTCTTTGCGGATGTCGGCGAGGACCTTCTCCCGCTCGCGGGAGAGGGCCGCGCGTCGGTCGTTCGCACGTCGGCGCTCGTGCACCTCGTCCGCGGCCGTGCTGTACGAACGGTCGGGCAGCCGGTCCAGTTCGTCGAGGATCTGACGGAGTCGGTGGTCGAGCTCCGGTGCCCGGGCGCGCAGCTCGCTGTGGTCGGTGCGGTTCTCCAGTGCCTGGGCGAGCAGGATGCCACGGCCCTGTTCGATGAGTTCCACTGCGCGTTCCGCACGGCCGGCCCGTACGGCGACGGCGGCGGCGTGTGCGACCAGGTCCGGGTGTTCCGCGATCAGGCGCTCCCGGTTGGCCCGGTCCAGCCCGCGCCAGGCGGTCAGCTCCAGCTGTTCGAGGGCGAGGGCGAAGGACTCGACAGCGCCGGTGAAGTCCCTGGAGTCGGCCGCGAGGTACCCGGCCGCGGCGGCCGCCCGGGCGCGGTCCCGAGCCGGTGCGGAGGTGATCGAGGAGGCGTCGCGCAGGGCCCGCAACGCCTGCTCGCGGTCGGCGGGGTCCGCGCCGGCTGTGAAGCGGTCTCGCAGGGCGTACCCCAATGTCATCAGGGTGGCCGTGCGGTACGGGTGGTCTTCGGGTAGGAGTGCGTCGGCCTCCCTCAGAGCCCCGATGGCCTCGTCGAGGGCGTTCGGCGCCGAGAAGTGGCCGGCGTACACCATCAGGGCTTCGGCGGAGCCGCGCAGCAGGTACGGCCTCTGGTAGCTGCTGACTCCGCCGGCCTCGACCGCCGCCCGGCCTGCCTCGACGGCATCGGTGAGATCGCGCGGGTCGCGTTTCGATGTGAAGCGTTCCTGAAGGACACCGGCTAGGAGGCGCAGGCCGTGGGGCCGGTCGGGGTGGCCGTCTGTGGTGAGCGAGAGGGCGTCCCGGAGGAGGGCGGCGGCTTCCGCATGCCGGTCGACTCCGTTCGGGACCGTTCCGGGGTGGCCTTGGAGCTCCCCCGCCAGGTTCACCAGTCGGCTCGGCAGATCCGGATGGTCGCGCGGGGTGGTCCGGACCGCCTCGAACTGTGCTTCCAGCGCCTCGTTGGCGGAGTCGACCCGACCGGTGTGACCGTAGTGGTTGCTCAGGGCCGTGGCGAGGTTGGTGAGGTAGGCGGCGCGGTACTGGTCGTAGCCGGGGGCTCCGTACGCTGCCTCGCGCAGCGCCCGGACGGCGAGGTCCAGCCTGTCCAGGTCCCCATCGCGCTCGTACATTCTGATCGCGATGTGCCCGAGAGCCGAGAAGAACTTCGGACGGTACGGGTCACCTTCCGGGAGTACGTCTTCGGCCTTGAGCGTCACGTTAAAGGCACGGGTCAGGGAATCCACGTCGCCCGTGTACTCGTACCGGCGGGTGAGCACGTTCCCGAGTATGACGAGGGACTCCGCCCACACCACGTCCTGCCGCGGGTTCGCCCGTGCGGCGAACAGGCACAAGGCGACGGCGTCGTCGAGCAGCCGGGCATCTCCGTTGGTCTCCGCCTCTTTGAGCAGGTTGACGCCCTGGGCCGTCCACGCGGTCAGTTGATTCGTGGGCGTGTCGCCTATCGGTTCCCCCTGCTCCATGAACATTTCCAACAGGTCGGTGGGTACGTGGTGCGGAGCCACCCGACTCACCAACTTGTAGAACAAGCCGACGCGCCCGGCGTCCTCGGCCGAGCCGTCGTCCTGGAAGCGTTGCCAGTGGAAGCTGGCCAGCAGCATGGCGACGTTGAACGCCCGCGCGGTCTCCACGGCCTCCGTCTGGGGAGCCAACCAGTCGATGGCGTAGTAGAGGCGCTCGGCGAGCTGTTGTGCCTCGGGGCCCCGCAGGACTGCGGGATCGCCGCCGGCGGAGAAGGCGGCGAGCCGGTCCTCCATGGCGAAGGTGAGTGTTTCGATGCTCATGCCCCCCCGGGTGGCCGCGTGGAAAGCCGCCGAACTCATGACTCACTCGTATGACCAATGAGACCATGCCGTGAAGGTCGTGTAGAGGGGGCGAACGGGTGGAACCCACCGCTGCGGACATGAGCGAACTCACGTGGTTCTGCGGTGACCTGCCGGAGCTGCGCACAAGGGCGGCAAAGAGGGAGTGGGCCGTCGATCTGGACAGGGCCGTCGACGAGTTGCGGAACGGTACGCGGCCGGTGGCAGCCGTAGCGGAAGAGATCCGCCGACGCCTGGGCCTGCCGGCGCGGCGGCGGGGGTACGAGCCAGCCCCCGGCCAGGCGCCCGCACCGCCACCGGCCGGCTTGTACACCTGTCCGGGCCGGCGCTGTTCGCGTGCGAAGCGCCGCGATCCGGGCGGCCCGCTGCCTGAATGTGCCCTGTTCGGCGAGCCGATGTCCTTCGGATGAACACGTTCCTGTCCGAGCTGGGCAAGAAGCTCGCCGAACGCTGGGTGAGCCTGCTGGCCCTGCCCGGTGCGCTCTTCATCGTCCTTGCCGCGGCGGGGTCCGTGCTCGGGCACCGCGAGGCCCTCGCCTGGCGGCGGCTGGCTCGCGCCGCCGAGGACTTCGCCGCCCACTTCGACCATCGCCCGGTGCGGGCCGTCCTGCTGTCCGTGGTGATCCTGGTGGTCGGGGCCGGAATCGGTCTGCTGGCGCGTGGACTCGGCGGCGTGGTGGAGAGGGTGTGGCTGCTCTCAGGTCCGACGTGGCTGACCGGCAGGCTCACCCGACAGCGCCGGGACCGGTGGCGCCGCGCGGACTCTGCGGTCGAGCGCGCATCGGCAAGCGAACGCGTCTCCGAGGCGGATAGAGCCGCTCTCGCCGAAGCCCGCAACGCCATCGCGCTCACCCAGCCGGCCAGACCGACGTGGATCGGTGACCGGCTACGAGGCGTGGGAGTCCGCGTCCACGGCCAGTACGGGCTCGACTTCCCGTACGCCTGGCCCCGGTTGTGGATCTTGCTGCCGGAAACCTGCCGCACCGATCTGATCGCGGCCCGCGCGGCACTGACCGGCGCGTCGACACAGGGCGGCTGGGGCGTGCTCTACCTGTGCCTGGGCAGCCAGTGGTGGCCTGCGGCCCTGGTCGGTGCTGTCCTACTGCTCAACGGCTGGCGACGCGGCCGAGAAGCGGCGGTCAACCTGGCGGACCTCACTGAATCGGTCGTGGACTTGTACGCCGCTGACCTCGCGCTGTCGCTCGGTGTGGACCTTCCATCCGGATACCTCACACCTGCTTTGGGGAGACAGGTCAGTGAACGCCTCCGAAAAGGGGCGTGAGACATCGCACCGCACCACCGAAGCCCCTAGATATGGGGACGAAACAGCCTATTGATCCGAAACGCTTCGTGTTCGCGCGTTGAGGGAGTGTTCAATGATCGGCAGTGGCGAACCAGTTGACCGCTCCCGCGCCGCTGTTCCGCGTCGGGGACTGGGCGTACTCGTGGGAGGCCGTCAGGGGTCTGGTTGGAGGCCTATGCGTGTCCCGGCTGGTGCATTGACGGGCCTCATCGGTGTCTTGCTCGGGGCTTCGGCGATCAGCGTCGTTTTCGCGTCCGGCCGGTGGCAGCAAAACGTCTCCTCCGGGACACCACCGGAACTCGAAGATGTCCATGGCGAGACGCCGACGTGTCAATCGGGTAGGAGGGCCGGGTCGCCCGGCCCTCCTACCCGATTGATGCTCCGTCAGAAGAGCAGCTCAGGCTCAACTTCCGAGAAGCATCCTGAAGTGTGGCTGCTGCTCGTGCGTCGGTTACAGGCGCTTCGCTGTGCGGTCGCGCAGCAGCAGCCACTGACTCGCGTCGGCGCCGCCTGAGCGCGCAGCCGGTTCATGCAGCAGCACGGCGTAAGCCGTCCTCTCCGCCTTGCTCGGGGCGGCATACTGGCCGGGCGCCTCCGGGGTCGGGAATGACCTCGCCATGCCTTTCCAGGCCTTGTCCGCGTTCGGAGTGCTGAGCATCGGCCCTCCCGGGCTCAATAGGGTCATGCAGTGAAGTACACACAGGCGTGGGTGCAGCCCCGGTAGGGATTCACGGTCCATTCGAACGGCATCCGTGACGCGCCGGGCACCCGGTTCAGGATCGAACGGGCGCGGACCTCGTGGAAGGTGATGCCGCGGAACTCGGGGGTGTCGAAGGTCCGGGTGGTGACCGCCGACGTACCGAACAGGGCGGAGTCCCCGGACGGGGCGGGGCCGTCGGCCAGATTGTCCCAGCGCATGGGTGCCTCCTTGTTCGCACTGACCTCAGAATAGAACATTTGTTCCCATGATCGCCGCAAGGGCGATTTGGGGGGCCCGTGCGGGAGGTGGTTGGCTAGCGGCATCCCGCTGGAGTGAGTGATGGAGGAGCAACCAAAATGGCGCAGGTCGAAGCCACCACGGAACGGATCGTCGCGGCGGACGCGGAGACGGTGTTCGATGCCGTGGCCGACTACGAGAACACCCGCGCGAAGCTCCTGACCGAGCACTTCAGCGAGTACGAGGTCCGCGAGGGCGGCGACGGGGAGGGTACCCTCGTCCACTGGAAGCTGCAGGCGACCAGCAAGCGCGTCCGTGACTGCCTGCTCGAGGTGACCGAGCCGACCGACGGGCGCCTCGTGGAGAAGGACCGGAACTCCTCCATGGTCACCACCTGGACGGTCACCCCGGCCGGCGAGGGCAAGTGCAAGGTGGTCGTGAGCACCGTCTGGAACGGTGCCGGTGGCATCGGCGGCTTCTTCGAGAAGACCTTCGCCCCCAAGGGGCTCGGACGCATCTACGACGCCGTGCTGGCCAATCTCGCCGCGAACGTGGAGAAGTAACCTCACCGGTTCGAGTGGTCTTTCCCGCCGCCCCGAAGTGCGCCCGCCGACCCCGCGTGTGCCGGGTCGGCGGGAAAGCCCCTGGTGGGCGCCTCACTTGGGCCTCTTCCAGGGGCTGTTGAGGCACCTCTCGAACGTCTGGCCGGGGTCGTGCCCGGCCTGCTCCCACTTCGCGTGCAAGGCGAAGGGCGAGTACACGGTCATCGCGTCGGGCTGTCCGCCGGTCGCCACCGTCCTCCAGGTCGCCGGCGGCGGGCGGACCGAGCGGAATCTGCAGCTCGGGCACGCGAACCGACCGTACCCGGCCGACCCTGGTGGAGCCCGACCCTGCGGGACGCCGACGTGCGGGCCGCGGCCGTCTTCCGATAGGGTCCGCGCGCGACAGGGCCGTCAGAAGGAACATCGTATGACGAACAAATCCGCGCCGTTCGACGAGCTGGACCGCAAGATCGTCGCCGCCCTGGTGGCCAACGCGCGGACGAGTTTCTCGGAGATCGGCGCGGCGATCGGGCTCTCGGCCACCGCGGTCAAGCGCCGCGTCGACCGGATGCGCGAGAACGACATCATCACCGGCTTCACCACGACGGTGCGGCCCGCCGCGCTGGGCTGGGCGACCGAGGCGTACGTGGAGGTGTACTGCGCCGGTGCCGCGCCTCCCCGGCGCCTCGCCGAGGTCGTGCGCAACCATCCCGAGATCACCGCCGCGATGACGGTGACGGGGGGCGCCGACGCGCTGCTGCACGTACGGGCGACGGACGTCGAGCACTTCGAGGAGGTGCTGGAGCGCATCAGGGTCGAACCGTTCATCCGCAAGACGATCAGCTACATGGTCCTCTCGCACCTGCTGACCGGCAGCCCGGAGGCCGGTGCCGGCCGCGCCGCGACGTCGGGCGAGAGCGCCGGCTGACGCCTGTGCCGGCTGACGCCTGTGCCGGCTGACGCCTGTGTCGGCTGGCGCCTGTGTCGGCTGATGCCGACGGGCGTCCGCGCGTGTGTGCCCGCGCACCGGGTGGTACGCGGGCACAGGTCCTCCACGCAGGTCAGATGACGGTGCCCGACCAGCGGCTCACCGGTGCCTGGAAGCCCGGTCCGGTGCTCAGGAACGAGAACAGGATGTTCCGCAGGCGGCCGTCGGCCGTCCTGCCGCCGTCGTAGAGGACGGCGACGTCGCCCTTGCCGTCGCCGTTGTAGTCACCGGCGGTCAGCTGGGAGGCGTTCCAGTGGAAGGAACCGGTGCTCGCCCACATCTCGCGCGGCGCACCGAAGTCCACGCCGTCGCTGAGGAACGTGAACAGCGACGAGGCGTGCTTGCCGTCGGCGGAGGTGCCCCGGTCGTACAGGACCCCGACGTCCTCCTTGCGGTCGCCGTTGTAGTCGCCCGAGACGACCTTGGCGGCATCCCAGGTGAAGCCGCCGCCGGCGGTCCACGTCGTACGCGGTGCCTGGAATCCGGTGCCCGTGCTGGTCCACGTGAAGAGCGACGAACGGTTCCTGCCGTCGGCGGACCTCCCCAGGTCGTAGAAGACCGCGATGTCGTCCTTGCGGTCGCCGTTGTAGTCACCGGCGGTCAGCTTGGAGGCGCTCCACCTGAACGAGCCGGTGCTCTCCCACTTCAGCCGCGGGGAGTCGAAGTCCAGGCCCTTGCTGGTGAACGTGAACAGCGCCGAGGTGGCCTTGCCGTCCGCCGACACACCGCGGTTGTAGAAGACGCCGATGTCGTCCTTGCGGTCGCCGTTGAAGTCGCCGGACGCCACCTTGCTCGCCTCCCAGGTGAAACCACCGGGCGTGGTCCACGACTTGCGGGGCGCCTTGAAGGCAGAGCCGTCACTGAAGAACGTGTACAGCGACGACATCTTCTTGCCGTCCGCCGCCGTGCCGCTGTCATAGAGGACGGCGACGTCGTCCTTGCCGTCGCCGTTGTAGTCGCCTGCGGTCAGTTTGGAGGACGCGAAGGTGAAGCCGCCCGGTGTGCTCCAGGTCTTCACCGGCGCCCGGAAACCGGTGCCGGTGCTGAAGAACGTGTAGAGGGAGGAGCGGTTCTTGCCCTCGGCCGACGTGCCGTTGTCGTAGAAGGCGGCGACGTCGTCCTTGCCGTCGCCGTTGAAGTCACCGGAGGTGACCTGGGACTCGCGGGGAAGAGCGCGGATCTGCTCGATCCACGGCCCCAGGTCGTCCACCCGCGACTCCACGGCGCCCCTGCGGGTCTCGTCGGAGCCCAGGCAGCCCGCCTGCCACGACGCACTGTGCACGGCGGCCAGCTCGACCCGCCCGTCCGTCTCGCGCAGGGCCGGGCCCCCGGCGTCGCCCTGGCAGATGCTGCCGCCGTCGCTGGTGATGCCCACGGTTGTGGCGTCGGTGCTCGTCACGGTGAAGTCACCGGAGTGCAGCCGGTCGGGGACCCACTGCGTCCCGGTGCGGCCGTAGCCCAGCGCGTGCAGCGTCTCGCCCGGGACCGGTGGTGTGGTGGCCGGCACGGCGGGGGCGACGGATGTCACAGGCACGGCGAGCCGGGCCATCACCAGGTCGCGGTCGGTACGGGGCACGAGCTCCACGACCTCGGTCACGCTCCCGCCCGTACCCGTCGGATCGGTGCGGCCGACGACCGCGGTGGTCCGCTCCCGCGGCGCGCCCGCGGGCACGCCGGTGGGCTGCTGCGGGTCCGTGGCGAAACAGCTGGCGGCCGTCAGGATCCACTGCGCGTCCACCAGCGTGCCGGTGCAGGCCGCCTTGTCGCCGACGACGACCCTTGCCGTGAAGGCGTAAGAACCGTCGGTGACCGCGTCGCCGACCAGGGCCCGGGCGGGGGCGGTGACGGTGAGGGTGCCGACTGCGGTCGCTGCGGCCAGCAGCGCCATGCCGCGTATGCTCCGGGAACGTTGAACGGGCACGTGGGACTCCTTGTTGGTCGGTCAAGGCGTACGGCATCCGGCAGGCGGGAACTCCGCACGGGCCGCGGGGTGTTCCGATCTGCCCGGAGCGGCGCTCCGGCTGTGCGGGTGGTGGGTCGGGCTCGGCCTTCTCGGTGCAGCAGCGCCCGCACTCCTCTCGCACATGTGTGATCAGTCGGCAAGGATGCCGGTCAAAAATAGCTCGCGACGGCGACGATCTGTCAACGTAACCTGCTGCGGCGGCAGTTGACGGTGTGTCATCACGGCGTCCGGTGATGGATGTGCCCCACGGTGCCCGGCCGACGGGTGTGCCGGGGCATACCGCGTACCGTTCCCGGTATGTCGCCAACCGCCGCAGCCGAACGCGCCCCCGTCACCGCCGACGACCTCGACCTCGCGGTCCGGCTCTCGGTCGAGGCCCTCCGCGGCGCGCCCACCTCCGCCTGGGACGGCAAGGCCGGCACCCTGGAGTGGACCTGCTGGGAGACGGCCGAACACCTCGCCGACGACCTCTTCGCCTACGCCGTCCAGCTCGGTCCCCGCACCCCGCCGCTCGACCGCGAGGTGGCCTTCGGCTGCGAGAGCCGCCGGCCGGGCGGGCCCGCGAACTCCGTCCACGCGAACCGTGCCGCGGGCCCCGACGGCCTGCTCGAGGTGCTGGAGGCGAGCGGCGCCCTGCTGATCGCCATGGTGCGCACGGCCTCGCCGGACGTACGGTCCCACCATCTCTTCGGGGTTTCTGACCCCGAGGGCTTCGCCGCGATGGGCATCGTGGAGACGCTGGTGCACACCCATGACCTGGCCGGGGGTCTCGGGCTGCCCTGGGAGCCGCCCGCCGCCCTCTGCTCGCGGGTACTCGCCCGCCTCTTCCGGGACACGCCTGCCGGCGCCGAGCCCTGGCCCGCCCTGCTCTGGTCGACCGGCAGGGCCGACCTCCCCGGCCGGCCCCGCCCCGGCACCTGGCGGTGGTACGGAGCTCCCCTCGCGTAGCCCGAACGAGTGGTGTGCGGACGGCGGCGACGTGAAACGCCGCCGAACGGCCCCACGACGCAGCATTCCTGCGTGTACACGCAGCACTTGTTCCTTGTCGCCCGAACCTCCCGATTCCTACCGTTGAGACGTCACCGGTCGTCACCGGTCGTCATCGCCGTCTCCGCCGTCGAGCGGTCACCTCAGGAATCGGGAGGGAACCCGGGTGCCACCCAGCCGCATGCCGCGTCCCAGGCGTTACCTGGTCTGCGAACCTCGTTACTTCGACGTGAAGTACGCCATCAATCCGTGGATGAGTGAGCACACAGAGGTCGACCACGACCTCGCCCGGTCCCAGTGGACCGCCCTCACCGACGCCTATCGCGCCCTCGGCCACAAGGTCGAGACCGTCGAACCGCACGCCGAGCTGCCCGACATGGTGTTCGCCGCCAACTCGGCCCTCGTCCTCGACGGCCTGGTCTTCGGCTCCCGCTTCCACGCACCGCAGCGGCGGCTGGAGGAGGAGGCGTACGCGGCCTGGTTCAAGGTCGCCGGGTTCGACGTGCACCGGCCGGACGCGGTGTGCGAGGGAGAGGGCGACCTCGTTCCCGTCGGCGGCCACATCCTGGCCGGCACCGGCTTCCGTACGACGGTCCGGGCCCACCGCGAGGTGCAGGAGTTCTTCGGCGTCCCGGTCGTCGGGCTCCAGCTCGTCGACCCGTACTTCTACCACCTGGACACCGCGCTCTTCGTGCTCGAGGACGGGCACGCCGGGCGCGACGCGAACATCGCCTACTACCCGGAGGCGTTCTCACCGGGCAGCCTCGCGGTGCTGCGGCGGCTCTTCCCCGACGCCCTGACCGCCACCCGGGAGGACGCCATGGCGTTCGGCCTGAACTCCGTCTCCGACGGCCGCCACGTCCTCGTCGCCCCGCAGGCGCACGCCCTCGTGGAACAGCTCGCCGCGCACGGCTACGAACCCGTCCCCGTCGACATGTCCGAGTTCCACAAGGCCGGCGGCGGCATCAAGTGCTGCACTCAGGAGATCCGCGCATGACGCTCAGCCCCGTACGCACCCGGCGCTCCTCCGAGGAGCTCATCCGCGCCGAGCAGACCGCTCTGGCGCACAACTACCACCCGCTGCCCGTCGTCGTCGCCCGCGCCGAAGGCGTCTGGGTGGAGGACGTGGAGGGCCGCCGCTACCTGGACATGCTGGCCGGCTACTCGGCACTCAACTTCGGCCACCGCCACCCCGGCCTCGTCGCCGCCGCACACCGCCAGCTCGACGAGGTCACCCTCACCTCCCGGGCCTTCCACAACGACCGGCTCGCCGGCTTCGCCGAGGGCCTCGCCGAGCTCACCGGCCTCGAGACGACCCTCCCGATGAACACCGGCGCGGAGGCCGTCGAGAGCGCCGTCAAGGTCGCCCGCAAATGGGCCTACGAGGTCAAGGGCGTCGCCCCCGACCGCGCGACGATCGTGGTGGCCGACGGCAACTTCCACGGCCGCACGACCACCATCGTCAGCTTCTCCACCGACGAGAGCGCACGCGGCGGGTTCGGACCCTTCACCCCCGGCTTCCGCATCGTCCCCTACAACGACCTCGCCGCGCTCGAGAACGCGATCGACGAGACCACGGCAGCCGTGCTCATCGAACCGATCCAGGGTGAGGCGGGCGTCCTCATCCCCGACGACGGCTACCTCACGGGCGTGCGGGAACTGACCCGCCGGGCGGGCTGCCTGTTCATCGCCGACGAGATCCAGTCCGGCCTCGGCCGCACCGGCACCACCCTCGCCGTCGACCACGAGTCCGTCGTGCCCGACATGCTGCTGCTCGGCAAGGCGCTCGGCGGCGGCATCGTCCCCGTCTCCGCGGTCGTCGCCCGCCGCGACGTCCTCGGCGTGCTGCGGCCCGGCGAGCACGGCTCCACGTTCGGCGGCAACCCGCTGTCCGCCGCGGTCGGTTCGGCCGTCGTCGACCTGCTCGCCACCGGCGAGTTCCAGCGCCGGGCGGCAGACCTGGGCGAGGTGCTGCGCGACGGCCTGGCCGCGCTCGTCGGCAACGGCGTCGTCGGCTTCCGCTCCCGGGGCCTGTGGGCGGGCGTCGACGTCGACCCGGCCATCGGCACCGGCCGCGACATCAGCGAACGGCTGATGGCGGAGGGCATCCTCGTCAAGGACACCCACGGCTCCACGATCCGCATCGCGCCGCCGCTGACGATCACCCGCGAGGAACTCGAAACGGCCCTCGCCTCCCTGGAGAAGGTCCTCGGCTGACCGCCCCGCCACCCGCGCCCCGGGAACGGCCGGGGCGCGGGTGACCAGCCCCTCCGGTCCACGGCCACGCTGTCGTAAGGTGCACTCCTGGCAGCGTGGCCGAGGCGGAACGGAGACAGTGCGTGAAGATCCTCATCAGCGCCGACATGGAGGGCGCCACGGGGGTGACCTGGCCGGCCGACGTACTGCCCGGCACACCCCAGTGGGAACGCTGCCGGTCCCTGTTCACCTCCGACGTGAACGCGGCCGTCCTCGGCCTCTTCGACGGCGGCGCCGACGAGGTGCTGATCAACGAGGCGCACTGGACCATGCGCAACCTGCTCCTCGAAGAGCTCGACGAGCGGGCCGAGATGCTCACCGGGCGCCACAAGTCCCTGTCCATGGTGGAGGGCGTCCAGCACGGCGACGTCGACGGCATCGCCTTCGTCGGCTACCACACCGGCGCCGGCACCGAAGGCGTCCTCGCCCACACCTACCTCGCCAACTCCATCACCGGTGTCTGGCTGAACGGCGTCCCCGCGAGCGAGGGCCACCTCAACGCCCAGGTCGCCGCCGAACACGGCGTGCCCGTCGTCCTCGTCACCGGCGACGACCTGACCTGCGAGGACGCGCTCGGCTACGCCCCCGAGGCGCTCAAGGTCGCCGTCAAGGACCACGTCTCGCGCTACGCCGCCGTCTGCCGCACCCCGGCCCGCACCGCGGCCGACATCCGTGCCGCGGCGAAGGAGGCCGCCGCCCTCGCCGTACGCCACGAGCCGGTCGCCGGCGGACCGTTCACCGTCGAGGTCGAGTTCGACGCCGAACACCTCGCGGCGGCGGCGACCGTCGTCCCCGGCGTGGCCAGGGCACGCGGCGAGCGGCGGGTGGTGTACACCAGCGGGACGATGTACGAGGGCATCCGGACATTCAAGGCGGTCACGACGATCGTCTCGGCCGCAGTGGAGGAGCAGTATGGCTGACGTGAACGACACCCCCATCGACGTCCGCGCCCTCGACGAAGTGGTGACGTTCACCTCCGAACTCATCCGCGTCGACACCACCAACCGCGGCGGCGGCGACTGCCGGGAGCGGCCCGCGGCCGAGTACGTCGCCGAGCGGCTGGTGGGCGCCGGGCTCGACCCCGTACTGCTGGAGCGCGCCCCCGGCCGCACCAATGTCGTCGCCCGCTACGAGGGCTGGGACCCCGGAGCGGACGCGCTGCTCGTGCACGGACATCTCGACGTCGTCCCCGCGGAGCCCGCCGACTGGACCGTGCACCCGTTTTCCGGCGAGGTCCGCGACGGGGTCGTCTGGGGCCGCGGCGCGGTCGACATGAAGAACATGGACGCGATGATCCTGTCCGTCGTGCGGGCCTGGGCACGGCACGGTGTCCGCCCCCGCCGCGACATCGTCATCGCGTACACCGCGGACGAGGAGGCCAGCGCGGAGGACGGCTCCGCCTACCTGGCCAAGGAGCACGCCGACCTCTTCGACGGCTGCACCGAAGGGATCAGCGAGTCCGGCGCCTACACCTTCCACGCCGGACCGGGCCTCGCGCTCTACCCCGTCGCAGCGGGGGAGCGCGGTACGGCCTGGATGAGGCTCACCGCCCGGGGCAGGGCCGGACACGGCTCCAAGGTCAACCGCGAGAACGCGGTGACGAGGCTCGCCGCCGCCGTCGCCCGGATCGGCGAGCACCGGTGGCCGGTGCGGCTCACCCCGACCGTCAAGGCGGCGCTCCTGGAACTGGCCGCGCTGCACGGCATCTCGCTGACCGCCGCAGATCTGGAGACCATCGGCTTCGACGTGGACGAGCTGCTCGCCAAGCTCGGGCCGGCCGCCAAACTCGTCGAGGCCACCGTGCGCAACAGTGCCAACCCGACCCTGCTGGAAGCCGGCTACAAGGTGAACGTCATCCCGGGATACGCGACGGCGCTCGTCGACGGCCGCATCCTGCCCGGCACCGACGCCGAGTTCCACGCCGCCATGGACGCGCTGACCGGCCCCGACGTCGACTGGGAGTTCGACCACAACGAAGTCCCGCTGCAGGCCCCGGTCGACTCCCCGACCTTCGCCAAACTGCGCGCCGCCCTCGAAGCGTTCGACCCCGACGCCCACGTCGTCCCGTTCTGCATGTCGGGCGGCACCGACGCCAAGCAGTTCGCCCGGCTCGGCATCACCGGCTACGGCTTCTCACCGCTGAAGCTGCCACCGGGCTTCGACTACCAGGCCCTTTTCCACGGAGTCGACGAACGCGTCCCCGTGGACGCCCTCCACTTCGGCGTACGGGTCCTCGACCACTATCTGCAGACGGCATAGGGGGAACGCAATGGTGCCCACCGGGCCGTACGGAACGTGGCCGTCACCGATCGACGCGGCGCTCGCCGCCTCGCACGACGGTCACCCCGAGTATCTCGGCGTCGTCGGCGACGAGGTGTGGTGGACCGCGCCGCGGCCGACGGAGGGCGGCAGGCGCGCCCTGGTGCGCCGGCGCGCCGACGGCACGGAGGAGTCCGTCCTCCCCGCCCCGTGGAACGTGCGCAGCCGGGTCATCGAGTACGGCGGCCTGCCGTGGGCCGGAACCGCCCGGGACGGCACCGGCCCGCTCGTCGTCTTCGTGCACTTCCCCGACCAGCGGCTGTACGCCTACGAACCCGACCTGCCCGGCGCGCGGCCACGGCCGCTTACCCCGGTCTCCGGCATCGGCGGCGGGCTCCGCTGGGCCGACCCGCAGCTGCGGCCGGAGCGCGGCGAAGTCTGGTGCGTCCTCGAGGAGTTCACCGGCCCCTCGCCCACCGACGTACGCCGGGTGATCGCCGCCGTACCGCTCGACGGCTCTGCGGCCGGCGACCGGTCCGCGGTACGGGAACTCAGCGACGACCGGCACCGCTTCGTCACCGGGCCGCGCCTGTCGCCGGACGGCCGGTACGCGGCCTGGCTCGCCTGGGACCATCCGCGGATGCCGTGGGACGCCACGGTCGTGATGCTCGGCGAGGTGACGGACGACGGCCCGTTCGGCTCCGTCCGGCCGGTGGCCGGCGAAAGGGACGAGTCGGTCGCCCAGGTCGAGTGGGCTCCGGACGGCTCCCTGCTGTTCACCGGCGACCTCGGAGGCTGGTGGGACCTTCAGCGCATCCGGCCCGGCACCGCAGAACCCTCTGCCCGGACGCCGCTGTGCCCGGGCAGGGGCGAGGAGTTCGGCGGGCCGCTGTGGAAGATCGGTTCCCAGTGGTTCCAGCCGCTGGAGAGCGGACTGGTCGCCGTCATCCACGGCAAGGGCGCCACCGCGCTCGGGATACTGGACCCGGAGACCGGCGAACTCGTCGACGCCGCGGGCCCGTGGAGCGAGTGGGCGCCGACGCTCGCCGTGCTCGGGGACCGCGTGTTCGGTGTCGCGGCCAGCCCGCGCAGCGCGTACGAGGTCGTGGAGCTCGACACCCGTACCGGCCACACCCGGGTCGTCGGCAGCCCGCACGACGACCCGGTCGACCCGGCGTACTACCCCGAGCCGCAGATCCGCACCTTCACCGGCCCCGACAGCCGCGACATCCACGCCTACGTCTACCCGCCGCAGAGCCCCGACCGGGTCGCTCCCGACGACGAACTGCCGCCGTACGTGGTGTGGGCGCACGGCGGGCCCACCGGCCGGGCCGGACTCGTCCTCGATCTGGAGATCGCGTACTTCACCTCGCGCGGCATCGGCGTGGCCGAGGTCGACTACGGCGGCTCCACCGGCTACGGCCGGGCCTACCGCGACCGGCTGCGCGGGCAGTGGGGGATCGTGGACGTCGAGGACTGCGCCGCCGTCGCCCAGGCCCTCGCCGACGAGGGCACCGCGGACCCGGCGCGGCTCGCGATCCGGGGTGGCAGCGCGGGCGGCTGGACCGCCGCCGCCTCCCTCGCCACCACCGATGTGTACGCCTGCGGAACGATCGTCTACCCGGTCCTCGACCTCCGCTCGTGGACCACCGGCGAGACCCACGACTTCGAGTCCCGGTACCTGGAGTCGCTGGTCGGCCCGTTCGCGGAGGTCCCCGGACGCTACGACGAACGCTCGCCGATCAACCACGTGGAGCACATCACCGCGCCCTTCCTGCTGCTCCAGGGCCTGGACGACGTGATCTGCCCGCCCGTGCAGTGCGAACGGTTCCTGGAGGAGATGGCGGGCCGCGAAGTCCCGCACGCGTACATCGCCTTCGAGGGCGAGGGCCACGGATTCCGCAGGGCCGAGACGCTGGTCCGCGCGCTGGAGGCCGAACTGTCCCTGTACGCGCAGAGCTTCGGCATCACCCGGACCGATGTCCCGCTGCTGGAGCTGAGGAAACACCGGAGTTGACGAAATGACAGCGCTGACCCGACCGCCGCGCCTGCGTCCGGGCGACCGGGTCGCTCTCGTCGCACCCAGCGGCCCGGTGCCCGACGAGCGGCTCGACGCCGGCCTGGACATCCTGCGCGGCTGGGAACTCGACCCCGTCGTCATGCCCCACACCCGCGAGACCCACTCCGCGCTCGGCTATCTCGCCGGCGCGGACGAGGCCCGCGCCCGTGACCTCACCGAGGCGTGGTGCGACCCGTCGGTCTCCGCCGTGATCTGCGCACGGGGCGGCTACGGCGTGCAGCGCATGGCGGACCTGGCCGACTGGACCGCGATGCGCGCCGCCGGCCCGAAGGTCTTCGTCGGCTACAGCGACATCACCGCGCTGCACGAGGCGTTCGCGGTGCGGCTGGGCATCGCCACCCTGCACGGGCCGATGGCCGGGGCCATGACGTTCCTCAAGGACGCCCGCACCCAGGAGTCGCTGCGGGCCACGCTCTTCGAGCCGGAGTCGGTGCAGAGCCTGCACGCCGCGGACGGCGCCCGGACGATGGTCCCCGGCCGGGCCCGCGGCACCACCCTCGGCGGCTGCCTCGCCCTCCTCGCCGCCGACCTGGGCACCCCGCACGCCCGATCGTCGGCGCGGGGCGGGCTGCTGCTGATCGAGGACGTGGGGGAGGAGGACTACCGCCTGGACCGGACCCTCACCCAGCTCCTGCGGGCCCGGTGGCTGGACGGCGTCGCGGGCGTGGTCCTCGGCTCCTGGGCGGAGTGCGGCCCTTACGAGCAGGTCCGCGCGGTCCTCGCGGACCGGCTCGGCGAACTCGGCGTCCCGGTGGTCGAGGAGTTCGGCTTCGGCCACGGCCCCACGAACCTGACGGTCCCGCTCGGCATCCCGGCCGTACTGGACGCGGACGCCCGCACCCTGACCCTGGACCTGCCCGCGCTGAGCTGACACCGGTGGTTACGCTCGACCCCGTGACCGACCCCGCCCCGCCCGCGGAGCCGCTGCCCGAACGCCCCACCGCGCTCTGGGGCGTCTTCGCGGCGGCGCTCGTCGTCTTCCTCGTCACCTGGGGACTCACCTGGGCCAACGCGTACGGGCTCAACGACGACCTGCCCAACGTCTGCCGGGACGCGCACCGGCAGAGCTTCCCTCCGGAAGTGTCGTGCAGGAACGGCGACGGCACGACGACGGGCGCGAACGCCGCCTGGGCCGAGGCCCTGTTCTTCGCCTCGTTCGGGGTGGCGGTGCTGGTCGGTGCCCTGGCGGCGGCCCTCACGCTCACGGTCGGCGGCCGCGGGCGGCGGTGACCGGTCGCCGGCGAAGCCTGTGCCGGGTGGTCGCGGCGGCCGGAGCCGCCACTAACGCCGCAGTGCCGTGTACCCGGGGCGGATGAGGTCTTCGATCAGTCGCTGCCGCTCCGGCAGGGGCAGGAACGCCGACTCGGCGGCGGCCACGGTGAGTTCCTCGAACACCTCGGGGCCGTAGCCGAAGGCGTCCGACATGTGCCGGAACTCCTCGCTCATGGTCGTGCCCGAGACCAGACGGTTGTCCGTGTTGAGGGTGACGCGGAAGCCGAGGCGGCGCAGCAGGTCGATCGGGTGTGTGTCGTACGACTTCGCCGCGCCCGTCTGGAGGTTGGACGTCGGGCAGACCTCGAGGGCGATGCGGTTGTCGCGCACGTACGAGGCGAGCCGGCCGAGGGTGGCCGTGCCGTCGTCGTGGACCTGGATGTCGTCGGTGATCCGGACGCCGTGGCCGATCCGCTCGGCACCGCAGACCTGCACGGCCTCGTGGATCGACTCGGCGCCGACCGCCTCGCCCGCGTGGATCGTGAAGTGGCAGCTGTGCTGCTTCAGATGCCGGAAGGCGGGGAGGTGGCGGGCGGGCGGGTTGCCGATCTCGCCGCCGGCGATGTCGAAGCCCGCGACGCCGCGGTCGCGGTGCGCGACCGTGAGTTCGGCGATCTCCAGCGACCGGTCGGTGTGGCGCATGCCCGTGAGCAGCGCCCGCACGGTGATCCGGCCGCCGGTGCGGCGCTCCCCCTCGCGCAGGCCGGCGTTGACCGCCTCCACGACCGCGTCGAGGCTCAGCCCACGCTCCTGGTGCTGCTCGGGCGCGTACCGCACCTCCGCGTACACGACCCCGTCAGCGGCCAGGTCCTCGGCGCACTCGGCCGCGACGCGCTCCAGGGCCTCACGGGTCTGCATCACGGCGCACGTGTGCGCGAAGGTCTCCAGGTAGCGCTCCAGGGAGCCCGAGTCGGCGGCCTCGCGGAACCACACGGCGAGGCGGTCGGGGTCCTGTGTGGGCAGATCCCGGTAACCGGCCTCGTGCGCGAGCTCGATGATCGTGGCAGGGCGGAGACCGCCGTCGAGGTGGTCGTGGAGGACGACCTTGGGGGCGCGGATGATGTCAGACAAGTGCATCCAGGGAGTGTACACACGCCTCTCCGGCCGGGGGTGCTCCTCGCCCTGTCCCGCCCCGCCGCACCGGATGTGAGGCTCGACCCGGAGGTTCGGGCTCCGACCCGTACCGCGCTTCGCGCTCGTGTCCTCAGTCGCCGCACGGGCCGGAAATGCCGCTGCGCGGCCGTTTCCGGCCTTGCTTCGGGGTACGCCCCACGGCCGCCGGGCCGTGGGGGAGGTGGAGGCGCGGGGGTTGGGTTGGGTGGGTGTCCCAGGTTGCCGGGCCGAGGGGGAGGAGCCCCCGGTCCGGGAAAGGGCGGGTGGGGGAACGGCCCGCCGCAGGCGCCACGGCTCCCGCCGCGCCACCGTGCCGTCACCCTCAGTGCGACAGGACCGGCAGGCCCGGCGCCCCCGTCGGCAGCATGTGCTTAGCCGCCAGCACCGGCACCGCCGTGTCCCCGGCCAGCACGACCTGGGTGATCAGCACCGCCGGCGTGTCCGCCGCCCGGCCGAGCTGTTCACCGCGCCGGCGCCCCAGTAGCGTCGCGCTCACGCTGCTGCGCGCGGACAGCGTGAGACCACGGGACGCTGCCGTGAGCACCGACAGCATGGACACGGCCGGCCCCGCCGCCCGCAGCCCCGCGGCGAAGGCCGGGTGTGCCGCGGCCAGCGTCCCCTCCGGGGCGGCCCACTCGTGACTGAGCGCCGCAGGACCGTCGCCCTCCATCAGCGACTCCCAGAACCGCAGCTCCGCGCCGGCCGGTGCGAGCAGGTGCTGGGTGGTGAAGTCGGTCGGTTCCTCCACGGTCCGCAGCAGTGGCCGCACCGATAGCGGCGCCCCTTGGGACAGCACTTCCTCCAGCGGCTGGATACGCTCGTAACCACGCCTGCGCACCCGGTCGTTGACCGTGCGCCCGACCCCGCGCCGCACCGACAGCAGCCCGTCCTCCTGGAGCAGGAGCAGTGCCTCGCGCAGCGCGGGCCGGCTGACGCCGAGTTCCGTGGCGAGCCGTGGCTCCGACGGGAGTGTGGAGCCCGGCGGGTAGACGCCTTCGCGGATGGCGTCCGCGATCCGCTCGTACAGGACGACGACCGGTCTGCGCTGCTGCCGGTTGACTGCCACGGGCCCTCCTCGGATCACCTGGCGGCAAGCTATGCGAGTGCGCACGCCGCTGGCAAAGCGAGCCCGTCCCGATCTTGTCTGACAAGCCGGGGAGAATTCCCGTTGGATCTTCGCCGGTAATCTGATGCCATGTCCGAAACAGCGTCCGCCGGCGGCCCTGACGGCCTCGGCGGCACCCGCCGCACTTACCTGGTCACCGGTGAGCGCGTCGCCCTGCGCCACTGCGCATACGACGACGTCGCCGAATTCACCGCGTCCGCCCGGCGCAGCACCGCGCACCACCGGCCCTGGCTCTTCCCGCCGCTCACCGAGGACGACTACGCGGCCTATGCCGAGCGCCTCATCGAGGACCCTGCCCGCGCCGGGTTTCTCGTCTGCGAGCGGCCCACCGGCAGGATCGCCGGATACGTCAACGTCAACAACATCGTCCATGGAGCGTTCCTCAGCGGTGCCGTCGGTTACGGCGCTTTCGCGCACGCGCTCGGCCGCGGCCTGATGGGCGAGGGCCTTCGGCTGCTGGTCTCGTACGCCTTCTCGAGCGGCGGCGGACTCGGCCTGCACCGGCTGGAGGCCAACATCCAGCCGGGCAACACGGCCTCGGCCGGGCTCGTACGGGCCGTCGGTTTCCGCCTCGAGGGCTACTCGCCCGACTTCCTGTACATCGACGGCGCCTGGCGCGACCACCAGCGCTGGGCGATCACCCGGGAGATGGCGGACCGCGCCCGCCGGAGGCGCTACGGCGTGTTGCGAAAGTAGCGTCGTCCGCCCGCCGGGCCGGGCGGGACTTTTGGAACACGCCCCAGCCGCGCGCCCTCAGCGCCCCCGTCAGCGGTTGGCCCGCGGCCGGCTCTCCAGCAGGCTGCCCATCCACTCCTCGATGCCGTCCACCGTGCGCGGCAGCGCCCCCGACATCAGCCGTGCGCCGTCCGCCGTGACGACCAGGTCGTCCTCGATGCGCACGCCGATGCCGCGCAGCTCCGGCGGGAGGGTCTCGTCGTCCGGCTGGAGGTACAGGCCCGGTTCCACCGTCAGGACCTGGCCCTCCTCCAGGACACCGTCCAGGTAGGTCTCCGCCCGCGCCTTCGCGCAGTCGTGCACGTCCAGGCCCAGCATGTGCCCGCTGCTGCACAGGGTGTAGCGCCGGTGCAGGTCGCCCTCCGCGTGCTTGAGGACGCCCCACTCCGCCAGGCCCTCCGCGATCACCCGCATCCCGGCCCGGTGGAAGTCCCGGAAACTGGCTCCCGGGCGCAGCGCCGCCATGCCCGCCTCCTGGCCGGCCAGGACCAGTTCGTAGACCTGCCGCTGGACGGAGGAGAAGCGCCCCGACAACGGGAGGGTGCGGGTGATGTCGGCCGTGTAGAGGGTGTCCGTCTCCACGCCCGCGTCCAGGAGCAGCAGTTCGTCCCCGTTCAGTCGGCCGTCGTTGCGGATCCAGTGCAGGACGCAGGCGTGTGCGCCCGACGCGGCGATCGTCTCGTACCCGGTGCCGTTGCCCTCGGCCCGCGCGCGCAGGCCGAAGACCCCCTCGATCCACCGCTCCCCGCGCGGGTGCGCCAGGGCGCGCGGCAGGGCCCGTACGACGTCCTCGAAGCCCGCCGTGGTGTGGTCGACCGCGAGCTCGAGCTGGCGCACCTCCCACGCGTCCTTGACCAGGCGCAACTCCGAGAGCACCATGGCGAGTTCGGTGTCGGAGTCCGCGTCCCGCCCAGCCGGTGTTCCGAGTCCGTCCAGATGCGCGCAGCGGATGCCGGTGAGGCGTTCAGCTTCAGCCAGTTCGGGCCTGCGGCCCACCCAGAACTCACCGTACCGGCGGTCCCGGTAGAACTCCTCGTTCCCGTCCGCCCGTGGTGAGCGCGGCCGCAGGTACAGCACCGGCTCATGGGCGTGCGGGCCCGACGGCTCCATGACCAGGACGTGGCCCGCCTGGTCCTCGCCCGTCAGACCCGTCAGCCAGGCGTACGCGCTGTGCGGGCGGAAGCGGTGGTCGCAGTCGTTGGAGCGGACCTTCAGCTCGCCGGCCCTGATGATCAGCCGCTCGCCCGGGAAGCGTGCCGAGAGCCGGGCGCGGCGGGCAGGGGTGACGGCAGCGGCGGGGTCGAGCGGGGAGCCGGGCTGCGCGGAGGCGGGCAGTGGGGAGGCGGCCCAGTGTGCCGCCATGAAACGGGACAACTCCGGGGATACGGGAAAGTCGTGGCTGCCCGTATGGGGGCGGGAGGTGGTGTCGGTCACGGGGCTCCCTCAAGAAGATGAGAACTGATGGGTGCACAGGTCTTGGCAGTGCCATTTCACATTACTATGTTACAGCTCACCGCGCTCGTTGATCCCTGTCAAAACCCCCGTGGAACAGGGCAGTTCACGCATTCACGCACCACCCCCACCACCTCGCCTCTCCACCAGGAGTCCCCGGTGTCCAAGCACAGATCTGTGCGCACGCCCCTTCTCGCCTCCGCCATCGCTGTGACGCTCCTCGCCTCCGCCGGCGCGGCCACCACGCAGGCCGCCGAATCCGCGCCTTTGGCCCCCGCCTCGACCGCGGCCCCGGCCACCTTCACCGGCGCCCGGACCTCCGGCCCCCTGGGCAATCCGTTCGACGAGGTCGACCGCGTCGCCGCCCCGCGCGACAGCACCCCGGCGCCCGCCCCGGCCCCCGGCGGGCAGGACCTCGCCGGGCAGGTCCCGGGCACGACGACGGCCGCCCCCGTGCCCGCCGAACACACCGAGAAGAGCCGTAGCCCGGCCCGGGCCGCCCCCACCGCGCGGAGCGTCGCCGACGGCGTGCCCTGCACCCTCGACGGCATCAAGAACCTCACCCCGGAACAGTTCGCCGACTTCCTCGGCGACCGGGCCGTCCTCGCCGACGGCTGTCTGCGCGGTCTCATCTGGACCTGGGACGCCCGCCTGATACCCGTCATGTCCGACGACCACGTCCAGGCCGTCTCGCGCCGGATATCCGGCCTGGCCGCCGCCCACGACGGCCGGAACTCCTCCCACCTGGAGGAGATGTTCACCTACCTGCACGCGGTCGCCTACCACGACCACTCGCGGACCGAGATCGACATCACCGACGCCCCGACCGTGAACGCGATGCGCCGGGCCATCGCCGACTTCGGCAACGCCGCCCGCACCTTCGACGTCACCAAGGCCAACGCCAACACCCTGCGCGAGGCCCTCTACGCCGGCAGCGCCCCGGGCCTGCGCCAGCACCAGCTCGGCCTCATCCAGAAGGTCCTGGCCACCATGGGCCCGGCTCATCCGGCCACGCACCACGACACCGCCTGGGCGGGCGCCGCGCTGGCCGCCCTCTCCGTCAACTACCTGGGCACCTACCCGGGCAACCAGGACGCCGCCTTCCATGCCGCGGTGACCGCCGACGCCTCGTACCGCGCCACCTTCAAAGCCTTCGGGGGCCACACCCACCTCAAGGGCACGGCCAACTCCTGGGTGGCGCGCGACGCGCTGGGCGAGTACGGCCGGTTCGGGCAGATCGCGCCCCTGCGCGAGCCGGTCGTCGCGGACCTCGGGGCCCTGCTGGAGCCCGTCAGGTCCGCCTTCGGCAACGGCAGCGAGCAGTGGGCCAAGATCGTCTCCTGGCTCAACTTCTACGAGGCATGCAAGCCGTACGGGGTGTGCAAGGAGGACATCGAGAAGCAGATCTTCCCCCACACCCACACCTACGACAACGGCGCCATCAAGGTCCGCACCGGCCTCGACCGGGCCACCGTCGACCAGCTCTACTACGCCGCCAAGCAGGTCAAGTCGCAGTTCCACCGCGTGCTCGGCACCGACCAGCCGCTCGCGGACGACCCGAACTCCACGCTCAGCATCGTGCTCTACGGCTCCCGCGCCGACTACGAGACCTACCACCCGATCCTGACGGGCTACGGCACCGACAACGGCGGCATCTACATCGAGCGGGGCGCCACCTTCTACACCTACCAGCGCCGCGTCCCGCAGGACTCCTCCCTCACCCTCGAGGAGCTCTTCCGCCACGAGTACACGCACTACCTGAACGGCCGCTACGCCGTCCCGGGCTTCTTCGGCGAAGGGCCCTGGTACGAGGGCGACCGTACGACCGCCATGGACGAGGGCACGGCCGAGTTCTTCGACGGCGCCACCCGGGACGACGGCATCGCCGTCCGCAAGTCCCTGGTCAAGAGCATCATCAACGACACGGCCGGGGGCGGCCCCCGCATGAGCGTCGAACAGGTGCTGAACGCCACCTACGACGGAGACGGCTTCCGTTTCTACAGCTACGCCGGCACCTTCTTCGAGTTCCTGTGGACCGAGCAGCCCGCTGCGCTCCGCGAGATGTACACCCATCTGCGGGGCGACGACGTGGCGGCGTACGACGCCTGGCGCCACCGGATGGGCGCGGACACCTACCTCCAGCGCGACTACGACCGCTTCCTGGACGCGCAGATCGCCAAGGTCGACGATCTCTTCGTACCGAACACCTCCTTCACCCCCAACGACCAGCTGCGCGACGCGGCGCTCGAGTCGGTGAAGGCGTCCTTCGCCAAGGCCACCTACAACACCCCGGAGTGCGTGGAGAACGGCGACCCCGGCATGCGCCGCTTCACCTGCACCGGCAACATCACCGCGAACCTGAGGAACTGGCGCAGCGACGACCAGAACTTCAAGGACATGTCCGAGACCGTCGACTACTTCATCCTCGACCGGGCGGGCGCGGTCTCCAACAACCTCGCCGACATGAACTGCTCCTTCGGGCCCATGGCGATCTGGGACAACAAGGCGGCGGGCACGTCGAGTTACAGCTGCGAGGGACCGCTCCGCAGCTGATCCGCTCGGGACCGGTCCCGCCGGCCGGCGGCCGCGGGGCCGGTCTGGGCAGCCACTGAAGAATGTGACATATTACTATCGTGCTCAAGAGACACTCCCTGGACGCCGTCATCATCGGCGCCGGCGTCGTCGGAGCGGCCTGTGCCTACTACGCGGCCCGCGCCGGACTCTCGGTCGCCGTGGTCGACCGCGGCCCCGTCGCGGGCGGCACCACCGGCGCCGGTGAAGGCAACCTCCTCCTCTCCGACAAGGAGGCCGGGCCGGAACTCGACCTCGCGCTCCTCTCCACCCGGCTCTGGCGCGAACTCGCCGCCGTCCTCCCCGAGGAGGTCGAGTACGAGGCCAAGGGCGGTCTGGTCGTCGCCCCGGACGAGACCACCGTGAACGCGCTACGAAGCTTCGCGGCCGGCCAGCGCGCCACCGGGGTCGACGCCGTGGAGGTCGGGGCCGGGGACCTCCACGACCTGGAACCCCACCTGGCCCCCGGCCTGGCGGGGGGTTTCCACTACCCGCAGGACGCCCAGGTCCAGCCCGCCCAGGCGGCGGCCCGGCTGCTGGCCGCCTCGGGGGCCGAGCTCTACCTGGGCGAGGAGGTGACGGGGCTCGTGCGCTCCGGCGAGGCGGTACGCGGGGTCCGTACCCCGCGCCGTGAACTCCTCGCCCCGGGCGTGGTGAACGCGACCGGCACCTGGGGCGGCCGCATCGCCGCTCTCGCCGGGGTCACCCTCCCCGTCCTCCCGCGCCGCGGCTTCGTCCTGGTGACCGAGCCGCTGCCCAGGCTGGTCCGGCACAAGGTCTACGCCGCCGACTACATCGCGGACGTGGCCAGCGAATCGGCGGCCCTCCAGTCCTCGGCCGTGGTCGAAGGCACTCCCTCCGGCCCGGTCCTCGTCGGCGCCACCCGCGAACGGGTCGGCTTCGACCGCTCCCTCTCCACCGAGGCCCTGCGCCGCCTGGCCGCCCAGGCGGCGGCCCTCTTCCCGGTCCTGGCCGGCATCCGCGTCCTGCGGACCTACCACGGCTTCCGCCCGTACCTCCCCGACCACCTCCCGGCGATCGGTCCGGACCCCCGCCGCCCGGGCCTGCTGCACGCCTGCGGCCACGAGGGGGCGGGCATCGGCCTGGCCCCGGCCACGGGATGCCTGATCGCGGCGGCCCTGACGGGCGCCGAACCGCCGTTGGACGGTGGGCCGTTCCGGCCGGACCGCTTCGACGAGTCCGGCCCCCATCGCCGACACCCCTGAGGAGCACCCCCGATGCGCAGTCCCCGCTCACTGGTCGGCGGCACCCCGGACGCGACGTACACCATCACCTTCGACGGCCGTGACCTTCCCGCCCAGGCGGGCCGGTCCATCGCCGCGACCCTCTGGTCCGCCGGCATCCTCGCCTGGCGGACCACCCGCGAGACCGGCGCCCCGCGCGGCGCGTTCTGCGGGATCGGCAGCTGCTACGACTGCCTCGTCACCGTCAACGGCCGCCCGAACCAGCGCGCCTGCCTGGTCCCGGCCCAACCGGGGGACACCGTCACCACCCAGGAGGGAACCGGCCATGCCGACCTCGCCGTCTGACCCGACCGGGCTCACCGACCTCGCCGTCGTCGGCGCGGGTCCGGCCGGCCTGGCCGCCGCCGTCACTGCCGCCGACCTCGGCCTGAACGTCACCGTCCTGGACGCCGCCGAGCGTCCCGGCGGCCAGTACTACCGCCACCCCGCACCCGCCCTCGGCGCCACCCGCCCCGAGGCGCTGCACCACGACTGGGCCGTCTTCGCGACCCGCGAAGCGGCCCTTTGGGCGCACGAGTCCGAGGGACGGATCACGTACCTCCCCAACCACCACGTCTGGACGGTGGTCCCGAGTACGACGGCGGCGACAGCGAGCACCGCGACCACCCCCACCGCCTGGACCCTGCACGCCGTCGCCGGCCACGCTCCCACCGAGCGCGCCGCAGGCGTCACCGCCCGGGCGGTCCTCATCGCCACCGGCGCCCACGAGCGCCAACTGCCCTTCCCCGGCTGGACCCTTCCCGGGGTCGTCGGCGCCGGCGGGGCACAGGCCATGCTCAAGGGCGGGCTCGTGCTGCCGGGCAAGCGGGTGGTCGTCGCCGGGAGCGGGCCGCTACTGCTCGCCGTCGCAGGGTCGCTCGCGGCCGCCGGAGCCGCCGTGCCCGCCGTCGTGGAGGGCGCGGCGTACACCGCGTACGCCACCAGCCTTCCCGCCCTGCTGCGCAACCCGGGCAAAATCACCGAGGGCGCCGCCTACGGCAGTGCCCTGCTGCGCCACCACGTCCGCCTCCTCACCCGGCACGCCGTCATCGAGGCCCACGGCACCGACCGGGTCGAGGCCGTCACCGTGGCCCGGCTCGATCGCGACTGGCGTCCGCTGCCCGGCACCGCCCGCCGGATCCCCTGCGACGCCCTCGCCGTCGGCCACGGACTCGTGCCCCAGCTGGAACTCGCCACCGGCCTCGGCTGTGCCACCCGCCGCAGCCCGGACGGCACCGTCGCCCTGGACCTGGACGCCGCACAGCGCACCTCCGTCCCGGGCATCTGGTCCGCCGGGGAGACCGGCGGGATCGGCGGAGCCCGGCTGGCCACGGTGGAAGGCGAACTGGCCGCGCACTCCATCGCGGGCGTGCTGCACGGGCCCCCGGGGCCGCTGACCGAAGCCCGCGCCGGGTCAGGGCAGGACGCCTCGCGCGGTGGCCGCGTCGCCCGGCTCGTCCGCAGTCGCGCCCGGCTGCGCGCCTTCGCCGACGCGATGGCCGCCGCCCACCGGCCCGGTTCGGGCTGGACCGGCTGGCTGCGGGACGACACCGTCGTCTGCCGCTGCGAGGAGGCCCCGGCCGGCCGGATCCGCGAGGCCGTCCTCGACCTCGGCGCGGGGGACGCCCGTACGGTCAAGCTCCTCACCCGGGCCGGCATGGGCTGGTGCCAGGGGCGGATGTGCGGCCCCGCCGTCACCGCCCTCGCCGGGGAGTCCTCTCCGTCTCCGACTCCCGACACGGCGCCGGACCGGCGGCCGCTGTCCTGCCCGGTGCCGCTGCGGCATCTCGCCGAACTGCCGCCCGCCGAGCACTGACCGGAGGGACGCCGGCTCTTGTGGCCATGGCGTCCACACTTGTAAAATGTCACACACCACAAAAGGGAGTCGCCTCATGCCCCACGCGCCCACCCCAGCGCCCCGCAAGGACACCCGTACCCGCCCCTGGCACGGGATCATGGTCGCCACCGTGCTCCCCCTGCGCGAGGATCTCGGCGTCGACCACGACGCGTACGCCGAGCACGTGGCCTGGCTGATCGCCAACGGCTGTGACGGCGTGGTCCCCAACGGCTCCCTCGGGGAGTACCAGACCCTCACCGACGACGAACGGGCGCGCGTGGTGCGTACCGCCGTCGAGGCCGCCGGCGACGGCGGTCGCGTCATGGCCGGCGTCGCCGCCTACGGCAGCGCCGAAGCCCGTCGCTGGGCCGACCAGGCCGCCGAGTCCGGCGCCGGCTCCGTCCTGCTCCTGCCCCCCAACGCCTACCGCGCCGACGAGGACGCCGTACGCGCCCACTACGCCGAAGTCGCCCGCGCCGGGCTGCCGGTCGTCGCGTACAACAACCCCATCGACACCAAGGTGGACCTGACCCCGGACCTGCTCGCCCGGCTGCACGCCGACGGCTCCATCGTCGCCGTCAAGGAATTCAGCGGGGACGTGCGCCGCGGGTACGAGATCGCCGAACTCGCCCCGGGGCTCGACCTCCTCATCGGTGCCGACGACGTCCTCCTCGAACTCGCCCTCGCCGGCGCGGTCGGCTGGATCGCGGGCTACCCCAACGCCCTGCCGAACTCGTGCGCCGCCCTCTACCGAGCCGCCGTCTCGGGTGACCTCGCCACCGCTCTGCCCCTCTACAAGTCCCTGCACCCCCTGCTCCGCTGGGACTCCAAGACCGTCTTCGTCCAGGCCGTCAAGCTCTCCATGGACCTGGCGGGCCGCCCCGGCGGCTCCACCCGCCCGCCGCGCTTCCCGCTCACCGGGGAGAGCGAGGCCGCCGTCCGTGCCGCCACCGAGAAGGCCCTGGCCGAGGGCCTCGACTAGGGCGCGCTGCGAAGGCGGCGCCGTCCGCCCGCAGTGCGGGCCAGGCGCGACTCCCGCGACACGCCCTGGTGCCGGGAGGGGCGCCAGGGATGTCCGGGTGGTCCTCGCGGCCCGCGGCGCCTGGCACGGCACCCCGCCGCACCGCGTCCGCCGCGCTCACCTCGTCTCGACTCCTCTTCGGGGAGTCTGGAGGCCGAGCTGTCGAAGCGCGCGAGTACGGCCAGGGCAAACGCGCTTCTCCGCCTCGCGGTACGCCGCGCCTGGCGGCGCGGGCCGAGCCGCGGACATCACCCGGGCAGCCACCAGGCCCTGCCCGGAACCGACCCACCAGTCAGAGGGGGATCCGATGCGCACGCGCCACGTCTACCACTCGGTGGACTCGCACACCGAGGGCATGCCGACCCGGGTGATCACCGGCGGAGTCGGGACGATCCCCGGTGCCACCATGGCCGAGAAGCGGCTCCACTTCATCGAGCACACGGACCACGTCCGGACCCTGCTCATGTACGAGCCGCGCGGCCACTCCGCGATGAGCGGCGCCATCCTGCAGCCGCCCACCCGCCCCGACGCCGACTTCGGCGTCCTCTACATCGAGGTGTCCGGCCTGCTGCCCATGTGCGGGCACGGGACCATCGGGGTCGCCACCGTCCTGGTCGAGACCGGCATGGTGCCGGTCGTCGAGCCGGTCACCACCGTCCGGCTCGACACCCCGGCCGGGCTGGTCTCCGTCGACGTCCGGGTCGAGGACGGTGCGGCCACCGCCGTCACCCTCACCAACGTCCCCTCCTTCTGCGCCGGGCTCGACCTGCAAGCCGACGTCCCCGGCTTCGGCACGGTCACCTACGACCTCGCCTACGGCGGCAACTTCTACGCCTTCGTCGAACTCGACGCCCTCGGCCTCCCCTTCGACCGCGCCTGCAAGGACGACCTGCTCGCCGCCGGGCTCGCGGTCATGGAGGCCGTCAACGCGGGCGCCGACCGGCCCGTCCACCCCGAGAACCCCTCCATCGCCGGGGTCAAGCACGTCTACCTCGCGGCCCCCGGCTCCGACGCCCGCCGCTCCCGGCACGCCATGGCCATCCATCCCGGCTGGTTCGACCGCTCGCCCTGCGGTACGGGCACCAGCGCCCGCATGGCCCAGCTGCACGCCCGCGGACTCCTCTGCCTCGGCGCGGACTTCGTCAACGAATCCTTCATCGGAACCGAGTTCACCGGCCGGCTCATCGGGACGACCACCGTCGGCGGGCGCCCGGCGGTGGTTCCCACCGTGACCGGGCGGGCGTGGATCACCGGCACCGCCCAGTACTTCCTCGACCCGACCGATCCCTTCCCCGGAGGGTTCCTGCTATGACGTCAATGAACCCGGTGAGATCGGTGCGGACCACCGACTACCACACCGCCGGCGAGCCGTTCCGGATCGTCGACACGGCCGCCGAACGGCTCCCGCCGGTGCCCGGTGGCACCGCCGCCGAGCGCTGCACCACGGTCATCGGCCCGGGGGGCTCGGGGACGGCTCCGCGCCAAGGCGCACTGGACGACGTACGGCGCCTCCTCGTGCAGGAGCCGCGCGGGCACACCGGGATGTACGGCGGGTTCGTCGTTCCGGCCGACGACGACGGGGCCCACTTCGGCGTGGTCTTCTGGCACAAGGACGGCTACTCCACCACCTGCGGACACGGCACCATGGCGCTCGGCGTCTGGGCCGTGGACACCGGCCGGGTCGCCGCCCCGGACGACGGGGACGCGCACGTGCGCATCGACGTCCCCTCCGGACGGGTCACCGCCACCGTGCACCGCGGCGGGGGCCGCACCACCGGTGTCACCTTCCGCAACGTCCCGGCCCGGGTGGGCGCCCGCAAGGTCCCCGTCGCCACCTCCCTCGGGCTCGCCGAGGTGGACATCGCCCACGCAGGGGCCTGTTACGCCTCCGTCTCCGCCCGCGACCTCGGTTTGGACGTCTCGCGGGCCGCGCTGCCCGCCCTGGTCCGCGCCGCGCAGGAGATCCGGGCCGCGGTGGCCACCCACCCGGCCACCTGGCATCCCGGCGGTCCGCTGCTCTCGGGCGTGTACGGGGTGATCCTCCACCAGGAACTGCCCGACACCCCCGTGGGACCGCACCAGCGCAATGTCACCGTCTTCGCCGACGGCCAGGTCGACCGCTCGCCCTGCGGCTCCGGCACCTCGGCCCGGCTCGCGCTGCTCGCGGAGGACGGGCGACTCGCTCCGGGCGAGGACCTGCTGCACGAGTCGCTCACGGGCACGGTGTTCACCGGCCGCATCCTGGAGGGCGCGGTCACCGAGGTCACCGGCACCGCCTACCGCACCGGCGAACACACCTTCCTCGTCGACCCGCACGATTCCGTCGGCGTCGGGTTCTCGCTCGGAGGGCTGTGACGGGTACTTTGCAGCCGGCAGCCGGCAGCCGGCAGCCGGACGCCAAAGCGCCCTGAGCCGCCTGCTCCCGGCGCGCGGCCGCTGCCCGCTCCTCGGCCGACCTTGGCAGTGCCGCTGACCCCGGCCGCGGCAGGCGCCGCCCTGCGGGCCGGCCTCGGCCGGCGCGGCGTGTCCACTGCTCTCAAGAGCATGGGCATGGCCTGGGAGGATCTCGCCGTGGAGTCGCACTGTTCGGGGCCGTCGGGGTGGCTGCGCAACGTGACATTGTACGCTGGCCCCTCTGCTCGTCGGCGGTGTAGGGGTCTCGGAGGAAATGCAATGGGTGACCTGAAGCAACACAGTCTCATCAAGGCCCAGGAACGGCTCCGCGATCAGGTCGGCCATGCCCTTCGAGCAGCCCTGATAGCGGGGGAGCTGCGCCCCGGGAGCGTCTATTCGGCTCCCGGTCTCGCGGCCGAACTCGGCGTCTCGGCCACGCCGGTGCGCGAGGCGATGCTCGATCTGGCCCGTGAGGGCCTGGTCGAGCCGGTCCGCAACAAGGGCTTCCGGATCACCGAGGTGAGCGAGCGCGACCTGGACCAGTACACCGAACTGCGCACCATGATCGAGGTGCCGACCATCGGCCGGATCACGAAGATCGCCACGGCCGAGCAGCTGGAGGCGTTGCGTCCCATCGCGGAGGAGATCGTCACCAGTGCGCGCGAGCACAACCTCATCGGCTATCTGGAGGCGGACCGGCGCTTCCACCTGACGTTGCTCGGTCTGGCGGGCAACGACCGGCTCGTCGAGACGGTCGGCGATCTGCGCAAGCGCTCCCGCCTGTACGGGCTGACCGGCCTGGACGAGGCCGGCAAGCTGGTGTCCTCGGCCCAGGAGCACATCGAGCTGCTCGACCTGATGCTGAGCGGGGACGCCGAGGCGGCGGAGGAGTGCATGCTCCGTCACCTCGGCCATGTGCGCTCGCTCTGGGCGCAGGGCAGGGACGAGCCCGTCGGGCGCCCGGCGAGCCGCCTGGGCGGCTCCGTCAAGAGCTGACCCAGGCATTCCGTGGAGGGGTCCGGATCATTCGGTCCGGGCCCCGACCGGCAGGTCCGCGAGCGGGTTCGGATACGTCTGGAAAACGACGCCGCCAAACCCTTGCCAGTAAAATTTCACATTACTATGTTACCGGTCACATCATAGAGCGTGCCTCGACTGGAGTGACCCATGACCAAGCGCACCCGACTCGCCCTCGCCACTGCTCTGGTGGCCGCTCTCGCACTCGGCGCCTCGGGGTGCTCCGGCGATGCGAAGAAGAGCTCGGCGGGCGGCGGCGCCTCCAACCCCGCAACGGGCAACGAGGGAAAGATCCTCGGTGGCACTCCCGTCAGGGGCGGCACTCTCACCATCCTGTCCAACCAGGACTTCGCCCACCTCGACCCCGCCCGCAACTGGGTCATGCCGGCCATGGACTTCGGCACCCGGCTGCTCTACCGCACGCTCGTCACCTTCAAGGCCGAGCCCGGCGACGCCGGCAGCGAGCTGGTGCCCGACCTCGCCACCGACCTCGGCACTCCATCCAACGGCGGCCGCACGTGGACCTTCACCCTCAAGGAGGGTGTGAAGTACGAGGACGGCTCACCGGTCCGGGCCCAGGACGTCAAGTACAACGTGGAGCGCTCCTTCGCCCCCGACCTCACCGGGGGGCCCGACTACGCGGCCCAGTACCTGGCCGGCACCGAGGGCTACAAGGGTCCCCTCGACGGCAAGCACCTCGACTCCGTCAAGACCCCCGACGACCGCACGATCGTCTTCGAACTCGAGCGGCCCGTCGCCGAGTTCTCCGCGACCACCACCCTGCCGACCTTCGCGCCCGTGCCCGAGTCCCAGGAGAAGGGCACCCAGTACGACTCCCGCCCGTTCTCCTCCGGCCCGTACAAGATCGAGTCGTACGACCGCGACAAGAAGCTGGTCCTGGTCCGCAACGAGCACTGGGACGAGAGGACCGACACCGTCCGCAAGGCGTACCCCGACAAGTTCGTCGTCGTCATGGGCCTCAAGGGCGGCCAGATCGACGACCGCGTCATCGCCGGCGAGGGCGCGGACGCCTCCGCCGTCCAGTACTCCGACATGCGCCCGGAGAGCGCCCCCAAGGTACTGCCCGAGCCGGACGTCAAGGCACGCCTGCTCGCCGAGTCCCAGGGCTGCACCGAAATGCTCCACCTGAACAACTCCCGGGCGCCCTTCGACGACCCCGAGGTCCGCGAGGCCATGCAGTACGCCGTCGACAAGGAAGCCGTCGTCACCGCGGGCGGCGGCCCGGCCCTCAACGAGGTCGCCACCGCCTACCTGCCCCCTGCCCTCTCCGGCGGCGAGCAGGCCGACACACTCAAGATCGCCCCGGCGGGCGACCCGGCCAAGGCCAGGGAACTGCTCAAGGCCGCGGGCAGGGAGACCCTGAAGGTCTCCCTGGCCGTCTCCACCGGCGACAAGGGCAAGGCCGAGGCCCTCCAGCAGGGCCTGGCCCGCGCGGGGATCGAGGTCGTTGTCGACACCGTCGACCCGGGCGCCTACTACGACGTCATCGGTGACCTCTCCACCACCCCGGACATGACGCTCGCCGGCTGGTGCCCCGACTACCCCTCCGGCGCCACCTGGATCCCCTTCGTCTTCGACGGACGCACCATCAAGGACAAGGGAAACCAGGGCAACTACAGCCAGTTCCGCGACGACGCGACCATGAAGCGGATCGACGAGATCAACGCCATGGCCGACGCCAAGGAGGCCGGCCGGGCATGGATCGACCTGGACGCGGCCCTCATGGCCAAGTCCCCGGCCGTCCCGGTCCTGCTGGAACGCAAGCCGTTGCTCGTCGGCCCCAACGTCGCCGGCGCCTTCGGGCACCCCGTGTGGACCGGCACCATCGACTACGCCACCATCGGCCTCAAGGACCCGTCGAAGAGCCAGGGCTGAGGCCGGACGGGCGCACCCAGCAGCCATGACCGTCACCGCACCCGCACCCGGACCCGCCACCGGCGGCGGCCCGGCGGCGAAGGAGGTCCCCCCGGGCAGCAGCCCCTGGCAGCTCGCCCGGCGGGAACTCCGCCGCCGCCCCGCCGTCCGCGTCAGCCTCTGCCTCGTCCTGCTCTTCGTTCTCATGGCCGTCACCGCGCCCTGGCTGGGCGCCCTCGGTGGCTGGTCACCCGAGCAGTTCGACAAGACCGCCATCGACCCCTACCTCGGGGGCCTGCCCCTCGGCTCCTTCGGCGGGATCAGCACGGAGCACTGGTTCGGCGTCGAACCCGTCACCGGCCGCGACCTGTTCGCCCGAGTCGTCCACGGCGCGCAGGTCTCCCTCCTCATCGCCTTCGCCGCCACCGCGATCGTGGTCGTCACCGGCACCGCCGCCGGAATCGCGGCCGGCTACTTCGGCGGCCGCACCGACGCGGTCCTGTCCCGGCTCATGGACCTGACGATGTCCTTCCCCTCGCTGATCTTCATGATCGCGATGCTGTCCGTCGCCAAGGACGTCAACCGGATCGTCCTCATGACCGCCGTCATCGGCGTCTTCGGCTGGCCCGGAGTCGCCCGCGTCGTCCGCGGCCAGACCCTCTCCCTCAAACACCGCGAGTACGTCGACGCCGCCCGCGTCGGGGGCGCCGGCTCCTGGCGGATCCTGACCCGCGACATCCTCCCGGGCGTCTCGGGCCCCGTCATCGCCTGCACCACCCTGCTCATCCCCGGAATGATCAGCACCGAGGCCGCGCTCAGCTACCTCGGTGTCGGCGTACGCCCGCCCACCCCGTCCTGGGGCCAGATGATCGCCGAGTCCGTCGCCTTCTACGAGACCGACCCCATGTACTTCGTCATCCCGAGCGTCTTCCTCTTCCTCGCCGTGCTCGCCTTCACCCTGCTCGGCGACGCGCTGCGCGACATCCTCGACCCGAGGGGCGGCCGTACGTGATCCGCTACCTCGCCCGCCGGCTGCTGGCCCTCACGGGGGTACTGCTCGCCATCGCCGCCGTCACCTTCCTCATCTTCTACGTCCTGCCCTCCGACCCCGCCGCCGCCGCATGCGGCAAGACCTGCAGCGCCGAGCGGCTGGCCGACGTACGGGCGTACCTGGGCCTCGACCAGCCGCTGTGGCGGCAGTTCAGCGACTTCCTGACGGGCATCTTCACCGGGCGCACCCTCGGCACCGGCCCGTACGCCGTCCAGTGCGACTTCCCGTGCCTGGGCTACTCGTACGAGAACTCCCTGCCCGTATGGGACCTGCTGATGGACCGGCTCCCGGTCTCCGCGTCCCTCGCCGTCGGCGCCGCCGTCCTGTGGCTGATCCTCGGCCTCGGCGCCGGGGTCACCGCCGCCCTGCGCAAGGACACCGCGACCGACAAGGCCCTGATGGTCGGCGCGGTCGCCGCGGCCTCGCTCCCCGTCTACTTCACCTCCGTGATGCTCATCCACGGAGTCATCCGCATCGCCGGGCTGCTGCCCTACCCCACCTACCAGTCCTTCACCGACAACCCGCTCGGCTGGGCCTCGAACCTGCTGTTGCCCTGGACCGCGCTCGCGCTGCTGTACGCCGCCATGTACGCCCGCCAGAGCCGTGGTTCGATGATCGAGGCGATGGCCGAGCCGTACATCCGTACCGCCCGCGCCAAGGGCATGCCCGAGCGCACCGTCGTCGTCAAACACGGACTGCGCTCCGGCATGACCCCCATCCTCACCATCTTCGGCATGGACCTCGGCGGACTGCTCGCCGGAGCCGTCATCACCGAATCCATCTTCGGACTCCCCGGCATCGGGCGGCTGTTCTACGGCGCCCTGGTCAGCGCCGACCAGCCCGTGGTTCTCGGCGTCACTCTGCTCGCCGCCCTCTTCATCGTCGTCGCCAATCTCGCCGTCGACCTCCTGTACGCCGTCATCGACCCGAGGGTGAGGTACTGATGACCGCCGCCACGACCGCCCCCCTGCTCGAAGTGCGCGATCTGCGCGTCACGTTCACCACCCCGCACGGCTCCGTACGGGCCGTCGACTCGCTCGGCTTCACCGTGGAGGCCGGACGCACCCTCGGGATCGTCGGCGAATCCGGCTCGGGCAAGTCGGTCACCTCGCTCGCCGTCATGGGCCTGCACCGGGGTGCCGCCGCCGAGGTCAGCGGCTCCGTCGCCCTCGCCGGTCGGGAGCTGACCGGCCTCTCCGAGAAGGAACTCTCCAAGGTGCGCGGCCGCAGGATGGCCATGATCTTCCAGGATCCGCTCTCCAGCCTGCACCCCTACTACACGGTCGGCGAGCAGATCGCCGAGCACTTCCGGGTGCACTTCAGGTCCGGGCGGTCCGCCGCGAAGAAGCGTGCGGTCGACATGCTCGGCGAGGTCGGCATCCCGGAACCGGCCCGCCGCGCGGGGGAGTACCCGCACCAGTTCTCCGGCGGTATGCGCCAGCGTGCCATGATCGCCATGGCCTTGGCGTGCGAGCCCGATCTGCTGATCGCCGACGAGCCGACCACCGCCCTCGACGTCACCGTGCAGGCGCAGATCCTGGAGCTGATCGCCCGGCTCCAGGAGGAACGCGGCCTGGGCGTCGTGATGATCACCCATGACCTGGGCGTGGTCGCCCGTGTCGCCCACGAGGTGCTGGTCATGTACGGGGGCCGGGCCGCCGAACAGGCGCAGGTCCACGAGCTGTTCGCCGACCCGGCCCACCCCTACACCCGGGGCCTGCTCGACTCGCTGCCCCGCCTCGACACCGCCGACGACGCACCCCTGCCCTTCGTCCCGGGCGCCCCGCCGTCCCTTCTCACACCCGCCCCGGGCTGCGCCTTCGCCCCGCGCTGTCCGCGCGCCGCCGCGCGCTGCACCGAAGAACGGCCGGAACTTTCGGCGTACGGGGAGGGACCGGAGCGGACGGTGGCCTGCCACTTCGCCGGAGCCGGCGCCCGAACCGCAGAGGAGGCTTCCCGATGACCGACACCACCACCGCCCCTCCGCTGCTGTCCGTGCAGGACCTCACCATGACCTTCCCCGGGAAGCGGACCGTGACCGGGCGCCGGGGGGAACCGGTGCGCGCCGTGGACGGCGTCTCCTTCGACCTGGCCGCCGGGCAGACTCTCGGCCTCGTCGGGGAGTCGGGCTGCGGGAAGTCCACCACCGGCAGGATGCTGGTACGGCTGCTGGAGCCCACCTCGGGCCGTGTCGCCTTCGAGGGCAAGGACATCAGCCGGGTGTCCCAGCGCGCCATGCGGCCGCTGCGCAAGAGCATCCAGATGGTCTTCCAGGATCCGCACTCCTCCCTCAACCCCCGCCAGACGGTGGCCCGGATCGTCTCCGATCCGCTGCTGGTGCAGGGCTGGAGCGCGGGGGACGCCCGCCGCCGCGCCGCCGAGCTGATGGAACTCGTCGGGCTGATCCCCGAGCACATCGACCGGTACCCGCACGAGTTCTCCGGCGGACAGGCCCAGCGCATCGGCATCGCCCGTTCGCTGTCCACCAGCCCCCGGCTGATCGTCGCCGACGAACCCGTCTCCGCCCTCGACGTCTCCGTACAGGCCCAGATCGTCAACCTGATGGAGCGGCTGCGCGCGGAGCTGGGGCTGGCCTACGTGTTCATCGCGCACGATCTGTCGGTGGTCAAGCGGGTCAGTGACCGGGTCGCCGTCATGTACCTCGGCCGGATCGTCGAGATCGGCGACAAGAAGGCCCTGTACGAGAACCCCCAGCACCCCTACACCCGGGCGCTGTTGTCCGCCGTACCGCTGCCCGATCCGGCGGCGGAGCGGCGGCGCGAGCGGATCGTACTGCTCGGCGATCCACCGAGCCCGGCCGCACCGCCCCCAGGCTGCGGCTTCCATCCGCGCTGCGCGCAGGCGCAGGAGATCTGCCGCACGGAAAGGCCGTTGCTGCGGATCGCCGACTCACGTGAGGGGGCGCGCGAGGTGGCCTGTCATCTGGTGTAGCCGGAGACGGGAACCGGAGCTGCCGGCCGTCGTCCCCGGAGGAGAAGGCGCGTGGGGGGCCTTGGGCGAGGCGGGCCGGGGTCCGCTGAAGGGTGCTGCCGTGGAGGCTCAGGCCGCCGCCGGCTTGCGGTCGGCGTACTCGAAGACCGACCCGTCGGGATGGACGGCGATCAGGGTGCGGCCCACGGGAGTCTCCACGGGGCCCGCGAGCACCTGGGCGCCGACTTCGGTGAGTGCGGCATGCGCGTCGGCCACGTCCTTGACGGCGATCGTCGCCGACACCTTCCGCAGGATCTCCAGTTCCGGCTCGGGGCCGCTCATCAGCAGGAAGCAGCCGACGGCCGCGACGGAGACTCCGCCGCGCTCGAAGCGGAGCGCCGGGGCTCCGGTGAGGCGTTCGTAGAAGGCCGCGGAGGCTTCCAGATCGTCGACGCAGATGCGGAGTGTGGTTCCGAGGATCTCCATACGGACGAGGGTAGTTGGCGTCGGGACCGGAGGGCCCCGCAAGGCGGGAGCGCGTCCCGCGGTTCGTCGGGGCGCCCCGCCGGGCGGGAGCCGCCTCGCGCACTTGGTCCGGCTGTCCCGTGCCTGGGACCGATGCCGCCGACGGCGCTCAACGTGAATTGCCCATCATGTGGTCAGCGCGGATGATCGGGCCGGGCCGGATCCGCTCGACGTCTCGCCGCCTGCCCTGCGGCGCTCCCGGGCGGTGCGGAGCATGGCGCCGGTCCCCGGCCGGCACCGACGGCCGGTCCGAGGCCGGTGAGCGTTCAGACGTCGGCCTGCGGCTGTTCCGGGGTGAGGTGGTGCACGGTGGTCTGCTCGGCGTGCGGGGCGAGCAGGCGCCGGGCGAGGAGTGCTCCGGCCACCCCCACCGGGCCGGAGTCGTCGAAACCGTCAGCGTGACCTCAGGGCGGATGACCCTGGTCGTCGACGGCGCCGAACGCCCCGTCGAAGCCGGACAGACGACCACCTGCGGCGGCGGCGCCGGGCATACCCACCGAGGCGACGGTACTGAACCTGCCATCTGGTCATGACCGCCCACATCCCGCCCGGCCCCGTCCCCACTGCCTGGCCCGCCCAGGCGGCAGAACCCGGCAACGCGTATCCACTTCAGCCCTCCGGGCCGCCCTCGTCCTGGTCGCCCGCGGCCGGGTCGCGCAGCGGGCGCGGGCTCCCGGCGGCGGGGCGGCGCCCGCAGCCGGTGGCGGCGGTGTCCGGGCGGCAGACGCCGGAGCACGGCGACATGAGTGCCGGGCCGAGTGGCGCCGCATGCGGTCGTGGCGGCCCGCCGGGGCGGGCCCGCGCCGTCAGACCCGGCAGAGCAGCTCACCGTGCGGGACCATGAACCAGGCGTCCGGGTGTTCGCCCCAGGCGCGCCAGCCCTCCGAGATCGCCTCGAGCTGCTCGAGGGACGTATGGCCGCCCTCCACGGCGATCCGCGCGTACTCCGACGCGACGGTGCGGTCCGCCCACAGGCCGCTCCACCACGCGCGGTCCGCGGGGGAGGCGAAGCACCACGCCGCCGCTCCGGGGGTGATGTCCGTGAAGCCGGCGGCGCGGGCCCAGGACAGCAGGCGGCGGCCGGCGTCGGGCTCGCCGCCGTTGGCGCGGGCGACGCGCCGGTACAGCTCCAGCCACTCGTCCAGAACCGGCGGTTCGGGGTACCAGTTGAACGCCGCGTAGTCGCTGTCGCGCACGGCGACGACTCCGCCGGGCCCGCACACCCGGCGCATCTCGCGCAGGGCCTGCACCGGGTCCCCGACGTGCTGGAGCACCTGGTGGGCGTGGACGACGTCGAACGCGTCGTCGGGGAAGTCCAGGCCGTGGACGTCGGCGACCGCGAAGCGGACGTTGTCCAGGCCGCGCCCCTTTGCGTACGCCCGCGCCCGGTCGAGTACGTCCGCCGCGGCGTCGACGGCCGTGACCCGCCCCGGTGCGACCAGTTCCGCGAGGTCGGCGGTGATGGTGCCCGGGCCGCAGCCCACGTCCAGCACGTCGAGCCCCGGCCGGAGTTCGCCGATCAGGTATGCCGCCGAGTTGGCGGCGGTGCGCCAGGTGTGGGAGCGCAGTACGGACTCGTGGTGCCCGTGGGTGTAGACGGCGGTCTCCTGCGGCATGACGTCTCCTTCTGCTGAGGCGAGTACAGCAGTACGCTACGCTTACGTCCCGTAATGCGAGACCTGCGTCTTGCGTTGTGGACGGAAGATCGAGGCGCTACAGCAGGGCCTGCGGACGGTAGACCGTCAGCGCCTCCGTGATCTTGTCCACCACCAACTCACTCGGCGCGTCGGCCACTTCGCCGTCGTAGGCGAGCAGCGTCCCCGGCGCCAGGCCACCGATCCGCAGCCGGCGCAACTGCTGCGCCGCATGGACGGGGGACCGGTCCAGCTTGCCCGCCAGGGCCGCGCCGAGGAGCCGCCAGCCCGGGGCCCGGCCGGCGTGCACCACGCGGACGTCGAGCAGGCCGTCCACCAGGTTCTGCCGGTGGCCCGGTGTGGGGTCGATGCCCTTGTAGACACCGTTGCCCGCGAACAGCAGCCACAGCGGGCGCCGCCGCCCCTGCACCTCCGCATCGAGTGGACGCCGCCCCCGCAGCACCAGCGACGCCGCCAGCACTCCCGCGGGCCAGCTGCCGATCCTCGGTGACCAGCGCTCCCTGATGCGCACGAGATCCGGGTACACCCCGAGGCTGAACGTGTTCAGGAAGTGGCCCGGCTCCGCGCTGCCGCCCGGGCCCGGTGTGAACCTGCCCAGGTCCACCCGGACCGCGTCCCCTGCGGCGAGCGCACGGCAGGTGTCGTGGACGGACTCGACACCCAGGTCGTACGCGAAGTGGTTGAGCGTGCCTCCGGGGAAGACAGCCAGTGGTACGCCGCGGTCCGCCGCGACCGCCGCGGCCCTGTTGACCGTTCCGTCCCCGCCGACGACGCCCAGCGCCCGCCCCCGGCCTGCCGCCTTCTCCAACTCGGCGCGCAGCTCGTCGGGCGCGCACTCCACCACCTCGGCGAGCGGCAGCGCGGTCCGCACCTCCGGCGCCATGCCCGCGGAGCCGGACTCGCGGTTGACGATCACGACCAGGCCCTCGCCGCCGGGCAGCGCCGGCGCGTCGGTGTGCGGTGTTCCCGGCGCGGGCAGCTGCGACCTCGTCGGAACCGCTCCCCGCACCGCGAAGGCCGCCCCCACACCGAGGGCCGCGCCGGCGAGCACATCGCCCGGGTAGTGCGCACCCGTGTAGATCCGTGAGAACGCGACGGCCGCCGCCACCGGCGCGACGGCCGCGCCCCAAGCCTTCGACTCCAGCGCGACCCCGGTCGCGAACGCCGCCGCCGACGCGGCATGCCCGGAGGGGAACGACGTGGTGAACGGCTGCCGCTTCAACCGCCTTATCACCGGCACCGCGTCGAGCAGCGGCCGTGCCCTGCGCACGGACCGCTTGCCGACGGTGTTGATCACGGCGGAGGCGACCGCGAGGGAGGCGACACCCCGCACCGCCGCCCGCCGCGAACGGGTGCCGCGTCCCAGTGCGGCGATGCCGGCGGCGGTGCCGAACCAGAGCAGCCCGTGGTTCGCGCTTCGGCTCAGCCTCGGCAGCACCGGCTCTGCGCCCGGCCACTCCCGTGCCGCCACGGCGTGCAGCAGCCGCCGGTCCCAGCCGCTGAGCAGTGGCGCGACCTGGCGGCGGAGCGCCTGTTCTCCCTGTGCGTTCGTTTCGGACATGTTCGGCGGATACCCCGCCCCGCTGCCATCACGCAGGCCGGCCCCGCCAGGCGCACGATGACTTACGGGCCGCTCGCGGGGCGAGGGCGGCCGATCCTTCGTATAAAGGGCTCGTGGTCCTTCGTATGGAGGGCTCGCTGACCGGGCAGGCGTTTCCGGAGGTACGAGGGAACTGCGGAGGTGGGTGCGATGACGGTGACGGACGCCGAAGGCCGTGGACCCGTCCGCTACGGGCCGCCCGCCCCCGGTGCGGGACTGCCCGTGCTGCCCGTGCTGAGCGCCGTACTCGCGGAGGCCGCGGGGCACGCGGCGGACGAGCCGCCCGGCGGTGGGCCGACACTGCGCGAGGCGGCCTGCGGGTACTGGTGGCGACGTGGACTGCGCACCCGTGCGGGCGAAGTGGTCGCGGCGTCCGGTGCCCAGTCCCTGCTCTTCGCCCTGCTCGGCGCCGTCGACGGTGACGTGCTGATGCCCCGCCCGTGCCCCGCCTGGTGGACGCCGCAGGTGAGGCTGCTCGGGCGGCCCGCCTACCACGTGCCGGTCCCAGCGGAGTGCGGCGGCGTCCCGGACCCGTTCGCGCTGCTGGAGACCGTACGCCGGGTACGGGCGGAGGGCGGCCGGCCCCGGCTGCTCCTGATGTCCGTCGCCGACGATCCGACCGCCACCGTCGCCCCGCCGGAGACCGTGCGCGAATCCTGCGAGGCGGCGCTCGGCGAGGGCCTGCACATCGTCAGCGACGAGACCTGGCGCGACACGGTGCATCAGCCGCACGAGACCGTGCTGATCAGCCCGGCCGAGATGTATCCCGAGGACGTGACCGTCATCAGCGACCTCGCGGGTGCGCTCACCCCGTCCTCCTGGCCGGTCGCCGTCGCCCGCTTCCCGCGGGGGGAGCGCGGCGCGGCCCGGCGCGCCCGGACCCTGGACATCGTCACCGCGCTCGGGGCCGTGGTTCCCGCCCCCGTGGCGGCGGCAGCGGCGCACGCGCTCGACGAGCCCCCTGAGGTCACCGAACGGGCGACGCGGGCGGCCGCGCTCCACTCGCGGGTCGCGGCCGCCGCCCACCACCTGGTGCTGACGGCCGGCGCGGTGTCCCGGCCCCCGCAGGCGGGGCGCCACCTCTACGCCGACCTGGGTCCGCTGCGAGGCTCCCTCGCGGCGCGCGGCGTCAGCGACTCGATGGAGCTCGAGGACCATCTCAGCGGCCGCCTCGGCATGCCGGTGCCCGGCGGACACCGGTTCGGCGACGAGCTGGGCGCCCTGCACGTACGGCTGGACACGGCGCCCTTCCTGGGCGCCACCGACGAGGAGCGGCTGGAGGCGCTCGCCTCACCGGCCCCCCTGGAACTGCCCCATGTCGCGGCGGCCTTGGAAAGGCTCGGGGCGGCATTCGACCAACTGCGATGAGCATGGCGCGCCGTCCGCACGGCGGTGGGCGCGACAGGACGAGCTGAAGGACCCGGACCGCGTTGATCGGAGATCCCGATGGCGAATCAGACGGAGCGACCGGCGGAGCACCCCGCACCGGCAGCGGCACGCCCCCCGCGGCTGCGGCCTTGCCCCCGCCCCCCGCGGCTGCGGCCTTGCCCCCGCCCCCCGCGGCTGCGGCCTTGCCCCCGCCCCCTGTACGAGCAGCGCACCTGGCCCGACTCCTTCGTCGACCGGCTGACCGCCCCGCTCCCCGGTGTGCGGGCCATGGCCCGGTTCGCCAGAGAGGGCGCGGTGCGGCCCGGCCCCGACGGGCTGAGGGACATCCCGGCGCTGCCGTTCGAGCCGGGACCGCTGCCCGAGGTGGACGAGCGGACCGTCGCCGTGACCTGGGCCGGGCACGCCAGCTGGGTTCTGCGGATCGGCGGGCTCACCGTCCTGACCGATCCCGTCTGGTCGCGCCGCATCTTCGGCACACCGGTACGGATCACCCCGGTCGGTGTCCGCTGGGACGACCTGCCGCCCGTCGACGCGGTGGTCATCAGCCACAACCACTTCGACCATCTGGACGCCCCCACCCTGCGGCGCCTGCCCCGCCGGACACCGCTCTTCGTCCCGGCGGGCCTGGGGCGCTGGTTCCGCCGCCGCCGTTTCACGCACGTCACCGAACTCGACTGGTGGGAAGGGGCGGAACTCGGCGGCGTACGGTTCGACTTCGTACCCGCGCACCACTGGTCCAAGCGCACCCTGTTCGACACCTGCCGCTCCCTGTGGGGCGGCTGGGTGCTCACCGGCACCGACGGCCGGTCGGTGTACTTCGCGGGCGACACCGGCTACGGCCACTGGTTCGGTGAGATCGGCCGCCGCCACCCCGGCCTCGACCTCGCGCTGCTCCCCATCGGCGCGTACGCCCCCCGATGGTGGCTCAGGGACGTGCACACCGACCCGGAAGAAGCGGTCCTCGCCTGCACCGACCTCGGGGCGAGGAACATGGCGCCGATGCACTGGGCGACGTTCGTGCTCTCCGCGGAGCCGGTGCTGGAACCGCTGCGGCGGCTCCGCGCCGCCTGGGAGCGCACCGGCCGGCCGCGCCATCACCTGTGGGACCTGCCGGTCGGCGGATCACGCGTGCTGACCGCCTGAGCCGCCCGTCGAGCGGAACCGGCGCCACAACGCCGGGCCACCGCTGACGACCACCGCCAGTACGACCGCCGCGACGACGCCCTGCCACGGCTCTGCGAACAGCGCCCCGCCCAGGACGCCGATCAGCCCGTACGTCGCGGCCCACGCCAGGCACGCGGGGGCGTCACCCCTGATGAAGCCGTGCAGCGGCATTCCGGCCAGCAGGCACGCCAGCATGATCGGCACCCGCCCGGCGGGCACCAGGCGGGAGAGCACCAGCACCGCCACCCCGTGCTCGTCGAGCCCTCGCTGCGCCCACGCGAGCCGGTCCGGCGCGGCGCGTTCGCGCAGGGCGGCGAGCCGGCGTGAGCCGTTCCTGGAGCGGACGCCGCGCCGCCCCAGCCAGTAGAGGGTCACATCTCCGGCGAACGCGGCCGCCGAGGCGACGAGGAAGACGAACAGCAGCGAGAACGGGCTCGTCTGGTGGAGGGCCACCACCATGGCGGAGCTGACCACCGCGCCGGTCGGCACGACCGGCACCAGCGCGCCGAGCGCCACCAGCACGAACAGGGACGGGTAGCCCACGGCCTGCTGGGTGGACTCGGGGGGCAGCCGGGTCATCGTCTCCGACAACCGGCCGAGCACCTCTGCCCGCTGTGCGTTCACCGGGTGTCCTCCGGCCCGGTCCGCTCGCAGTGCCCGAGCCGGTGCACCGTCACCTTCGGCGCCAGCTGTGCGGCCTTGCGCGCGAACTCGTCGCCGGGCGCGTAGAACTCGTGCGGCCGGATCCCGTCCATCCCGATCGGCCAGTACGTGCCGTAGTGCACCGGCACGGCCGCCCGCGGAGCGAGCCGGGCCACCGCCTGCGCCGCGCGGACCGCGTCCAGATGGCCGTGGCCCAGGTACGGTCCCCAGCCGCCGACGGGCAGCAGTGCCATGTCGACGGGGCCGACCTCGTCGGCCATCGAGTCGAACAGGCCGGTGTCTCCCGCGAAATACGTGTGCGACTCGCCGCTGACGACGAAGCCGAGGGCCGGCGAGCGGTGCGGCCCGAGCGGCAGCCGCCGCCCGTCGTGCGCCGCGGGCACGGCCCGTACGAGCAGTTCCCGCACGCGCACCTCGTCGCCCGGCGCGACCTCGGTGAGGAGCAGCCCGGCCGTGCGCACCAGCCTGCCGAGCCCCGGCACCGAACGCGCCGCGCCGCGCGGCACGATCAGCCGCGTGCCGGGCGCGAGCCGGGCGAGCGACGCCAGGTGCAGATGGTCGGAGTGCAGATGGGAGACGAGGACGGCGTCGGCGACGGCGGCCTGCCGGGGAGGCAGTTCACCGCGGCGCCGCCGCAGATGGGCGAGGCGCCGCACGAAGAGCGGGTCGGTCAGCACCCGCACCCCGGCGTCCTCGATCGTGCAGGTGGCATGACCCCACCAGGTGACCTCCACCGGCACGCGACGCCTCCTCGCTGCGGATGCCCGTACCGTACGAGCGTAGCCGCGCGAAAGCCGGCCGCGTTGCCCGCTGTGCCACGCTGGAGACCGGCTCGGAGATGAGGTGAACGAGGCGTGGTCGAAAGGCGATGGCGCCGGGTCGGCAGCGCGCTGGTGCGCGTGGCCGTCGTGTGGGGGGTCTCCACGCTGACGATGCTCGCTCTCGCCGGACTGCTGCCGGACTTCCGGCTCCAGTCGGAGGACGGCGACAGCATCACCCGGACCGGGATCACCGCGGCCTGGGGCGCCGGAGCTTTCGGTCTGCTCACCGGCCTGGTCTGGCCCGTGGTCGTACGGGCGCTGCTGCTCGTACCGGCCCTGGTACTCGGCCTGCTCGTGTTCTTCCTCAACGGTTCCCTGCTGCTGATCGCTCTGTGGCTCATCCCCGACGGCCGCGGCGCGGCGAACCCGGAGACCGCGGTCGTCGTCGCCGCCGTGATGTCGGCGGTCGCCTCCGCCACCTCCACGGCGCTCGCCGTCCGTGACGACGACGCCTACCGCAGAAGACTTTCCCGGCTCGCCCACCGCCGCGGCCGCCGCCAGTCCGCCCACGCCCGTTCCGGCCCGCCCGGCACGGTCTTCCTGCAGCTCGACGGCGTCGGCCACGAGGTGCTGCGCGCCGCCGCCGCCAGCGGGGTGATGCCGACCGTCGCGGGCTGGACCGGCGCGACGCACCGGCTCACGTGCTGGCGCACCGACTGGTCCAGCCAGACCGGTGCGAGCCAGCTCGGCATCCTGCACGGCTCCAACCACGACGTGCCCGCCTTCCGCTGGTACGAGAAGGACACCCGCCGGATCGTGGTCAGCAACCGCCCGGCGAGCGCCGCCGAACTGCAGCGGCGGGCCGTCGCGCGCACCGGCGACGGCGGACTGCTGACGGTGGACGGCGCGAGCCGGGGCAACCTCTTCAGCGGTGGCGCCGGCCAACTGGCCCTGGTGCTGTCGGTGGCGGCCAGGCGCGGCAGGGGCAACCGCTCCCGGGCGGGGTACTTCGCGTACTTCTCCGACCCGGCCAACGCCGTCCGTACCGCGCTGTCGTTCGTCGCCGAGGTCGGCCGGGAGGTCGGGCAGTCGACCCGCGCCAGGCTCCGCGGGGACACGCCGCGGGTCGGCCGCGGCGGTCTCTACCCCTTCATCCGGGCCTTCGCGACGGTCGTCGAGCGCGATGTGGTGGTCGCCGCCGTCATGGGGGACATGCTCGCCGGACGCCGGGCCGTCTACGCCGACCTGGTCGCCTACGACGAGGTGGCGCACCACTCCGGGCCGCACAGCGCGGACGCGATGGCCGTGCTGGAGCGGCTGGACCGCTCGATCGCACTGATCGCCAAGGTCGCCGAGCACGCGCCCCGCCCCTACCGGATCGTGCTCCTCTCCGACCACGGCCAGAGCCCGGGGGAGACCTTCGAGGGGGCGTACGGGCTGACCCTGAAGGACCTGGTGCGGGCCGGGTGCGGGCTGCCGGTGTCGCGGCGGGCGGAGCGCTCGAAGAGCGGTGCGGAGGCCAGGGACGCGGCCCGTGACGCCCTGCGGACGGCGCTGCACAGGCAGCCGGCCGGTGACGGCGAGGAGGAGCGGCCGGCGTCGGGGCACGACCCGATCGTGCTGGCCTCGGGGAATCTGGCGCTGATCTCGTTCCCCGACGTGCCGTACCGGATGAGCTGTGAGGAGATCCGGCGCCGCCACCCCGCGCTGCTCGGCACGGTGGCCAACCACCCCGGCGTCGGCTTCCTGCTGGTGCGCAGCGAGGAGCACGGCTCGGTGGTGCTCGGCGCCGACGGAGCGGAGGTGCCCGTCGACGCGTTGAAGGACGACGACGGACCGCTCGCCGGTTTCGGGCCGGGCGCGGCCGAGGCCGTGCGGCGCACCGACTCGTTCCCGCACGTCGCCGACATCATGGTCAACTCGATGCACGACCCGCAGACCGGTGTGGTGCACGCCTTCGAGGAGCAGATCGGCTCGCACGGCGGGCTCGGCGGGGAGCAGTCGCAGGCGTTCCTGCTGTCGCCGTATCTGGTCTCGCCGCCGACGGCCGTCGGCGGCGAGCTGATCGGGGCGGAGCAGGTGCACCGGGTGCTGCGTCGGTGGCTGCGGGAGGGCGAGGAGCCGCAGGGACCGAGCGGGTCGGTGAGGGTTCCCCTGCCGGAGGGCACCGCGAAGGAGGAAAACCCGGTCGACGGCGGCGCTCATCTGTCGCCGGACGCCCCGGACGGGGTGCCGGAGGCCCCCTGACGGCGCTCGGTACCGGCTGCGGCAACGGGGCCACCGAGATGACTCGGGGCCGTCGCATACGCCTGAGGGCCATTACCTCGGGCGTCATCGACGGGCGCAGGGGTGCGCGGCAGTCTGGGGTCACCGGGCCCCGGGCGGCGCACTCCGCCCGGGGCCCGGGTCCACGAACGGCCCGTACACCTCGACGGAGGCTGATCCGCCATGTCCACGACCTTGCTCACCGGAATCTCCCGCACCACCGAGCCGCGGACCATGCTGCGCCGGTTCCTTGCTGCCGACGCCGTCGTGACCGGTGCCAACGGCGTCGCGTACGCCGCGGTTTCCGGGCCGCTCGGGCGGCTGCTCGGCGTCGACGGCACGCTCCTCCTCGGCCTCGGGGCCTTCCTCGTCGCCTACGGCCTGGCCGTGGGCCTGCTCGCCGCACGTCCCCGGCCGCCGCGGGCCGGTGTCACGCTCGTCGTGGACGCCAACATCCTGTGGTCCGTCGTCAGCGTCGTCGCCCTCGCGCTGTGGCTCGACCCCACCGCGGTGGGCGCGGTGTGGACCGTGCTGCAGGCGCTGGCCGTCGCCGGCTTCGCCGTCCTGCAGTGGTCGGCCCTGCGCGTCACCGCTACGGCGTGAAAGACCGCAGGTACTTCACCGTCGCCGGGTCGGCCGGGAGCAGCGTCTCGATGGCCAGCTCGGCGACGGTCACGTCCAGAGGTGTGTTGAACGTCGCGATCGACGACACGAAGGAGAGCGTCCGGCCTTCGTGCTCGATCCGCAGCGGCAGCGCGAAGTAGGGGTACGGTGCCTCGCCCGGCGCGACGCTCCGCTCGTCACCGGCTCCCTCGGGCAGCGGATACGCGGCGACCTCGTCGTACACCCTGCGCAGCGCGTCGGAGCGGGCCAGGGCCATCTGCCGCTCCATCTGCTCCAACAGGTGTCCGCGCCACTCGGGCAGGTTGCGGATCCTGGGCGCGAGGCCCTCGGGGTGGAGGGTGATCCGCATGGCGTTCAGCGGCGAGGTGAGCACGTGCTCCGGCAGACCGTCGAGCAGCATCGCGATGCCCCGGTTGGCGGCCAGCACGTTGTACGCACCGTCGACGACCAGCGCCGGGTACGGCTCGTAGCCCTGGAGCAGCCGCTCCATGCCTTCGCGCAGCCCCTCCATCGCCGGGTCGTCCAGTGGCGTCTCGGCGTAGCGGGGGGCGTAACCGGCCGCCAGCAGAAGGGAGTTGCGCTGGCGCACCGGCACGTCCAGATGCTCGGCGAGACGCAGGACCATCTCCTCGCTGGGGCGCGAGCGGCCCGTCTCGACGAAACTGATGTGGCGGGCCGAGGAGTCGGCGCGCAGGGCCAGTTCGAGCTGACTGATCCGGCGCTCCTCGCGCCAGCGGCGCAGCAGAGGACCGACCCCGGTACCGGGCACGGCAGTTGTCATGGCCAGACGTTATTACGGACTCGGCCCGCCGGCGCCTCAGCCCCGTGCGTTGCCCAGCAGCGCGGCGAGCGCCCGGTCGATGTCCTGGGCGGCCGCCTCGTTGCCCGCCGGGACGGTCGCGTAGGAGCGGACCAGGAACCGGCGCAGGCTCGCCGTGTCGAGCTGGAGCAGCGCGACGCCCTCCGGCGAACGCAGCTCGATCATGGTCTGTACCCGTCCGCAGGGCCAGATGTGCACGTCGCCGTCCCCGGACGGGGCGCGCAGCCCCGCGTCGAGCAGGGTGCGGGCGAAGGTCCAGGTCACGCCGGTGTCGTTCAGGCACGCCTCCGGAGGGAAGACCATACGCACGGCGAACGGGTCGGTGTCGCTGTAGCGCAGGAGTACCGGGACGGCCAGGGGGTGGGGCACATCGCTGATGAGGCGGGCCCGGACGGATTGCTCGATGGTCGATGACATCGCTCGCTCCTCTGCTGCTGTGCGGATCCGCTCTCGTGCACGTACGTCGGCACGGGCAGGCGAGCCTGTGCAGCGACGCCAGTGGCGCGTGTGACCTGCATCACCAAGACTGAAACGATTGCGCCAGGATGGCTAGGCTTTTGCGCCAACGTAAATCGCCACAAACGGGACACCTGGCTGGTTACGTGCGGGTAGGGGATGCGGCCCGGCCCGCCCGGCATCGCCGCCGGGGCGGAAGTGGCGGCGGGGGCGGAAGGGAGCGAGCCCCGGCCGGACGGGGGTTTCCGGCCGGGGCGGTCACAGGGCGTGGGTGCGAGCTGCGGCCGCCTCTCGGCGGAGCGCTCCCACAGGGCTCGGATCGGGCGATCTTCCCTGCGGGCGAATGGCGAGGCCCGGGGGGCAGTGCCCCGTCCGCACCCACGTGTAGATGAACGATAAACCACTCGGTGGCGTTCCGGGAAACGCCCAGGGTCGGCTGTGATGCGCGTTACGCCCAGTTACCGGCTGATGGGCGATTTCCGGACACAGGTCGTGTGCTCGGTCATGCTCCGCCTCTCACGACCACCGAGCCCAGTACCGACGGCAGCGGATACCAGTCGGCCGACACCACGCTCGCGTGCCGACCCGCCAGCAGCGACACGCGGTCACGGGCCTGCTGCCCGGTCGGGTTCGTGCCGTCGATCGCCGGGGCGACGCCGTGCGCGTCGGTCATCACGACGAGGTAGTGGTTCCGCTCGTACCAGGCGGTGTCGATCCACCCGCCCGCGTACGCCGCCGTGTCCCCGTCGAAGACGACGAACCAGGGACGGATCGAGGCGTCCGCGTAGCGGCCGCGGGGGTCGCCCGTCGCGGCGTGGTGCACCGCCGGGAACGCGCCCGCCTCGCCGAGGCGGCCCGCAGCGGTGAGGTCGCGCAGATGCGTCGCGTACTCGCGGTCCGTCCACAGGGAGTCGAACGGGTTGTCCTCCTCCAGCGTGCCCGGGATCAGCTCGACCAGGAACTTCCCCGCCAGCACCGAGCGCGCCGGCCAGCCGTCCGCCCGCACGGCCGTGTCGAGGTCCTGATGCCCGCGGACCAGATCGGCCGGCCGGTACAGGGCGTCGCCGAGCCGCGCGGTCAGCAGCGCGTCCAGGGCGGCGGGGCCGCGGCCCTGACGGCCCTGGAAGCCGTCCTTGAGCTCCAGCTTGATCAGGATCGGCCGGTGCCCCGGGTTCGCGTCGTGCCAGGCCCTCATGTCGGCCAGGCAGCCGCCGAGATCCTGGTTTCTCGCCTTGCCGCGCAGCTCGGCGGCCACCGACGCGTTCACGCAGTTGTTGTCGTTCCCGACCGGATTGCCGTGCGAGACCCGCCACGACCGGCCGAAGGCGTTGGTCCACACGTCGATCTCGAGCATGGCCGCGCCCGAGTCGAGCGCGTCCGCGAAATAGGGGTACTTCGACTTCTCGTATGCGTTGTGGACGCCGACCCCGGTGGTGGAGGAGTACGGGAGCTGCCCCGTGTCCGCCCGGCCGGTGGTGGTCGCCTGCGCGGGGGCGAGCGCGAGGGAGAGCAGTCCGGCCGCGACGGTCGTCGTCACAGCGGCGCGCGAGAGCGTGCCCATGGGGGTCCCTGCCTTTGAGTCGAAAGGTGGGCCCGTCCGGCGGATCGCGGCCGGGCGGGCTCAAGTCGACGGAAGGCTAGGGGAGTTGGGTGAACCGTGGGGAGACCGTACCCGGCCACAGCGGGCGCTCGTGGAGAGCCGCGCACGGTCGGTGCCCGCACGCCGCGCGGGGCCGGTCCGGCGGACGCCGTGCCGGGGTGCGTGCGTCGTACGGCCGGGGCACGATGGCCGCATGCTGCTCGCCCGCGTCGCCGAAGTCTCCCGCGAGGTCGCCGCCACCTCCGCCCGCTCGCGCAAGATCGCCGCGCTGGCGGACCTGTTCACGGAGGCATGGCCGGAGGACGTCGCGCTCGTCATCTCCTACCTCGCCGGACGGGTGCCGCAGGGCCGTATCGGAATCGGCTGGAGCCTCCTGAAGGAGCCCGTGCCGCCCGCCTCCGTACCGGCCCTCACCGTCGGAGGGACCGATGCCGCGCTCGCCGCCCTCGCCCGGGTCTCCGGCCCCGGTGCCCAGGCGGAACGCCGCAGCCGCCTCCACCGGCTGATGTCAGCGGCCACCGCCGAGGAGCAGCAGTTCCTGCTGCGGCTCCTCACCGGAGAGGTGCGGCAGGGAGCACTGGACGCCGTCGCGCTCGAAGCGGTCGCGAAGGCGGCGGGTGCCCCGGCGGCCGATGTGCGCCGCGCCGTCATGCTGGAGGGCTCGCTGCCCCGGGTGGCCGCGGCGCTGCTCGCCGAGGGGCCGGCGGCGCTCGAACGGTTCCGGCTGCGGGTCGGCAGCCCGGTGCAGCCGATGCTCGCGCACAGCGCGAAGTCCGTGACCGAGGCGGTCGCGGCGCTCGGCACCCCCTGTGCCGTCGAGGAGAAGCTCGACGGTATCCGCGTCCAGGTGCACCGCGCCGGAACGGATGTCCGGATCTGCACCAGGTCCCTCGACGACATCACCGACCGGCTGCCCGAAGTGGCCCAACGGGCCCGCGAGATGACCGGCGACCGGTTCATCCTCGACGGCGAGGTCATCGGAATGGCCGCCGACGGCCGGCCCGTACCGTTCCAGGACATCGCCTCACGCGTGGGCTCGCGCCTCGACGTCGAGGCGGCCCGTGCCTCGCTGCCGCTGTACCCGGTGTACTTCGACGTCCTCGCCGCCGACGGGGAGCCGGTGCTCGACCTGCCCGGCCACGAGCGGCACGCGATCCTCGCCCGGCTCGTCCCCGAGCCCACCCGGGTGCGGCGCGTCGTCGTCGACGACCCTGCCGCGGCGCAGCAGGTCGCCGCCGCGGAGGAGTTCTTCACCGCGACCCTGGACCGCGGTCACGAGGGCGTCCTGGTGAAGTCACTCGACGCGCCCTACAGCGCCGGGCGCCGGGGGCGCTCCTGGCTGAAGGTCAAACCCGTGCACACGCTGGACCTTGTGGTCCTGGCCGCCGAGTGGGGCCACGGACGGCGCACCGGGCTGCTGTCCAACCTCCACCTCGGCGCCCGTGCGGCGGACGGCGGCTTCGTGATGCTCGGCAAGACCTTCAAGGGGCTCACCGACGAGATGCTGCGCCGGCAGACCGAGACCCTGCGCGAACTCGCCGTCGAGGACGACGGCTTCACGGTACGGGTGCGGCCGGAACTCGTCGTGGAGATCGCTTACGACGGACTGCAGCGCTCCAGCCGCTACCCGGCCGGGGTCGCCCTGCGCTTCGCGCGGGTCGTGCGCCACCGGCCGGACAAGCCGGCGGCACAGGCCGACACCATCGAACAGGTGCTGTCCGCCGGGGGCTGAGCCCGCGCCTCGTGGGCGCCGCGCCGCTCGCCCGGCGGCGTCGGTGTCAGCGCCGACCCAGCACCTTGTCGGCGAATGCCGACAGATTGCCCATGGTGCGGGCGATCTGCTCCTCGAGCGTCAGGTTCTCCTCGTACCGCCCGTGCCGCAGCTTGGGCTGCCGTCTGCCGCGCACATACAGCGAGCAGGCCAGGTCCGAGCAGAGATAGGTGCCCACCGTGTTCCCCTCGCGCCCGGCGGGACCCGCCAGCGGCGCCGCGAACAGTGTCACGCCGGAGGCGGCGTGGGCGGTGAGACACGCCTGGCACATGCTCGACTTCAGGGCACTGGTCCGTCCGGCGGACGGGACCCGCAGGGTGATGCCGGTCGGCCCGTCCTCCCGCGGCAGCACCAGGTGTGCCTTCAGCGGGGCGCCCGGGTCGACCCAGCCGAGGAAGTCCAGGTCCTCCCAGGGCAGTTCGGCGAAGTCGGCGGGCAGGCGCATCCGGGTGGCCTCACCCTTGGTGCAGTTCACGAAGGACGCGCGGATCTGTTTGTCGGTCAATGGTTCCACTCGGTGGAACGTACACAGCGTGGCCGGGTGCGGGCATCCGATTTACCGGGCATCGGATCTATGGTGACCCCGTCCCGACGCCCCCTCATGGAAGGAGCCGGCCATGCCCACCGAGTCGCTGTCGCAGAAGGAGATCGAGGACCGGCTCCGGGAACTCCCCGGCTGGTCCCTCGAGGGGGACAGGATCGCCCGCTCCTACCGCCTCGACTCGCACTTCGCGGCCACCGCCATGGTCGCGCACATCGCCCAGATCCAGGAGGAGCTGAACCACCACTCGGACCTCACTCTCGGCTACAACACGGTTGCCCTCACCGTCCAGTCCCACGATGTGAACGCGCTCACGGAACGGGACTTCGAGCTCGCGGAGCGCGTCGAGCGGATCGCGGAGGGGCACGGCGTGAACTAGTGCCCTGACCGGCCACGGGAGCACCGGCTCGGGCCACGGGAGCACCGGCTCGGGCCACGGGAACACTCGATGCCAGAAAATGCGGGGCCCCGCGCGGGGTGCTGGAATGGCCCGGAGGGCCGTCCGCCCCCGACGCCGCCACGCGGACGCAGAGCAGCGGCGGCGGTGCGCCCGGACCACGGTCCGCTCGTGAGGAGTGGCGTGAGGAGTGGCGCCGACCCGGAGACCGGGAAGTGACGGCCTCATGACGGAACCGAGTCCGCGAGCCGCTTCCTCCGACGGGCGCACGCAGCCGGAGGAGGCGGACCGGCTCAGCGCGATCCTCCGCACCGGCCGTGCCGCGACCGCCGTGCGGCACGAGAGGTGGAGCCATGTCATGTCCGCCGGACGCCTTCCGCGGTGGTACGGACCTCACGGCCCTGGAACCGCGCGCCCATCACGTCCCGCGGTCAAGTCCGCGTTCCCGGGAGGCATCATGACCGCGCCGAGGAAGGCACCGGACGGCCGAGGCATGACCGAGGAGGTCTTCCGTGCCCTGTACGCACAGTTGCGCGGGGACACCTCGCGAGGCCCGGCGGACCGCCGCGGTGCCCTGGGCCACCTGACCCCCGAGCGTGTCGCGGCGGCCGCCGCCGAGATCCGCACCGGGCTCACGGTGTCGCTCGCCGCACCCATCGAGACACAGCCCGGACCCGACGACCCGCACCCCGCGAGCCATCGGATGATCGGCCCGGTCGACGGGGGCACCGCCGACGACGGACTGCACTTCGCCCTCGACAGGTTCGCGATGAACGTACACGGGGACGCGGACAGCCACCTCGACGCGCTCTGCCACGTGATCTTCGACGGCGAGCTGTACAACGGCGTGCCGGCCGACAGCGTGACACCCGAGGGCGCGGGTGCGCTGTCCCTCGACACCGTGCGCAACGGCATCGTCGGACGCGGAGTGCTCCTGGACATTCCCCGGCTGCGAGAGGTGCCGTGGCTGGAACCCGGAGACCATGCGACGGCCGGCGACCTGGTCGCGGCAGAGGCCGCCCAGGGGGTCCGGGCCGGGCCGGGAGACATCCTGTTCGTCCGGGTCGGTCATCGCCGCAGACGCCGGGAGCTCGGGGCGTGGAAGGCGGCCGAGGCACGGGCAGGTCTCCATCCGACCGCGATGCGCCTCCTGGCGGAGCGGCGGATCGCTGCGCTGGGTTCGGACGGCAACAACGACACCGCGCCCAGCGCCGTGGCCGGTGTCGCGTTTCCCGTCCATGTGCTGGCCATACATGCCATGGGCCTGCACCTCATGGACTACCTGCAGTTCGAGGAGCTGGCACCCCTGTGCGCGCAGGCCGGCCGCTGGAGCTTTCTGTGCGTGGTCGCTCCCCTGAGACTGCCCGGTGCCACCGGCTCCCCGGTGAACCCGATCGCCGTGCTGTGACGAGGGGGCCGGCGGCCGGGGACCGCGGTGCCCGGCCCCGGGTGCCGCACGGCGGAAGGGCGTATACGTTCGAAGAGGTGCAGAGTCGCCCGATCTCCGCTCTGCGGAGCGATGTCAGGTCCGCGCGGAAGGCGGGCCGCGAGAGCAAGGACGGTGGTCGCCGTGGGCGACTTCCCGCACTACGACGTCATCATCATCGGCACCGGCGCCGGTGGCGGCACACTCGCCCACCGGCTCGCGCCCTCCGGCAAGCGGGTGCTCGTCCTCGAACGCGGCGACTGTCTTCCGCGCGAGCGGGACAACTGGGACTCCACCGCCGTGTTCGTCAAGAGCAAGTACCGTGCCCCGGAGTTCTGGCTCGACAAGCACGGCAACGAGTTTCCGCCCGAGGTGAACTACTACGTCGGCGGCAACACCAAGTTCTACGGCGCGGCTCTCTTCCGGCTCCGGCCGGAGGACTTCGGCGAGATCCGGCACCACGACGGTCTCTCGCCCGCCTGGCCGATCCGGTACGAGGACCTGGAGCCGTACTACACACAGGCCGAACATCTGTACCTCGTGCACGGACGCCACGGCGAGGACCCCGGCGAAGGTCCGGTGAGCGCGCAGTACGCCTACCCGCCCGTCGAACACGAGCCGCGTATCCAGCAGTTGAGCGACGACCTGGAGAAGCAGGGCCTGCACCCCTTCCACCTGCCCATCGGGGTCGACCTGACCCAGGACGGCAACGGGCGGGCCGCACACACCAGCGTCTGCATCCGCTGCGACCGTGTGGACGGCTTCCCCTGCCTGGTGCGCGGCAAGTCCGACGCCCAGGTGATCTGTGTGGAGCCCGCCCTGCGGCATCCCGGCGTCGAGATGATCACCAACACCCGGGTGGTCCGCCTGGAGACCGATCCCACGGGACGCACGGTCAGCGGTGTCGTCGCCCGGCACGGCGACGGGGCCGAGGCCACGTACTCGGCGGACATCGTGGTCGTCGCCTGCGGTGCGGTCAACTCCGCCGCCCTGCTGCTGGCCTCCGCCGGTGATCAGCACCCCCGGGGGCTCGCGAACAGCTCCGACGTCGTCGGCCGCCACTACATGCGGCACAACAACCTGGCCCTGATGGCCATTTCGAAGGAGCCCAACGACACCCGGTTCCAGAAGACCCTCGCCGTGAACGACTGGTACTTCGGCGCGGACGACTGGGACTACCCGCTGGGTGGCATCCAGATGCTCGGGAAGTCCGACGCCGACCAGATCCACGGCGAGGCCCCGCGCTGGGCCGGAGCCGTCACGCCCGACCTGCCCTTCGAGGTGATGGCCCGTCACGCCGTCGACTTCTGGCTGTGCGGCGAGGACCTGCCGCAGCCCGGCAACAGAGTCACTCTGGGCGATGACGGCACCATCCGTCTCACGCTCGACGAGAAGAACAACATCGCCGGTCTCACGCGGCTGCGGCACAAGCTCCAGCAGATGCTCGGCAGGCTGGGCATGCGCCATGAGCACGGGCTGCTGTCACGCAGCCTCTACCTCCACAAGGGCATGCCCATCGGTGCCACGGCCCACCAGGCCGGTACCGTCCGCTTCGGCGACGACCCGGCGACCTCCGCGCTGGACGTCAACTGCAAGGCCCACGACCTGGACAACCTCTATGTGGTGGACACAAGCTTTTTCCCCAGCATCGGCGCCGTCAACCCGTCCCTGACGGCCATCGCCAACGCGCTGCGGGTGGGAGACCACATCCTCGACCGACTCGGCTGACGGACGGCACCGGCCTCGCCCGGCCGACGCCCGCACGGTGGCTGCTCCGGACGGGCGAACACCGTCCGCCGAGCGGGCCAACGCCCCTCGGTGGTCCCCGCCTCCCCGGCCGCCCGGTGCTTCTGTGGACCCTCGGACCGGCCGTTGGGCCGGACGGCCCAACGGCCGGGCGACGAGGAGGCAGGCATTCGTGAATTCCACCGCGGGCGCATTCCAGGACACGATCCCGGCCCAGCTGCTCAAAGGTCAGAAGGCACTGGTCACCGGAGCCAACTCGGGCATCGGCAGGGCGACGGCCATCGGGCTCGGCCGGGCCGGCGCCGACGTGGTCGTGAACTACGTGACGGGCCGGGAGGAAGCCGAGAGCGTGGTCGAGGAGATCACCTCGCTCGGAGTGCGCGCGGCGGCGTACGAGGCCGACGTGTCCCAGGAGGACCAGGTCGTCGCCATGACGGACCGGATGGTCAAGGAGTTCGGCACGATCGACATCCTGGTCGCCAACGCCGGGCTGCAGCGCGACGCCCGCTTCACCGAGATGACCCTCGCCCAGTGGCAGAAGGTACTGGACGTCAACCTGACCGGGCAGTTCCTGTGCGCCCGGGAGGCGACGAAGGAGTTCCTGCGCCGCGGGGTCGTCCCGGAGGTGTCACGAGCGGCCGGAAAGATCATCTGCATGAGTTCGGTGCACCAACTGATTCCCTGGGCGGGCCATGTCAACTACGCCTCCTCCAAGGGTGGCGTGCACATGATGATGCAGACCCTGGCCCAGGAGCTCGCCCCGCAGAAGATCCGCGTCAACGCGATCGCGCCGGGAGCCATCAAAACGCCCATCAACCGCGCCGCCTGGGAGACGCCCGAGGCCCGGAAGGATCTGCTCAGGCTGATCCCGTACGACCGCATCGGCGAGCCGGAGGACATCGCCCGGGCCGTCGTCGGCCTCGCCTCCGACCTCATGGACTACGTCGTGGGCACCACGCTCTACGTGGACGGCGGGATGACGCTGTTCCCCGGGTTCGCCACCGGCGGCTGACCTGCGCCCCCACCCGTCGTCCCAGACAGCAGAAGGCGCCCGAGCACAGCACTCCCGCCCTCCCGACGGACGCCCCGGCACCGGTGCCTCCCGCCAGGTCGCCGATGGCGTTCACCCTTGCCCGGCTCGACACCCGCGGCAGACCGGAAGCCCTCAGCGACACCGACCCGCACGGCGGTACGAGCGGCGAGAGGTGACCGCCCGTGGCCATGGCGGCACGGACCTCCGACAGGTGAGGCCGCAGTGACCGAGGACGACATTCTGCTGGGCCTCGGCCTGACCGTGGCGCTCGCCGTGGGTTCCCAGATCCTGGCGAGCAGGCTGCGCGTGCCGGCCCTCGTCGTGCTGCTTCCCGTCGGCTTCGCCGCCGGAGCCCTGACCGACGCCGTCCGGCCCGACGAACTCGTGGGACCCGACTTCTCCGCCCTGGTCTCGCTGGCGGTGGCGGTGATCCTCTACGACGCCGGCCTGGGGCTGGACCTGCGCCGTCTGGGGGGCAGCACCCGCCGTGTCGTGGTGCGGCTGATCGTGCTGGGCGTACTGATCACCTGGGGGGCCTGCCTCGGTCTGGCCCTCGTGCTGTTCGACGTCCCGCTCGCTGTGGCCGCGATGCTGGGCGTGATCCTCGTCATCTCCGGTCCGACCGTGGTGGGGCCGCTGCTCGAGTACGTCAGGCCGGCCGACGCGGTGCGGCGGATCCTCATCTGGGAGGGGTCGCTCATCGACCCGCTGGGTGCCGTCCTCGGCGCCCTCGTCTTCCAGTCCATTGCCGCCGGCGGATTCGTCGGCGGAAGCGCGTACCGCTTCGGAGGCTTCCTCCTCAGCCTGGCGGTCGGCCTGGCCGGCGGCGCGGTCGCCGCGGCACTCCTGTGGTTCACGCTCCGTACGCTCCGGCTCGGCGAGACCCTGGGCACGCTCGCCCAGCTCGCCGTCGTCATCGCGGTGTCCGCGGTCTGTGACGTCGTGCGCGACGACACCGGTCTCGTCGCCGCGATCGTGGCCGGGCTGGCGGTCGCGAACGTGCCCGGCTTCGACATGCCCTCCCGCCGGCCGTTCTTCGAAACGCTCGTCCAGTTGGTCATCGGCCTGCTGTTCGTCTCCATCTCCGCCACGGTGCCGCCGTCCTCCGTGCCCCCCGTGCTGCTGCCGTGCCTCGTCCTCGTCGCCGTGCTCGTCCTGGTGGTGAGACCCCTCGTCGCCTGTCTGTCCACCCTCCGCACGGACCTCAGCCCCGGAGCTCGGGCCTTCATCGGATGGATGGCACCGCGCGGCATCGTCGCCGCCTCGACCGCGGCGACCTTCTCCGCGGCCCTCGTCGACCTGGGGTTGGACGGTGCGGACAAGATCCTCCCGATCACCTTCCTGGTGATCACCGGGACCGTCGTGTGCTACGCGCTGACGGCCGGTCCGGTGGCCACCGCCCTGGGCGTCGTCGTCTCCCCTCGAACCCGTCCGCTGCTCGTCGGCGGCGATCCGTGGGTGATCGGGCTGGGACGGGCGCTGCGGTCCGCCGGACTCGACGTGTTGATGTGGGCGGGGCCCGAACAGCAGCGGCACCGGATCAGAGAGGCGGGACTCGCCCTGGCCTCCGGGGAACTGCTGGCCGCCGCCGCTGTCGACGACGCTCGACCGGAGAGCGTCACCGCGGTGTTCCTGATGACCGGTGACGACGATTTCAACGCGCTCGCCTCCGTCGTGATGGGGGGCGGCGCCGACGGTCCGGTGTACCGGGTCGGCCCCCCGGACGACAGGGACGGCGCTGTCGCCCCGTACACCGGCGGGACCATCCTCTTCGGCAGGACGCTCACCCGGCACACCCTGGCGACCCGGCACGCGCAGGGAGCCCGCTTCGCGGTGCTGCCCGCCTCCCGGCCACTGCCGCCGCAGCACGACGTGCTGTTCGTCCTGCGGACCGACGGCCGGCTCGAACCGGTCACGGACCAGGCGGCGGTCACCTCGCGGGACGGGGACTCGGTCGTCGTGCTGGTGCCCGCCCTGCCGGGGGACGTCCGCCGTCCGGCAGAGGCGGCGCGGCATGATCCTGACGAGAGACCTAACCACCACCGCCCTGTGTAGGTTTCCTTCGCCGCTGGCCACTGGCTGCGCTGTGACCTGCGGGTTCCGGTGTCGGTCCCGATGGTCTGTCCACGGTTCTGTTCCATGATC